>JBGSUV010000085.1:0-34092 GCA_041753315.1 Pirellulaceae bacterium | reverse complement strand
CAGGTGGCCGACTTCGATCTCATGCATTTGCATTTTATTTTTAACCCCCATTTATAACCGTCTCTTTTGGGCATCGACTTTACGTGCGAGTTAGGCCACCGGCTCTAAATATCTTTCATTGTGCTTTGCCATGCAAAATGTGTTGTCGGGAGAGCGAGGCTCCTGCCGAGCTTTTACGGGCAGCGTCCTAACGTCCACAATCCAATCGAGTACACGCCCATTGCTTGTGAAAGATAGATTGCGGCCGAGAAGGCTCCGCAGGAGCGTCGCGCTCCCCTGACCGCGTCTCAACGATGCCACCTATCGTCCACAAGCAAACGCGGTGAGTTTGCTGGTAAAGACGCGCTACGATGTGGCGACCGACGTTTTACGCTTGCTTTCTTCCATTTCAATCATCCGACCGAGTATCTCTGGCAACTTCATGCGTATGGACCATTGAGGATAATGCGACTGTAATTTGCGCAAGTCGCTAATGTAGCAAATATGGTCTCCCACCCGATTCGTTTCACTGTAAGAGTGCCGAACGCGATAAGGGCTGATCGATTCGATCAATTGAATGCACTCGAGCATCGACGCGGCGTTCTCGCGGCCACCTCCCAGATTGTAAACTTCGCCCGGTCGTGGGTTCTTGGAAAATTCTTCAAAGGCGAAGATCACGTCGCTACTTTCAATCTGGTCGCGGACCTGTTTTCCTTTGTATCCAAAGATGGTGTAAGGTTTTTCGTGAACAGCGACGTGGACCAAGTAGGATAGAAAGCCATGCAGCTCGACCCCAGAATGACTTGCCCCAGTTAAACAACCGCCTCGAAACACGCCCACTTTCATATCAAAGTAGCGACCATATTCTTGGGCGATGACATCCGCAGCGCACTTGGATGCACCAAACAGGGAATGCGTTGTCCGATCGATGCGGCATTGTTCATCAATCCCGTGCCAATCTTCTTGCCGCGCATACTCCCACCGCGACTCCAATTCGACCAGGGGAACTTCATTTGGGGCGTCGCCGTATACTTTATTGGTACTCATATGGCAAAATACAGCATCCGGCGAGTGCTGTCGGGTTGCTTCGAGTAGATTGATCGTCCCGCCGGCGTTCACATCGAAGTCAAGCAAGGGAATGTCCTTGGCCTTGTCGTGCGACGGCTGGGCCGCACAATGGATGATCAAATCAAAGCGTTGCCTCGAGAATAAGTTTTTAATGGCATCGCGATCAAAAATGTCAAGCGATTCATGCGTGAAATTGGTGGTATCGGCCAACAAACGCTCCAAATTCCACTTGGTGCTCCCCTGCGGGCCAAAAAACAGCTGACGCATGTTGTTATCCACGCCAACGACATCCGCACCCAGCGAATCCCAATGACGCACTGCTGCCGAACCAATTAAACCACTCGAACCCGTAACCAGGACCTGCATCAATCACTCCAGACGATAATAACGGCGCTCGGCGGCCTCGCGGGCTAAATTGAGCGTTTGTCTACCTGCTAAAACGCCTGCAACATGCTCTTGAAACCTACTTTTTTGGCCGCACCGGTAACATTATGCTAGTCGACAATCTTGGAAAGGGAACAGCAAATTGGCGCCGGAACCATCCACTACGGCAGACCGCAATTTGACTCCGGCGATTGCTGCAGCCGGTCATGCGCCCCGGTCGCGGCGCAAGCAACGCTGGAAGCTGCGGCTGGCCGCAATATTCGTTGGTCTCATCCCGCTAACGTTCATCGAACTCCTCTGCCAAGTAATGCAGATTCCCGCGGCACCGCCTGCGGTAGATCCGTTTGTTGATTTACAACAGTTGCAGCCTCTCTTCCGACCGACCACGGATGGGAGAATGGAAATTGGCGCCGAACGAATGAACTTATTCCGTCCGGCAAGCTTTTCGCTGGAGAAGTCACCGGGGACTTTCCGAGTATTTGCACTCGGTGGCTCAACGACCTATGGCGAACCCTACAGCTCCGAAACTGCCTTTCCCTATTGGCTTGGCCTGTACTTGCAAGCCGCCGACGCGGACCGCACGCTTGAGGTTATCAATTGCGGGGGACTGTCCTACGCGAGCTACCGAGTGCTCGCGATCTTGCGCGAGGTACTCGACTACGAGCCCGATCTGATTGTCATTTACACCGGTCACAACGAATACCTGGAACGACGCAGCTATGCGGAGTATGATTCACGTCCTTGGTGGCAGCGCCTTGGTGCCTCACTGGCCGACTTGAAGACAGTGCAACTGGTACGGTTGGCAATCGGGAATACAGCGAGTCGATCCGCGCCCGAGGGCAAGTCCAGAACGGTCATGCAAGCGGAAGTCGACGCGTTGCTGGACTACCAGGGAGGACTTGAGGCCTACACGCGCGCTGCGCCATGGCGTGAGCCGGTCGTCGAGCACTTTCGTTGGAATGTAGAGCAGATGACGCAGCTTTGTCGCGCCGCAGCCGTCCCATTGATGCTAATCAAGCCTGTCTCAAACTTGTTAGACTGCCCGCCGTTAAAATTCGAAGTCGACAAGACGTTGTCGCTCGAACAACAACAGCACTTTGATCAACTTTGGCAAGAGGCGCGCCGCAGTGACGATCGAGACCAAGCCATCACTGCCTTAATGGCTGCCTTGCAAATCGATCCGGGCCATGCGGATGCTAACTATTTGCTCGGTAAACTCTATTTCCTTAACGGTGAGATCGAAATGGCGCGGGTGCGATTGGTCCTTGCCAAAGATCTAGACGTATGTCCCTTGCGGGCAACTACGGACATTCAAACTGCGTTGGAGGATGTTGCGATCAAACATCACACAATTCTTTTTGATGCCGATCAATATTTTGGCCAACTGAGTGAATTCGGCCTCGTCGGTAACCGCTGGCTCGTCGATCACGTTCATCCGACCGTGGAAGGGCACCAACAATTGGGGGAAGCTTTGGCGATCGCGTTGATAAAATCAGGAACGGTTTCGCCTCCCGTATCCGACGACTGGCTCGAGAGGGGACGCGCATTGTGTCGCCAACATCTAAGCAACTTGGGTGAAGAGTATTTCCATCGCGGTAAACAACGCCTGGAAGGCTTGCTCTTGTGGACGCAGGGGCGAGCCAAAAAAATCCGGGAATCCACTGAACGAGAACCGTGACGCTTTCGATTTACAGAAGCCCTTGATTCGCCATAGAAGCCTTCGGTGGTGGTTGGCAGAGTCGATAAAGTGACTTATCCTGACTCAATTCAGCCCAATTCCCCGCACTCCTCAATGTACCCCCTATGGCTCGCGATTTTCTCAAGGGTTGCCACGATTATTACGACGTGATAGTGATCGGCAGCGGGCTGGCAGGCATGACCACGGCCAACATTCTGGGACGAGCCGGGCATCGCGTTTTGCTGCTGGAACAGCATTACAAAATGGGTGGTTTGGCGACTTGGTTTCGTCGCCCCGGCAGCCACATTTTTGACATCTCCCTCCACGGTTTTCCGGCCGGGATGCTCAAGAGCTGCCGCCGCTACTGGAACGAAGATATCGCGTCGAATATCGAGCAACTGAAAAACATCCGCTTCGATAACCCGATGTTCTCCTTGACCACGACCTTCAACCGCGAGGACTTCACGCGGCTGTTGACCAGTGATTTTGGGGTGCCTGCCGAAAATGTGCAGAGCTTCTTCGACGCGGCGCGAAGCATGAATTTTTATGATGACCAGTCGATGACGACCGGCCAGTTGTTCGAGAAGTTCTTTCCGGGTCGCGAAGATGTGGTGCGGCTGTTGATGGAGCCGATCACCTATGCCAACGGCTCCACGCTGGAAGATCCCGCGATCACCTACGGCATCGTCTTTTCGAACTTCATGGCCAAAGGGGTGTTCATCTACGAAGGTGGAACCGATGACTTGATCGGCAAGATGGAAAAGGAACTGAAGCACAACGGAGTCGACTGCCGTATCCGCTGCGATGTGAGCCGCATCGAAGTGGGCGCGAAGGGGGTCGAAGCGGTCGTGGTCAACGGACGCCGCATCGGCTGCGGCGCCGTGATTAGCAACTCGAATCTCAACGCCACCGTGTTCAACCTGGTCGGAGCCGAGAAATTCGATCCGGGCTTTATCGATCAAGCCCGCCAGGTGCGATTGAACAACAGCAGCACGCAAGTCTACATGGCGATCAAGGAAGGGGTGGAGATCGAGGAATCGACCGGCGATCTCTTGTTCAGTTCCACGGCCCCTCTGTTCCGCACCGAGGCCCTGCTCAGCCGCAACATCACCAGCCGAACGTTTAGCTTTTACTACCCTCGCACGCGGCCCGAAGCCAAACGTCGCTTTGCCATCGTGAGCAGTACCAATGCCCGCTACGAAGATTGGGCCGACCTTAACGAAGAAGATTACGAAGCGAGCAAACAAGATTTGATTCGCACCACCCTCGATGCACTCGACAAATATGTGCCCGGCATCCATGACAAAGTGGACCACGTCGAGGCGGCCACTCCGAAAACTTTTCAGCACTACACCAAACACCTGTCCGGCGCCAGTTTCGGGACCAAGTTTGAAGGGCTGGCTGTCAGCCGCGCACTGCCCGAACAGATTTCCGGCTTGTATCACGCCGGAAGTGTCGGCATCATCATGTCCGGCTGGCTCGGGGCGATTAACTACGGAGTGATCGTCGCCAACGATGTCGACCAGCACTTGATGAAAAAGGGAGCTCTGGCATGAGTGAATCTATCGACACCGCCAGTATCCAAGCGGCCATCCCCCATCGACCTCCCATGCTGCTGATCGACGAAATCGTTGACCAGACCGATTCGACCATCGCTTGCCGCAAGACGTTCCATGCCGACGAGTTCTTTGTACAGGGACATTTCCCAGGTTTTCCACTTGTACCCGGTGTCATCTTGTGCGAATGCGGCATGCAGGCCGGCGCGATCTTGTTGTCCAAACTGAATGCCGAAGTGACAGGTCTTGTACCGGTGGCCACACGGCTCGATGGAGTCAAGTTCAAGCAGATGGTGCGGCCCGGTGATACCATCGACATCGCCGTCACTCTCAACGAAGTCGTCTCGAACGCCTATTTCTTAACGGCTAAAATTACCGTCGCCGGTAAACTCGCCGCACGACTCGACTTCGCCTGCACCTTAGCCCAACCCAACTCTTGAACCCCGCTGGTTATCTATGGCCGATTTCCTAAAGCTCACTGGCAAACGCGTCCTCGTCTTCGGCGTCGCCAACAAAAAGAGTGTGGCCTATAAAGTCGCCATGACGCTGGAAGAGGCAGGGGCCGAGGTGGTCTATATCGTCCGCAGTCCCGAACGGCAAACGCAGCTCACCAAGCTGCTGAGCGAACGACCGATCTACGTCTGCGATGTCGAACATCAAGAGCAGATCGATCTACTTGCCGCGCAGTTGAAAAGTGACTTCGACGGATTTTATGGAATGGTCCACTCCATTGCATTTGCCGACTACAGCGATGGCATCCATCCCTTTCACGAAACGACCCGGCGACAATTCCTGCAGGCGGTCGATATCAGTTGTTTTTCGTTGATCGCACTGGCCAACGCCTTCAAGGAGCAGCTCGATCCGCGCGGGAGTGTCGTCACCATCAGCATTTCGACAACACGGATGGCTAGTGAGAGTTACGGCTTTATGGCCCCTGTCAAAGCGGCCCTCGATTCCTCGCTGGCGTTTTTGACCAAGTCCTTTAGCCGCTTTAGCGAGATCCGTTTCAACGCTGTGGCTGCGGGATTGCTCAAGACCAGCGCCTCGGCGGGGATTCCCGGCTATGTCGACGCTTTTCTGTACGCCGAGCGGGTCATCCCGCGTGGAAGAGCTCTCGGGACCGATGAAGTCGCAGACACTGCCGCGTTTTTGCTCAGCCCACGGTCGGGCGGCATCACAGCCCAGTCCGTGGTAGTCGACGCCGGGATGAGTATCAACTATTTTGATCGCGACGTGATCGCCCCAATGTAGAACAGTTGTCCCCAACTGTTTCCCAACAATGTAGAACAGTTGTCCCCAACTGTTTTATTCCCCGCGATGGTTGCCCGAAACTGCAGACAAAACAAACTGCAGACAAAACAATTGAGGACAATTGTTCTACATTGCCGTGAACAGTCACTAAAATTACCGCACGCTTTCTTTGATGAGCCCTTTCCGGAAAGAGAAATAACAGGATGTCAGCCACTTATGAGGTCCGGACGGTCGGCAAGAATCGCGGCGATCAAAAACGGTACATGAATCTATTATGGGACTTGTACGGCAACGACAAAAACTGGGTTCCGCCACTGGTGCAGAATCAAAAGGAGTTGGTGGGCTTCCTCAAGCACCCGTTTTATATCGACAATCGCTGTGAGAACTTCATCGTACTGAAGGACGGTCGGACGGTGGGCCGAGTCTGCGCGTTGGTCAACGTCGGTCACAACGAGCGGTTCAATGAAAAACGGGGCTTCTTTGGATTTTACGATTGCATCGATGACAGCCGCGCCTCCGAACTGCTGCTGACCGAAGCCTGCGGTTACTTGAAGGCGGAGGGGATGACCGATGTTCGCGGCCCTACCAATCCCAGTTTGAACCATGAAATCGGTTTACTCGTTGACGGCTTTGATTCGCCCCCGACCTTCATGATGACCTACAACTACCCCTACTACGAGCGACTGCTGTTGGAATTTGGTTTTGAGAAGACGCAGGACCTTTACGCGTTTGAAGGCTATGTGTCGATGATTGCTAACCTGGATCCCAAATTGACATTTGTGATCGAAGAGCTCAAGCGGCGGTTTAATGTCAAGGTGCGTCCATTCGATTTGAAGCGCTTTGACGAAGAGGTCAATCTGTTTCTTGATCTCTACAACAAGTCCTTGGTCGCCACCTGGGGCTTTGTTCCCTTGTCGGCCGCCGAGGTGGCACATCAAGCCAAAGGGCTCAAGCATCTGTTGCTACCCGCGTTGACATCGATCATCGAAGTGGACGGAAAGCCGATTGGAGCCGGCTTGGGGTTGCTCGACTTCAATCCCGTAATCAAGAAGATCGACGGACGGCTCTTTCCGTTTGGGTTCATCCGCCTGTTATTGAGCAAACGCAAACTCAAGCGAGTGCGTTTGATGAGCACCAATGTGTTGCCAGAGTTTCAAAAATGGGGCTTTGGGCTACTTGCTTTGGAGCGGATGTTGGCCGACATCAAACGCTTGGGGATTGAACGTGGCGAATTCTCGTGGGTGCTTGAATCCAATCACCTTTCGCGGGCCAGTCTCGAGCGCAGCGGCTTGGAGCGCAGCAAAACCTACCGACTCTACGATCGCACATTGTGAGCGAGGGAATTTTTGATAGTGGAGCTTGCTAAAGTTCCTGCTTTCCTTTAGTTCTTTCGCAGCAAAAATGCCATGCAAGAGGAGTCCAACGAATGAAAGGAGACCACGAATGGAAGAACGAGATTCGTGGTCTCCTTGGATTCGTTGGAAGCAATTAGGTGAAATCATGGTTTGTCAGAGATTATGGAAGAACCAACCAATCCATATCGGAACACCCGCAAATAGTGCGATGAACCAACAAGGCAAGACAAGATTGGCAGAGGAATGGAGGCCTAATCGGAAAAACGAGTAACCATGACCGATACGAAGTTAAAATTCGAGATGATTCTGGAACTCGTTGAACTCGGCGAGCGGGCGTTTATTCACAAGTTAAAAAAAGAAAACCCGCGGATTACACCCGCGAAAATCGATGAAGCGGTGACAGCTTGGTATCATGATCGCCCAGGCGCTGCACTCGGCGACGCCGAGGGTGTGCCCGGCGACATTCGAAGGTTCGACCCATGCGGCAACTCGAACAAGTAACGCGCTCAGTTGTTACATGGCTAATGGACAGCTCCCATCGAACAACGTGCCAACTCCGTCCGTCCCCACCCAGTTCCGGATCGGCGATAAAGTTGTCAACTTCCTTGCATGCGTCCGTTTTGAGGCCAATCACCATGAAACAACTTATTTGTTCACTGCTTATGCTGGCCGCGATCGGCGGTGCGGTTCGCGGTCAGGAACCAGGGCGACCGAACATCTTGTTTGCCATCGCCGATGACTGGGGACTGCACGGCGGTGCCTATGGTACGCCTTGGGTGAACACACCTTCGCTGGACCGTATCGCCCGCGAGGGATTGCTGTTTACCAACGCCTACACGCCGATGGCCAAATGCGCTCCGTCGCGGGCCATTATTCTGACCGGACGGCACCTCTGGCAAAACGAAGAGGCGGGTAATCATATGGCCGTCTTCCCACCCAAACTCAAGAGCTGGCCTGAGGTGCTCATGGACCACGATTGGCACATGGGAATCACAGGCAAGGGCTGGGGGCCGGGCATCGCCAACGACGCCAGTGTCAAGCCACGCAAGATCACTGGGCTCCCGTTCAACGATCGCAAAGCCGAACCGCCCGCGCAAGCGATCAGCAACAATGATTATGCGGCGAACTTCACAGATTTCCTCGACGCCGCACCGCAGGATGCTCCATGGTGCTTTTGGTATGGCAGCACCGAGCCGCATCGTGGCTACGAGTTCCAGGTGGGTGTCAACAAGGGTGGCAAAAGCCTATCGGACATCGACCGCGTGCCGGGATACTGGCCCGACAATGAAACGGTCCGCCACGACATGCTGGACTACGCCTTTGAGGTCGAGCATGTGGATCGACATCTTGGTCGCATGCTCGCCGAGCTGGAACAACGCGGGCTGTTGGACAATACGCTGGTTATTGTGACCAGCGACCATGGCATGCCTTTCCCGCGGGTTAAGGGTTACGCCTACCACGACTCGAACCACATTCCCTTGGCGATTCGCTGGCCGAGTGGTGTGCAACATCCGGGACGCACGATCGAGGACTTTGTGGACTTCACCGACATCGCGCCGACGGTTCTCGATTTTGCGGGGATCGCCGTGGAGAGTAGCGGCATGTTGCCCATGACCGGCAAGAGTTTGCGACCTATTCTGGAAAGCGCGCAAACTGGTCGCGTGGTGCCCGAGCGCGATCATGTGTTGATTGGCAAGGAGCGAACCGATGTGGGCCGTCCGAACGATTGGGGCTATCCGATTCGCGGCATCGTCACCGAAGAGTATCTCTATCTAAGGAACTACGAACCGACTCGATGGCCGGCGGGGAATCCCGAGACCGGTTATCTGGACACCGATGGCAGTCCCACCAAAACGCTGCTGCTCGAGCTCGGACGGGCCAATCGAGCCAACCGCTTCTGGCAATTGAACTTCGGCATGCGCCCGGCCGATGAATTATATGACTTGCGGATCGACCCCGACTGCGTCAATAACTTGGCGGCCGAAAAGACGGACATCGTGCATGCACTGCGCGAGCGGCTGGAGTCGACGCTGGCAGCCCAAGGAGATCCGCGGATGGCAGGCAAGGGGGACCTGTTCGATAGCTACACGCCGACGCAAGGGGCTGGCTTCTACGAAAAGTTCCTGCGGGGCGAAAAGGTTAACGCTGGCTGGGTCAACGAAACCGATTTCGAGAAGGAACCGATCGAACCGTGAACTTCTACGCGCGTCCAGCAAAGTGTCAAATCAACCGCAACGCCCCGCATTTATTCCTCTGCCACCATTCCTCTGCCATTACTAGCCACGGTCATCAGTGAACGTTCGCGCATCAGTCATCGAGTTTTACGTTTTGCATACCGGTCAATTTGCCAACTCGCTGCACCTCTTGCCAAAGCTCAGCTGCTGACGAAACACGTTTTGCTCGAAGCGGTTCGGTCATCCTATTGACTAAATCCATGAATAATTCGCTCATTCCCAACTGGGTTCCATCGCTTACCTGATGCCTTGGTCGTCTGAGCCGAGGCAAAATGTCGGTCAAACCGCCAGTGCCATAAGGCGGTTGTCCGGTTAAAACTTCCGTAAGAATCGCTCCGAGTGAATAAATATCAGCCTGCAACGAATTTGCTAACAACTCCTCCCCCATCAATCGTTCAGGAGCCGTATAGGACAGATTCGATGGCAAGTAAACTCGCTGCGTCACATCCGTATTACCGGTCGCATCCAAAGCTTTGGCAACGACCAAATCCGAAAGGACCCAACGATCCTCTTTGCTGCGATAGAGAATGCTGGTCGGACGAATATTGCGATGGACGATCTTTTCGCGCTCGAGTACGAGTAGCGCTTGAGACATACAGTTTGCAATTCTCCATGCATCCTTCCAGCTCAACTGGCCCGCGATGCCGTGAGTCTGAATACGCTCCACAACCGAACCCGCTTCAAACCACTCCATAGCCACCCAGCAGAAACCCAGTCGCCGACCGGCCCGATACAGTCGCACGATGAAGGGCTCCCGCATATCTTGCAACATCTTCAAGGCTCGAAGGAATCGAGCCTCATCTTCATCGCTGGATTGGAGAACAGGAAGCACCTTGACCGCCACCGATTTCCCGTTCTCTTCGTTGATCGCCTGATAGACAAGGCTCGTACCCGATCGGTTTACCAACTTGGTCAAGGCGAACCGGTCGATTAGCTTTGCTTCGTCCAGTTTAGCAATGATATCGCGTAGAGCACCTTCGCTTGGTGGCCGTTTAGCCATCTGGGTCGGTGCATCTAATTCTGATTCCAAGACCACTCTGAAGTCCGTATTTCCAGCCCGAAAGACCTCTCCTGCATTCAGTTTTCTGCGTTCGATACGCTGGCCACCAAAAAACGTTCCTGAGGAACTACCAAGATCCTGAACAACAGGCGAGTTCTCGGCCAACTCAACTTCGCAGTGAAGCCTCGACAAAGCAGGATCTGGTATTTGGGTGTGGCTATCTGTACCACGCCCTATTCGAATCGGTCCAAGGGCATCGATGCGCAATCGTCTAACCCCATGATCTTCACCAGCATACTCGATGTACCAAGTCATGTTGCAGCTCTCCGGTCTTAGCTTTCAGAAGTCGTCAAAGTCAGAATCTTATCCGCCAATTCTTCCAACGGCATGTTCTTCCAGTCATCGATACCTGCTTCATCTGCGAACGATTCTATGATCTCACGAATTGTAGCATCTTCCGATCCACGAATTGCGTCAACCTGAATGGATAAGGCGGCATACCTTGCTGCTCGAAGACGGTCCCCTGCAGCATACAGTTGGCGGGCTATATCGCAGTATGCATCAAAAACTGAGATCTTTGGATTTGCTTCGGCAGAGTTTTTGGCAACTGCCGATTCAATCAATCGTTCATAAATACCAAGAGTTTGCGAAGCTTGAATGGATGATTCCCGCAAAACGATCAACTCACGACTCTGTACGACAAATTGAGTCGTCATCCAGCCCACCATGGCAAGCAATAACAACACAACTGATCCTGACACGCTGGTAGCAAGTACGTGACGACGCAAATAGTACCCAAGCATGGACAACACTCCAGGTGCTCGAGCTTTTACTGGATCACCACATAAGAATCGATTTAAATCGTCTCGCAGTTCTTCCGCGGTGGAGTATCGCTGTTTGGGATCTTTTTCGAGGCATTTCAGCACAATCGCTTCCAGTGGCCGTGGTACGCGCAATCCGAACCTTGCAAGTGGAACAGGCGGTTGAGAGACGATTCGAAGAATCAAGTCCCCGCTGTCAACCGCCACAATCGGAGGTCTCCCAACCAGGCAGGCATACAATACGGCCCCCAAAGAATAGATGTCCGAAGCCACTGTAAGCTCTTGGTTCTTACCTAAAGCCTGCTCAGGCGACATGAACTGCGGTGTGCCCACAATGCCATCATATTCCTCAGGTGCATCTAAAAGTGCTGACAGGCCGAAATCGGTGAGCTTTGGATCACCTTTGGAATCGAGTAAGACATTCGCGGGTTTGATGTCCAAGTGTAGTACATTCGCACGATGCGCATGATGGAGCGCGTCGGCAATTCGGACACCCAATTGAGCCGTTCTCTTAGCAACCAACACCTGCCGCGATATGCATGCCGCCAGATTTTCACCGGCCACATAGGCCATCGAAAAATAGGCCGGTGAAGCGTCAATATTCACCTCGTAGACGGGAACAATGGCAGGATGGTCCAAGCGACTGACCAAGCGCGCCTCATTCTTTAGCAAATCGCCGCGGGTGTCCTGCAGATCTTGCGAGATAAATGTCTTGATGGCGACTAGACGATCCAAATTGGATTGCCTCGCCAGATAGACGACTCCCATCCCGCCGCGACCAATTTCACGCAGAACTTCATAGCCGTTAAAACATATCGACCGATGGTTGTCCAATTCTACTCTGCGAGCGTCTTGGCACTCGACGGAACCCAAGTGAAATCCAGCAGGCGCTATAGTCAGATCATCACTTGCAACAATCGCAGCGCGAGGCCTCTCGCCCAATGTGTCGCTCGAACCAGTAGAATCTTGTGTCACGAAGTCACCTAACAACCACTCTTCGACCAAGAAGTCGGTATCAAAACAGCCGTCACTGTAGCCATTACGCTAGGGCTACGCAACATCCTTTAGCCCTGCTACTCGATGCGGCGGTTGGCGTTGATGCCGAGCGCTGCCAAGGCGGCGACTAAGTAGCCTAACGAAAAGAGCAAAAACGCTTCGTGCCAATCGCCGTTCGTATCCCACTGCTTCAACACATAAGGCACGGACACCGGAATCAGTGCAGCCCCCAAATTGCCCCACATATTTCCCCAGCCGAAAACGGCCGCGGTGTTCTTGCCACCCACGTCCTGCATGTAAGCCCAGATCGCCGGCACACTCATGTCGGTCACAAAGGCAATCAAGGCAGCGGCAGCAATAAACGCCCAAGCCGATTCGAGTCGCAGGCAGGATAGATAAGCGACGATGGCAATGCTGTAACAGACCACCATCTGCAATGTCCGCCCCCAACGGCGCCCCAGTCGCTTGGTAGCAAAGTCGGTCAAGGGACCTCCACACAACATCCCGGCAATCCCTGCGGTCAGCACCATCGTGGACATCAGCCCACCAATCTTCGGATCCACCTGCTTAACATCCTTGAGGTAGGTCGGTAGCCAGGTCACCAAGAAGACCCAACCGATGTTGATCCCAAACTGCAGCAAACTCATCAACCACATCGACCCGCTGCGCAACAACAAACCAATGGGCGGAAAATTAGCGGGCTCACGTCTCGGCGGCTCGGCGTCCCCCACCGCAATCCGAAACGGCAGTGAGGGATCCATCGCAATCAACGCCCGCTCAGCCTCATCGACCCGCGGATGCTCCTCAGGTGTCTCGCGAAAGATTCGCCAAAAGTGCAGTGCGACGATGAAGCCAGCGCAGCCGTAGAGCACCAGCACCCACCGCCACGACAAGAAATCTTTGAGTAACCAGGCAGTGAGCAAAGGGGCGATCGCGCCTCCGAATCGGCCACCAAAGGAAACGATGCTGCTGGCCGTTCCGCGACGCGGCAACGGCACCCAGTTCTTGATCAAAATGTTAGCCGTGGGATAACAGCCGGCCTGGGAAATACCAAACAATAACCGGGCAACGATCAACATCAAGAATCCGGTGGCCATCCCGGTGAGGATCGTGCATAGCGACCAAATGCATATATAAAGTGGCAACATCCGCCGCGCACCAAAACGATCCGACAACCAACCCGCGGGCACTTGGCACAGTGCATAACTAAAGAAAAAGGCGGAGAGGACCGCTCCGGTTTGCTGGTCGCTCAAGCTCAAGGCGCTTTTGAATTCATCCAGCTTCGCAATTTCAGCGATGCAGATGCGGTCCAAGTACAGCATGATGGCCGCCAGCGTGGTGGCGCCGATCACATGATGACGAACGTTGGATGGAATGGCTTAACTCACTTGGCTACGCCGGCAGCGATTGCTACTCGACTCGAAAAGGCTATTGTGGAAAGTGGTACCGAGCCCCGGATCGACCGGTGCAAGTAGAAAACCGTGCTCGATGACCGGCTGCCGATCAATCAACCGCTCATAGAAAGTGCGAATGTGGGCGCGGACCGTCTCTTGCAAGACCACGTTGGCCGAAGCAACCGACAAATGCAGGCCAGCGAAAAGTGTCAGCGGGCCAGTGCAATCATGCATTGTCGCCGGAACATTAAACGTTTGCGCCATATCGATGATCCGCCGCGATTCGCTGATTCCACCGGCCCACGTGGGATCAATCATGACATAATCGGCCGCTCCCGCTTGCAACACCGCCAGATAATTGTTGCGTCCTAACAACATCTCACTGGCAGCGATCGGCAGACGCGACTGCCGCCGAAAATCGGCCAGCGTCCCCACATGATCGACTCGCAATACATCTTCCAACCAGAACGGACGAATCTCCCGCAGAGCCTCTGCGACCCGCAGCGCGGAGGGCAGCTGAAAGAAGGCATGCCCTTCAATCATGATCTCAATCTTGTCCCCGACGCGTTTGCGAATCTCGCGCAGCGGCTGCATCCCCGCTTCCACATCGGCGGCTGAAATGTACAAGCCACCGCGCTGTACAAAACGGTCGAACGGCCAGACCTTCATCCCTGTGATCCCTTCAGCGACCAGTTCCTCTGCCAAGTCGCCGGCGGCATGAAAAGATGCCCAATTGTCCTGCAACGGGCCAGCTTGCCCTTCATCGCCATAGCCAGGCCAACCGGGATGCTTGACAGCGCGCGGTGCGGCACTGCTGGCGACAGCCGAAGAAGCGGGTGCGTGCAGTGCTCCGTAGCCGGGGCCACCACACGTGTTGTAGATGCGAACGCGTGGCTGCACTGCGCCACCGAGCAGCTTCCAAATCGGCTGTCCACACATTTGCCCCAGGATGTCCCATAGCGCTACGTCGATGGCCGACAAGGCCCGCATCTCGGCGCCAGGAGCACCAAAAGGTGTGCAGCGCTCGTACAAGAACCGCCAATGCGCCTCGATGTCCGTCGCTTCGGCACCCAACAAACGTTCCGCCATCCACTCATGGATCAATCCCTCGATGGCATGCGGAGTATAGTACGTTTCTCCGCAACCGATCAGGCCATCGTCGGTATGAATCCGCACCAGAATCAGGTTCGGCATGATCGAGTCGGGAATCGCTGTTTCAATGGCAGTAATGCGGGGCATCTCGCTTACCTAAGTTCTCTTGGTCTGGTTTTTGTACTTCGACTTGTAGTCGGTTTTCGTAATCGTGCTCGGTTTTTCGTGCTCGTGCTTAGCGCAGCGGTGCTCGTAATCGTAATCGATCGCAGCATGAGACGCCGCGATGGTTCCGAGTACGAGGACGAGCACGAGCACGAGCACGAGCACGAGCACGACTCAAGCCTCACACCTCACCCGAGGCATGAAGCAGACCGCGGATGTAACCATACGCAAACAGTCGTCCTAGCATCGTGTAACCGGGCTCACCGTCATCCTCACCTTCTAATTGCGGTACGTGATCGGGACGGATCGGACCATTAAAGCCTATTTCACGCAGGGCACGGATGGCCGCGGCCATATCGGTTGGACCATTGTCGTGAAAAGTTTCCGCAAACGCTTCGGGCGTACCGCGAACGTCGCGAAAGTGAACGTATTGAATGTGCTTCCCCAAGCGACGGATCGTCTGAGGAATATCGACGCCCAGCGTGGCGAAGGTCCCTTGGCAAAAACAGATCGCATTCCGCGGGCTAGGTACTATCTGCATCAACCGTTCAAAATTCTCCACCGAGTTCATGATCCGCGCCTTGCCGAGAAACATTGGTAGCGGGGGATCGTCGGGATGCATGGCCAGCGTCACTCCCGCCGCTTCCGCCACCGGAATCACCTCCTGCAAAAATCGCTCAAGATGATTCCACAGTTGGTGCGCCTCGATCGTAGCCGACTCGATCCGGGCTTGGGAATTCAACGAGACCGCCCGCTGAGCGTCGGCTAAATTGAACGCGGTCACTTTGGCACCACCCCGCTCAGGTGCATCCATTTGTGTCCTGACCCAATCGGTGCCGGCCATGAAGTTGTAGCAGAGAAGGGGAATGCCCAAGGTGCCCATGTGGCGAATCAACTCTTTGACCGCTTGCAGGTCTTCGTCGTGGCCAGCTGCCCCGAGCTTGATCCGCTCGATCGGCAAATAGCCTTCCACCGCAAAAACTTCCAGCCCGTATGCTTCGGGCACTTGTTTGGCAGCCAGCAGAGCTTCCTGCGTGCTACCTGGATAGCGGATCACCACCCCCTCCACGCCACACTGGGCCGCCAAACGCATGTTGGTGTGGGAAAGTGGTGTCAGTACAGAAGCCAGCTTCATGCAAGAATCTCGTGGGCTACGTGGCCATGCACATCGGTCAAGCGGAAGTCGCGGCCGGCATGTCGAAAGGTCAATCGCTGGTGATCGAGGCCCAGCAGATGCAATATGGTAGCGTGCAAATCGTGCACGTGCATCTTGTTCACTTGCGCTTTGAAACCGAACTCATCGGTCTCACCAAAAGTCATCCCGCCTCGCACGCCGCCACCGGCCATCCACATAGTGAAACCATGATGATTGTGGTCGCGACCGTTGCCGTTTTCCGAAGTGGGTGTGCGACCAAACTCACCACCCCAGACCACCAGCGTATCCTCCAGCAATCCGCGTTGTTTCAGATCAGCCAGCAGGGCAGCGATTGGTCGGTCGATGTCCTTACAGAGTTTGGTGACCGATTCGTTGTGCCCCGAGTGCGTGTCCCAGGGCTGGCCATCGCCGTAGTAGACTTGGACAAACCGGACGCCGCGTTCCACCAATCGCCGCGCGAGCAAGCAGCCGTTAGCAAAGTGCCCGCTCCCGTACTCTTCCCGTGTGGCCGGGGACTCGCGCGAGATATCGAACGCCTCACTCCCTTGGAATTGCATGCGGTAAGCAGTCTCCATGGCTGCGATCCGCGCATCCAAGACCGAATCACCGGCCCGAGTCGCTTTGTGGTTCGCGTTCATCTGCTGCAACAGATCGAGTTGCTGCCGCTGCGTGTTCGGATCCCACTGCGCATTTCGGAGATGCGGCACCATCCGCTCCGGCGCGATCGTGGAATGATTGATATAGGTCCCTTGATAGGCCGATGGCAGGAACGCGCTGTTCCACAAAATCGAGAAACGGACCGGCCGCCCTGGGCAGAGCACAATGTAGCCCGGCAAATCCTGGTTCTCCGTTCCCAGACCGTAAAGCATCCAGGCACCCATACTTGGTCGCGTCGGCGTGATGGTGCCATTGTTCATTTGCAACAACGCAGGTCCGTGGTTCGGATTATCGGCGTGCATTGCATTGAGTACGCACAGATCGTCGGCATGACGGCTCAGGTAGGGCAGCAACTCGCTGATCTGCAAACCACTTTCACCATGCCGCTTGAATTTAAACGGCGAGGCGAGCAAACCACCGGTGGGGCGTTCGGTCAACAGATCCGCTCCGGCTGGCTTTTGTCCCTCGTACTTGGCGAGCGCCGGCTTAGGGTCGAACAAATCGGCGCCAAAGGGTCCGCCGTTCATGAATAGGTGGATCACCCGGCTGGCCCGCGGCGCAAAATGGGTCGCAGGACTCGCCCCCGCGGTCGCTTTGGCAGTTGCTGGATTGTCCGGGTCCGCCATGGCGAGCTCTCCGCCGGAGGCCAGCAATGCAGCCGCCCCGAGCCAGCCCATGCCGCCGCCGAAGTGCTGCAACAGCTTCCGACGATTGAACGCGTCCACCGGCATTTCGTTTCCTCTGCCTGTTGGAACCAAGCGACTGCCAACTCGTTGATCGTGCATGGTGGCTTAATCCAAAAAGAGAGTTTCGTTAGAGGCTAACAATGCGTGCGCATATTGCTTCCAGCGATCGAGCCGCGTCTGCCCTTGGCTGTCACCCAGGTAACTGAGCCCCAGTTGTCTTTCGTCCTCCGCCGCCCCCCGCGAGAACAACAACCAATGCGCGCGGTCGATGCGGGCGGCATCGCCCTCCGGATAGTCACGCTGCAAACGCTCGACCAGCAGTCCCGCTTGCTCGGCCAACAAGGGACCATTAAGCGCATACAGGCCTTGCAAAGGAGTCGTGGTGGTAAAACGCTGCGGGCTGTGCTGATTGGGATCGGGAAAGTCGTGAAGCTGAAAAGTGGTGGACAGTTCGCGGCGGTGCACCAAACAGTACAGGGTGCGGCGGTGGTTCCCTACTTCGTCAAGATTCACAGCCACTCCACCGACTGACAAATCGAGTACCCCACTGGCACTTAACATCGTATCGCGCCAAGCTTCAAATTCATGTCGCCGACGATTCATGTGCGACAGCCAGCGATTGCCGGGATCGCTGGCCAGAGCGGCCGGTGAGGCTTCGACAGATTGTTGCCAAGTCGCCGAGAGCAGGATCTCGCGCTGCAACCACTTGACCGACCAACCGTTGGCCATGAACCGAGCCGTGAGATCATCCAGCAACTCGGGATGCGTAGGCGGACTCCCCTGCGTTCCAAAATTGCTTGGAGTGCCAACAATGCCTTGTCCAAACTGGGCCAGCCAAATGCGATTGACCAATACGCGGGCGGCCAGTGGTGCCGCTTCGTTGGTAATGGCTTGCGCCAGTTCCAATCGTCCGCTACCCTGGGTAAACCGGCGAGGGGTCGACGAGAGGACCGTGAGGAAACCGCGCGGAACGATTTCGCCCGGCCGGTTGGGGTCGCCCCGCGAGAACAGTGGCAAATCTTGCGGGCCGGGGCGATAGACCAGTCGCGTACCATCCTGGGGCTTTTCTCCCGCCCGTTCTACATACAGCGACTCTTCGGACAACGCGTTGGTCAAGGGTGCGTCGAACAGCGGAGTCGCCTTGAGGGCCGCGATCCGCTCGGTCACCTCGGCTAGTTTTTCTTCGGCCTGAAGCAACTCGGCCCGCAGCATGTCTGTTTGGGACAAGTCGGCAGGCAGTACCTCAAAGGTCTCAACCTTTTCGCCTAGCTCAATCTTATCGCCTAGCTCGACGTGACCACTGTGTTCAACATTAGCGACGGCACCGGCTGCCTCAGGTGCAACCGCTTGCTCAATCACATTTTTGAGTCGGGCGACTTCCGCGTTGAGTTTCGGTAGCTCGGGTTCCAGTTTCGCCAGCTCCGCTTTGGCGTCGCGGACTGGCTTATAGAATTCTTCGGCGATCAGCGGTCGGCCAACTTGGCGCGAACTGGCGAACACACCTGCCAAAGCGTAATAGTCGGCGGCGCTGATCGGATCGAATTTGTGGTCGTGGCATCGCGCGCAAGCGACGGTGAGTCCCAGAAAAGTGCTCGACACCGCATCCACCCGTTCTTCCCATTCATCCGCCACGATCACTTTGATGACTTCGCAGGGGAGTTGCAGTTCTTTCCAGTAGGTGGGACTCAAGCCCACAAACCCCAGCGCGGCCAGATCGGCGGGCTGGGCGTTGGGGAGCAAGTCGCCGGCGAGCTGCTGGTGGATAAACGCGTCGTAGGGAAGATCCTTGTTAAAGGCCTCCACGACCCAATCGCGATAGAAGTGCGATTGGCCATCTTGCAGCAGCCAACTTTCCGTTTGATCGGTATAGCGGGCTAGGTCCAACCACATCCGCCCCCACTTTTCACCGTACTGAGGACTCGCCAGCAGCCGCTCAAGCAATTGTTCGTAAGCCGCTTCGAAACCATCTTCGGAGCCGTCATCGACAAAGTTGCGCACCTCTTCCGGCGACGGGGGAAGGCCGGTCAGGTTGAAACTCAAGCGACGAATCAACGTGGCACGGTCAGCGCGAGTTGCCGGTTGCAGCCCCTCGCGTTCGATTGCAGCCAGCACAAAATAATCACTGCGTGTTTGTGGCCATTGCGTGCCGGCGACTTCGGGTAGTGGTTGAAGGTGGGCGGGTTGGAACGACCAGAACTTGCGTCCCTCGTCGTAGTCCACTTGAGCACGTGGTTTGGCGGTGGCATCCGTTTTAGGAAAGGGGGCGCCGCGTCGCACCCACTCGGTCAATTCCTGAATTTCCACCTCGGGCAGTTTGCTCTTGGGAGGCATCTGCAGGTCGCCCGTGTATGCGATCGATTCGATCAGCAAACTCGCCTCAGGCTGGCCGGCGATCACCGTTGGTCCACTGTCGCTCCCCTCGGTCCGCCACAGGTGGTCATCGAACTGCAGCCCGCCGTGCAACACATCGGCTTCGCTCGAGTGGCAGGCGTAGCAGTGTTCGACGAGGATTGGGCGGATTTTGCGTTCGAAGTAGCGCAGGTCATCGTCGCTGAAAGTCAAATCGTCCCCGATCACCGTTGCCGGCGCGCATGCAAGCGTACTGAGCAGTAGGAGCAAGCGGAGCATCATTGCAGTGTTCGGTAGGTAAAAGATTCAGGTAGGAAATACGGACAGGTAGGAGCGAGGGGAGGGCGACGCCACCGCTCTAAACATCTTTGTCACTCGGTCACGGGTGGGGTCGCTCTTGCGGAGCCTTCTCCGGCCGCCGCCTGCCGTTCACAAGGAAGGGGCCGTACTCTCTTGGCTTGTGGACGTTACGACGCTGCTCGGAAAAAGCTCGGCAGGAGCCTCTCCCTCCAGATCGCATAGTTCACTGGTTAAGTCACAAAGGAATGACGTTTCGAACGGTGGGGAAATACCTCAAGTCCCATCATACAACATCCCAATACGAATCTCTACAGAGAAGGCAAACAGCAAGAAGCGGTTCCAAGCGACTCTCTTCCCAAAAGCCCAGAGTCTGCTAGGCTGACGGTGGGTCGCACCACCAATTGCTTAGAAAACCTACAAAACGCTGGTCGAGTGCCTCGTCATCCTGCCGGCTGGTCGCTTGTTGCAACACGTTAGATTTACCATGAATCAAAAAGTCATCGATGCTGACATCACCCCGGAAATGGTTGCTATCCTGGCCTCTAAAACCGAAGCTGAGCGACTCAAGATTGCTTGGGGAATGTGGCGATCAGCTCGCCGGATGATCGAACGCATCGTTGCTGCGGAGAACCCCGGCTTGTCGAAAGAAGAACAGAACAGACTGGTCGCACAGAGAATGTCGCATGGAACTTGAAGAACTACTAGCTGTAGTCGTCTTGGCATGCGAGAAGCTTGAAATACGCTACTTTGTGACGGGGTCCATTGCGACAATCGCGTACGGCGAACCTCGCTTTACGAATGATATTGATGTGGTCGTCGATTTACCGTTAGCCAAATCTCAGTCGCTCTGCAACTCGTTTAGCTCCGAGCAATACTACGTCAGCGAGGTAGCAGTTCAATCTGCCATCAGGCGGAAATCGCAATTCAACTTGATTCACCCCGAGTCGGGACTGAAAGTTGATTTTATGGTTGCACCTGAGTCTGAGTTCAACCAATCAAGATTGGATCGGACTCGCAAATTGCCGATTCTCGATGGAAAGACGGTTTGGTTTGCTTCCCCAGAAGATACCATATTGATGAAGTTGAAGTACTTTCAAGAGGGACAGTCGGATAAACATGTTCGCGACATCCGAAGTGTGCTCAAGATACAGGGTGAGAAAATCGACAATTCGTACATTCGTACTTGGGCCGCGAAGCTGGCTGTTGCGAAAGAGTGGGAATTGGTTTCGGGCGAATCAGCTAACTAACTTAACTAGTGTGGAGCAAGCTATCGCTGTGACATAAGTTAGTAAGTTAGTAAGAGCTCGCAAGTGAGGCAGGAGCTTCTATGCAGTGCGTGCCCGGGGAGAGCCGGGGAGAGCCGGGGAGAGCCGGGACACGAGTAGGAAGATTAGGATCAGGATTAAGATCAGGATTAAGATCAGGATTAAGATCAAGATTAAGATCAAGATTAAGATTAGGATTAGGATTAGGATTAGGAGCTTGAGGGACGCTCTTAGAAATCTGCTAGTTCGAAGGGGAACAGAGGGTGGCGGCGATTGTTGAATTGCAGTTGATTCAAGTCGGCGCAAGTGATGCCGGGCGTGTTGACGCGGATGAAGCGATCGCACACGTCGCGATAAGCCGCTAGTGGTGCGTGCACACCTTTGGCCACCAGCACGCGAAACTGCTCGGGTTGCACACCAAAGGCGATGAGCTGATTGAGGCTAAACGGGACCATGCGGCGCGAGGTGAGCATGATCGTCAGCGGATGCTCCGCAGCTTGAACAATTACTGTATCCCCCTGATCAAATTGAGTGATGCCGCCATGCCGTGGCAAGGTCTCGTGAAAAATGCCATCATGAAACGATTCGACATGAACGCGCAACCTCAGCGGTTCGCCGTGAAGCGCATCGGTGTGGCCTCCCAAAGAAAGCTCCAAATTGGCTCCCACACCCGCCACCATGCAAGCCTCAACCGCAGCGCGATCCACCAAACAGACGAACGAGGGTCCTAAGTTCCAGCGGCAAAGCGCTGCGGCAATGACCGTTCCATCTGCGGCCGAACCTCCTCCGACGTTGTCTCCCATATCGAGCAAACAGGTGCGTTGCTCAGGCTCCGCCGCGCACATCTCCAGCGCTTGCTCCACGTCCGTCAAGACGCCTAGCATCAGCTCGCGGTCATCCCACAGTTGCTGCGCGAGTTCACGCGCTAACTGTTTTGCTAACTCGGGATCGTCATCAGTGATCACAATCGTGGCCGCTCCCATCTCGGCGACGTCTGCATAGGGAAACCCGAGGATCAAACTGTTGGAGAGCACCTTGGGGGCAGTGCGTTGTTCATCTGCAATATCGAAAATCTTTTTCAAATGGGGTTCGGCCGTACTCTGCCGCTCGATGTTGATCACTAGCTGCGGAAAGCTGGCCGTCATGCAGGGCCGCACGTCGCCTGCCAGCGTCGCCAGCAAGAGCTTGGCCGCCTCCTCGCCCCGCTGCCGCTGGTCGAGATGCGGATTTGTGCGATAGGCGATCAGCGCATCGCAGGCGTCGACCATGGCTTGCGACAAATTCGCGTGGGGATCCAACGTCGCAATGATCGGTACCTCTGCTCCGACCGCTTGCCGTACGCGACTCAGCCAATAGCCATCCGCGTCCAGGTAATCCTCACTGACCGCCGCACCGTGCGCGGCAATCAGTAAACCATCCAGCGGCAGTTGCTGTCCAAGTAGATCGAGGATCCGCGTGACCAGAAAATCGAATGCGTCGGCTGCGATGGGCCCCGAGGGAGTAGCGCGGGCGGCGAACAGTGGAACCACTTCCAAGTTCTGCACTTCCGTTGAGTTGGCAGCAATGGCGAGGCCGCCGAAGAAGCCGCCGATTTCATGATGACTCTCGGCCAGTCGCTCACGCATCGCCTCACCCTCCACGTACAGATCTTCGTGGAAGCGAGCCAACGTGGTAGGCTGAGCCAAAAACGTATTGGACTCGTGAAGCAACGCCAGGATGCCCACGCGTTTGACGCCCACTCGCTGGTTACCAACTTGCATAATGCCACGCCGTGATGATAGAGGTTCACATGAGCTGATTCCGTGGATGCCGACCGCGTTCGGCGCCGCATTGTCGCCTGAAACTATCTATAATCCAACCCCAGGCATTCGTTGGAAACTGGTTGTTCGGCGAGCGACAGCAATAAAAATACCGATCCACTGTAGTGAACGAGGGTTTCCAATCCCTGTCGCGAAGTGAGCCAGTAGGGAATCGTCCTGTGATTTTCGGCAACCTTGCTTAGATGAACAAGCTTTGACATTGAGAGAGAAATGCGCGATGCATAGTTTGGAAGAAATGCGAAATAATCTGTATTGCGCGGTGGTGTGCGATGCCCTGGATGGACTGGGACACCATCATCAATCGCCGCGCATCTTGCTGCCGTTGCAAACAGGCTCTCCCGCGCGGACGCCGCGACTGCTGGTCGGACGTTGCAAAACAACGTTGTGGACCGACATGTATCACCCAGACCCACGCCCCTATGAACTCGAGTTACAAGCGGTCGATGCCTGCCAGCCCGACGATGTACTAATCGCTGCTGCTGGCGGTTCGCTCCGTTCGGGCATTTGGGGAGAACTACTAACCACGGCCGCTTCCAACCGAGGCTGTGTGGGAGCAATTGTGGATGGCGCGGTGCGCGACGTTTCGAAAATGGCAAGCGTCGATTTTCCGGTTTACGCGCGGGGCACCTGCCTCTACGACAGCTTGCATCGGCAACGGGTCGTCGACGTGGATGTGCCCGTCGAAATCGATGGGGTTGTATTCAATCCTGGAGATCTCGTATTGGCTGATAGCGATGGAATAGTCGTCGTACCGCAGGCAGTGGAGCGGGAAGTAATCGAGCGAGCGTTTGCCAAAGTGAGCGGTGAAAACATGGTGCGCGATGCCATTCGCCAAGGCATGTCGGCCGTGGAGACGTTTCGAAAGTATGGAATTCTCTAGCGCGGACGGACTGCTATTCGGCAAAGATGGCGACCGCGATCATAAGCAACGTCATGCCGCCCCAAAGCAATGTCATGAGGGCCCCCATGACAATCCCAATCCAGGCGTGTGCGGAGCCGCGAATTTTTGGATTGCGGTTGCGATTCCGCAATCCGATAACGCCGAGAATGAACGCGGGTACTGCTAAGAAAAATCCAAGGATCGGGAACAACGAGAAAAGTCCCAGATAATATGCGATCAACGCATGAGGATTTTTGTAAGGGATGATTCCGCCGGTGCTGTCCGTCCCCGTGTCTACGTAGCTCGGTTGCTGGATATGTTGATATTCCGAGCCAACTTGGTACGGATTGGTTTGAGGATTAGGTTCCATGGTAAGCCCGGGCTAAGTGCACTTAAAGTAAATTTGAAACGGGACGAGCATACGATCACGATGAGCTACGATCTTTGGCCAACTGACGAAAGTAACCTTCGATGACCTCGCGATAGTGGCTCGGCAACTCTTCGGTCAAACGCTGCAATGCTTCTTGGCGTTGAGCGGGAGGAAGGTTCCCCCAACCTGCGCGTTCGCCATTTTCTTTTTTGTCGACATCGCCTGGTCCCGAACCACCTGCGATTTGGCTTTCTTCCATTGGTTTCAATTGCCCTGGGCGCGGCGACTGGCCGTTCCCTCCACCGCTCGACGCCTGTTGCTGTTGCAACTGCTGTTCGATCTGTTCAATCATCTTGTCCAGCTTCTTGACAATATCGTCTTCTTCATCGCGCACGCGTTGCCCGGCGCGTCCCAGATCAAGTCGGCGATGAACATCAAACATGAGCCGCGCGATTTCGTCGAGTGAATCAGCTTCCAGCGGTTCGATATCAGCCGCCATCATTTTGGCGACTTGTGCGTAGCGTTGTGGAATCTCGTTTTCGCGTTCGAGCAGCAGTTGGACGTTAGTCAAGCATTGTTCTTTTTTCAGCAGATGATGTTCGCTGCTCGCTTTGTAAAACAAGAGCGTTGCCGGATCGCAAACCTGCGACAACTGCAAGCCCTCGAGCGCTTCCATCGATTCGTCGACCATCCGTCGTTGAGCCAGTGCGCGGCCACAAGCCAAGCGTATAGTGTCCTGGAGCCAGCCTGGAATATCGCCTACCAGCCAGTCCAAATCGCGAGGCTGGACCGGGACGCCCTCGGCTCTTCGAAGTTGCTCGGTCAGGTTCTTTATCCGAGGTTCTACAATGGAGGCCGCGTCCAGTAGTCTGTCGAGAAACGCAGGCCCATGTGTCTGAGCCACCGTACTACTCCAAAACTCTTGGACTTGCGCTTGTTGCAATTCGCTAGCACTCACTTGTTCCAAATAACTTGCCAAAAGCTCTTCGTAATGTGCGACACTTGGCCAGTCCCAACCTGCAGTTTTTCGCAGCTCGTTTGCAGGTGGCGATGGTTGCCGCTCGGTTGGCAGCTCCTGCGCCTCCGCGACTCCAGTAGCCCCAATTTGGATCAGTGCACAGATGCCAATGATCAACTTGAACAATTTAATCATCTGTTTCCCTTAGCCATGTATCCTTAGCCACTCGGTAATCGCCAACGCGTTATGGAACATCGATTTGTTCCGAAACTCTTTTTTGAAGCAACTCACAGAGACTTCTAATTCTACCCGAGAAAAATGCGCAAAGACTAGAAGAACTTGGCGCAAATGCCTCATTTAGTTGCAATTCACCCCCAAATTGGCAATTCCGAGAACAGGACATGGCAGGTTAGGGCTCGTAGGACAGTTGTGCCCGTTGTGACAAATAGGAGATGCACTTATTCTATGGCGTCATTGCTTCGGTTCACCGCAAATAGTTTAAACCGCCGACGATTTCCCCATGCGATTTTGCCAAATTGATGAAATTTCGTTACTTGAACCAGGGAGCCGGATTGTTGCCCTGCGCAGGCTTTCCGGTAACGAAGACTATCTGCGCGATCATTTTCCGCGATTTGCGGTGATGCCCGGTGTGCTGATGTTGGAGTCGCTGTACCAAGCATCTGCGTTATTGGTTCGGGCGACGGAAAATTATCAGAGCGGTTTGGTGTTGCTTCGAGCGGCAAAAAACGTCAAGTTTGCGGACTTCGTGCAGCCTGGCCAGCAACTGGATATCACCGCAGAGATTGTCAAAGTAGACGGAAACCAGTACACGCTGAAAGTTGCCGGACATAAACAAGAAAAATTAGCAGTCTCGGGACGATTGGTGGTTGAGTGCGTTCCCGCACAGGAACCTGCCATTGATGGATATGCGTGCCAATTTATGCGGCAATTGACCAAGCAACTCCAAAACGCCGCTATGGCTTAATCTCAAGATAGCTATAATTTTTCGACTTTCAGATGCAGCATTTGGTCGTGAGGTTCATTGGATTTCGTCGTGAAATTCAACGGTTCACTCGCTCGCGACTTTCAACTTTAGGTAGGAACAAGATACTATGCCGAGCTCGGAAGAGATTTTCGAAAAAGTGCAGGCCGCACTGGTTGATGCCCTGGGCGTTGAAGACGACGAAGTTACACCGGAAGCGACGATGGTGGGAGATTTGGGCGCTGAGTCGATCGATTTCCTGGATATCGTCTTTAAGCTGGAAAAGGCCTTTGGGATCAACATTCCGCGCGAGGAGTTATTTCCGGACGACATCCTCACCAATGCTGCGTATGTCAAAGATGGCAAGGTTACCGAGGGTGGAATTAGCGAATTGAAGTCGCGACTTCCTTGGGCCGATCTATCCAAATTCGAACAAAACCCGCGCGTTCAAGATTTTGGAAATCTTTTAACAGTCAACGACTTGTGCCGCTACGTTCAGAGTAAACTCTGAACCGACTAAGTCTATTGGTGTTGCCGTTGCTAAACGAGGTGCGATCGCCCACTGCGACGCATGTACATGGTAACGGCAACATGCTGTGTGAGTTTTCATCAGTGAGATTGATATGCGTTGGTTCTGGATCGATCGATTCGAGAAATTTATTGCGGGAACAGAGGCTGTTTCACTGAAAAACGTGACGCTTGCTGAAGAACCGCTCGACGACTATTTGCCGGGATTTCCGCATTACCCTCACAGCTTGATCATCGAAGGGATGGCACAAACCGGCGGACTATTGATTTCGCAGATCGATGACTTCCAATCGCGCGTCGTGTTGGCGAAAGTGAGCAAAGCCGAGTTCCACCGTTTGGCAACTCCAGGTGATCAACTTCGACTGCGGGTTGAACTTCTGAACCACCAGAGTGATGGAGCGATTGTTGCCGGAACCGTCGAGATTGACGGAGAAGTCTCTGCAGAGCTGGAGTTAACCTTCGCGATACTCGACGAGTCCTATGGTGAGCAAGCGTTTTTCATCCCTGAAGACCTGTGCCGCATTTTGCGTTCGATGAAACTGTTCGAAGTGGGTGTAAATCCCGACGGCTCACCAATCGCCATCCCCCAACATATGTTGGCCGCCGAACTCGCCTCGCTCACCCCCTAAGGCAATGTAGAACAATTGTCCCCAATTGTTTTGTACCCAGTTTAACGCAACCATTTAACGCGAACATCGCAATTAGCGGAACAAAGGGGAGAATTGTTCTACCACGGGCCCATCCTTCCGATCCGGTGGCCGGTTACTAAAAGTTGGGATAAAAGCCAAAAGCCTGCCCAGTAGCCTACAGAATGAACTGACTTAGATCTTCGTCGCAACAGATTTTCTCAAGTCGCACATCGACGTAGTGTTCGTCGATAACCACCTTGCTTCCACGTTTATCGGGAGCATCAAAGTTCAGATCTTCGAGCAGTTTCTCGAGGATGGTGTAGAGTCGTCGTGCGCCAATATTTTGTGTGGTTTGGTTGGTGCGAAAGCCATAGTCAGCAATCCTCTCGACAGCCGGCGCAGTGAACTCCAGTTCTACATCTTCGGCCCCCAACAAAGCCTGATACTGTTTGGTTAGCGAATTTTTGGGCTCGGTAAGAATCCGCACAAAATCGGCTTTTGTCAATTCGTTGAGTTCGACGCGGATGGGAAAGCGCCCTTGCAGCTCAGGCATCAGTTCACTTGGTTTGCCGTGATGAAATGCGCCAGCGGCGATAAACAAAATATGATCGGTCTTGATGTAGCCATGTTTTGTCTGAACCGTCGTTCCTTCGACGATGGGCAATAGATCGCGCTGAACTCCCTGCCGCGACACATCCGCCGCTTTGCCTTCCGATGCAATGACTTTGTCGATTTCATCAACAAAGATGATTCCGTTGTTCTCGGACAGTTCAATTGCGTGGCTTGCAATTTTATCATCATCGATGAGTTTGTTTGCCTCTTGTTCCATCAAAACGCGTCGCGCTTGCTCGACGGTCATGGCCCGACGCTTCGAGTTCTTGGGGATGATGCGATCGAACATACTTTGCAGGTCGATGTCCATATTCTCCAAGCCTACGCCACCGACCATCACTGGCGTTGGCTTTTGCTCGACGGTAAATTCGACCGACTTTTTCTCCAAGACACCTTCGCGTAACATGTCGCGCATCTTTTCGCGCGTGCGATGGCGACGCTCCACGGCGTCGTCCGTTTCAGCGGATTCATGCGACTCGCTGGTGGTATTGGCAGGAACGAGCAGATCAAGCAAACGTTCTTCAGCCCGCTCGAACGCATGCTCGCGGACTCGATCTTGTTCCTGCGCACGGAGTAGCGTGATCGCGTTTTCGACCAAGTCGCGAACCATGCTTTCAACGTCGCGTCCGTAATAACCGACTTCCGTATATTTAGTCGCTTCGACTTTCACAAACGGGGCGTTTGTCAATTTTGCCAGTCGCCGTGCAATTTCTGTCTTGCCGACGCCCGTAGGTCCCGCCATCAAAATATTCTTAGGCGACACATCGGCTTGCAATTCGGCCGACAGTTTTCCGCGTCGCCAGCGATTGCGGACGGCAATGGCGATCGCGCGTTTTGCGTCGTCTTGTCCGACGATATAGCGATCCAGTTCAGCCACGATCTCGCGTGGAGTAAGGGATTGAGCCTGATTTCCCAATGGTGCGTCTGCATCCAAATCTGACATGATTATTCCGACTTCAGTTGTTCGACAATCACCGTGCCGCCAGAGTAGATATCGATTTCGCCTGCAATGGTCAAACTCTGCCTCACAATCTCGTCTGCTGGGAGTTCGCAGTTTCGAACCAGTGCACGTGCGGCAGCCATGGCATAGTTGCCTCCAGACCCAATACCGACAATTCCGTCGGTTGGCTGAATAACGTCGCCCGTGCCGCTTACAAGAAGACTACTTTTCGAGTCCACCGCGATGAGCATAGCTTCCAAACGGCGTAGCACGCGATCACTTCGCCATTCTCTGGCAAGTTCGGTCGCAGCCCTGGGCAAATTCGCGGGATAGTCTTTCAATTTGGCTTCGAAACGCTCCATCAATGCAAATGCATCGGCGACTCCGCCCGCAAAGCCAACGATAACCTTGCCACCTGCTAACAAACGCACTTTGGTAGCGTCACATTTGATGATCGTCTTATCGAGGGTGACTTGGCCATCGCCGCCTAGAGCAACGGCGCCCCCGCGGCGCACGGTTAGAATGGTAGTAGCGTGAAATTGCATGGATACTCAGGATCACTCTAAGAATTTGGGCCAGCCATGGCACCCTACCATACCAGAGTGAACGGACTTTCCAAGTCGTGATGTCAGATCAACAGCGGCGTTTCACTACGACCTTCGTCATCTCGACGTTCCCATTCGCGACGAATCTCACGCAAGCCATAAGCACACAAGTCAAACTGCTCGCTCATCCGACGCAACAACTCGCTTGGCGTTGTCCGTTCGTCGCTTTCAATACTGCTTGCAATTCGATAAGCCCGCTTGCCTTGGGCACAGTAGCTAAGAAACTGATCACTCGTGTCCTTGCCTTGCATTTGACGCAAGGCTTCCGGATACAGACCAGACCAGAACAGGGTGTAATCACCAATGTGCCGGTGAACTTCGCGCTTGGCTTCACCTATGCGCTGCTGTGCTTCCGCCACCATTGCGACCACTTCCGTCGCCGGCCGACCGTCGAGCATACGCACGCGTTGGAGTCCCTCAACACGCGTAAAGCGAATAAGGAGTTGACTTACATAGTCGACAAGCTCTGTATCGACTACACCCAACTGCGAGTGGAAAACGTATTCGCTCAAACCAACGAAGAAGCGGTTGAGCGATGACAAAGTATCACCAGATCCCATATAGGCAACCCTCGATAAGTGAGCAATTACCCCCGTAAACTCTACGTTAATTATAGGTCAAAGTGCGTGTCAAGCCAAAAAACAACACAATCCCTGGAATCGACAGGCTACGGGAGCGTTATCTCCTACTACCCGATCGTTATCGCCGAATCGTATTCCCCGGGTATTATTTTGCGGCTTCGAATTTGTCGGCAAACACTTGCTTGAATTTTTCGACTTTCGGTCGCACCACTGCCGCGCAATATCCTTGCCCAGGATTATTGCGGTAATAGTCTTGGTGATACTTCTCGGCAACATAGAATTCGCTCGTCGGTGAAATCTCCGTCACGATCTTATTTCGAAAGGCGCCTGACTCGTCGAGCTTCTTTTTATACTTCTCGGCCGACGCCTTTTGTTCTTCGTCGTGATAAAAGACAACGGAGCGGTATTGTGTACCTCGATCAGCACCTTGTTGGTTCAGTGTCGTTGGATCGTGCGTCTTCCAAAAGACTTCAAGCAACTCCTCAAAGCTGACCACTTTAGGGTCAAAAGTGATTTGGCAAACTTCGGCATGGCCGGTTCGTCCCGTGCAAACTTGCTCGTAGGTCGGCTTTTTCGTCTTTCCGCCTTCGTAGCCGGAAACAACGTCCGTTACCCCCCGAACATTCTCAAACACCGCTTCAACACACCAGAAACAACCGCCACCAAAGGTAGCGACTGATATTTTTGAACCTTCGGATTCCTTCACAACTTGATCTCCCGACCGGATTTGCGTGGTTTTCTGCGCGAGCACCTGCGTCGGTATCGCAGCAAAAACCGACAAAATTACGAGCGCGGTACTAAAATGAACTGTCATACCATTCCCTTTAGGGCGTGAATTAATCAAACCTAACCAATAAATGGCCATCGCATACTGTGGGCCTAATCGTTATGACACTTTCACGCCAACCGATTCCTTCGGAGGATGGTGGTTTCGGCGGTGTCATAAATGGACTCGATTTATTATTATAGAGCGGTCGAGTCTGGGTAAAGTGAATCCCCCCACGAATTCGCCCTTTTGGATCCATTTGGCTCCCGTTCCTCCAAAGTCAGAACTTACATACTCTACGGTACCCCTTCGAGGGTTGTCTCATGGAACTCGATCCTTCGCGTTGGCTGGTCGCATTGGCCGGTTTTTTTTATGACTGGATGATTACGCGTGAGTGGAAACGCGTATTTGCAGGTTTCTTGCCACTACTTTTGATGGGGACTGTCGTTGCGGTCGTTTGGGTCGGGAGCCAGCAGGACCGCGGTCGCTTGGCAAGTTGGTACATGGAGCTGGGCGATAGCGAAACCGCCACCGGCGCGGAGCTCAACCAACTAGCTTCGAGCGCCACCGATAACACTGCCAACGACGCAAGCAACAGTAACGCTGGCAACAGTGGTCAAGTTGACGATGCTGCCTCTGGCGATGCGACTACGGAGGGCAGCCCTACAGAAAAAGAAGCGGAGGCATCGAAAGAACAGGGGAATATCCCTGAGTTCTCGAGATTTGCCGAAACGCTTTTTCGCCGCGTGCAGTTGCTCGAACCAACCAAACGCAGCCAATATGTGATCGGAGCCACCTTGGCTCAGCGCGGCGCCCTCAAACAAGCGACTCGGCTGTTGACGGAAATTGCCCCAGACGAACAGGGTCGCGCTGGTTATGCTCCGGCCCACTGCCTCCTGTTCTTGGTTCACTGGCCAGAATTCGTAAAAGCGCCTAGCACCGAACTGTTAAGACGGCTGGATCATCACGCGCTCTCTGGGTCGCTGTGGGATCGCGCCCCGACGGCAGTGCTTGTGCACGCAAGTGATGCTCGGCGACGAAGTAAAGAGGGACAAAGCGAATCGGACTCTCTTGCCCTTTTTGAAAAAGCAGCGCAGGAGGAACCCAGGTTATACATTGATCTCGCCCGTCGAGCCAACCAAGCCCAGGCGCAGCAGAAACGGGACGACGCAATCGCCAAAGCTACCAAGTACATTGAAGGGCGTCTCACTGAAAACCCGCGCGATGCAGAAGCGCGAATTATGCAGGCTGAAGTGGCTGTCCTCAAAGGCAGTTGGAAAGCTCAGGCGTCCGCCGATCGCGAGAGCGCTTTACGCGAGAGCGCATTAGTGGAAGCCGGAGAAATATTGGAAAAAGGCATCACTCTGGAAGCGGAGCCCCGCCTGCTACGAGCACTGTCGGAAGTTTATCGGCAACGATTCGTCGAAACGCTGCGCACGGGGGATCGAAAATCGGCCCAAATCGGCCTGCTTGACATGGCCATGCGGACCGATCCCACGAACAGTAAAGTAGCTGAACAAGTAGCTCTACTGGCTCGCGTGGGAGGGGCCAAGCCGAGCCAAGAACTCATAACAATGCTGCAAGAGTTCTTGGCGGAAGGCAAAGCCACGGCAACGACTCATGCCTGGATCTCAGAAGTCTATTTATTGCGCGGCGATTTCGACAAAGCAATTCCACACCTAGAACAGGTCGTGACGCGTCTCCCGAACGCCTCCGCGCAACTCAACAATTTGGCGTTTGTCATCGCGGACCGATATCCAGCTCGTCTAGAAGAAGCGCTTGAATACGCCCAACGATCCATTGCGTCGACAAAAAATCAACCCAACGCCAACTATTACGATACACTCGGAATCGTCCTGGCAAAATTGGGACGCTCGCGAGAGGCAATTGCGGCTTTTGAATCTGCGATCTCTTTGGAAAGCATGCGCGAAGACTTTCACAAAAACGTTGCCGAACAGTATCGCAAGGAAGGCGATGAAAGCATGGCCGCCATCCATGAGAACATGATCAACAAAATCAAAGAAGCGAGAGCCAAGAAAGAGGCCGAAATACCGAGCAACGAACCACTGCCACTTCCCGCTGAAAACACCCCAGTAACTCCCGACCCAAACGCGTCCCAACCCAAGGACTCAGCTCCCGCTGGTGCTGAATAAAACCACGCTGATTCGCGGCTCCCCCCTGACCGCGCTGCCGACTATCTTCCGGTGTGATTTAACCAGGGATATAGGCTCTTTCATCATAATTTGACCAATGAAACATGCAGTTGGGAGAGCGAGGCTCCTGCCGAGCTTTTCTGGGCCGCGACCTAACGTCCACAAGCAAGTCTGCTGAGTTTTTGCGGAGCAATACCGCCTCATGCAAACTCGACGCTTAGAGCTCACCTCGCTTCCATCCGTGCATCGGCTTTGCCATCCGTGCTACCAAACGCAAGTAACGCTCTGTGCCGAAAACTGAAGGGCAGAACGAGTTAAACGCCGAAAATTCCTAAGGGAGGCGGAGTCTCCAGGCAGGGCGTTCCAGGCTGAGCCTTGGAACGAGTTAAAAATTTCTAAGGGAGGCGGAGCCTCCAGGCAGGGCGTTCCAGGCTGAGCCTTGGAACGAGTTAAACGCCGAAAATTTCTAAGGGAGGCGGAGCCTCCAGGCAGGGCGTTCCAGGCTGAGCCTTAGAACGAGTTAAAAATTTCTAAGGGAGGCGGAGCCTCCAGGCAGGGCGTTCCAGGCTGAGCCTTGGAACGAGCGAGGCGACTTTTGGAAAGACAACTATGCCGTTGGGAGAGAGAGGCTCCTGCCGAGCTTTTTTGGGCCGCGACCTAACGTCGACAAGCCAACCAAGTACAGGCCGCTTGCTTGTGAACGGCGGGTGGCGACCGGATAAGAGTCCGCAGGAGCGTTGCCCCACCGCTCTAAACATCTTTATTGATTCTAAGGTGTTGAATCGTATAGACTTAGGTCATGACAACAAGGAGGTGTTGCATGACTCAGGACGAGTTTTCAGTGGAAGCAGTACGGCGAGTTCCAGTAGCCGAGGGCGTTCT
>JBGSUV010000084.1:0-3514 GCA_041753315.1 Pirellulaceae bacterium | reverse complement strand
ACTGAAGCGTTGCCTGAAGGGCCTGCCGCCGAATCAAGCTGCTGTTTTCGTTGGTCGCGAGCTAAATGAGCGAAATCCAGAAGATTTGTGTAAGGAACTTGGTGTAAGTTCGACAAACTTATGGGTGCTCATGCATCGAGCAAGGCTTCGCCTGGCTGAATGCATTCGCGCGAGATGGGCGATGGGGGAGGCCTAACATGCTCAATTGCAAAGATATGACGAAGCTAATCTCCGATTCCCTGGAAGGTCAGATTTCGGTTCGTCAGCGCATGGAGCTGTGGTTTCACATCATGATGTGCGGCATGTGCCGTCGATTCCGTTCCAACATCATCGAACTTCGCAAACGGCTCCGTGGCTCTAAAGGTCTTTTGGATCAAGCAGACATTGCCCCAACTCCTCTGCCGCCTGCGACGAAAGCTCGGCTCGAAGAGGTAATCAAACGGCAGCTCGGCTGAGTCCATTCAGCCGAATCCAATCATGCCTTCCTCTTTATCGGCAACTTCGGCTCGCGACCGAACCGGAGCAACTGTTTATCGGTGTCGATGAAAAGGCTTGCGTTGAACCGTAATGCACGGTATTCGCCGAGCGAACGATGACAGGGCATTTTGCCGATCGCCTCTCTCGAGCTCTGTGTGATTTCGCACACTCAGCGCCTTATCGAGCGAAAAGAAAAGTTCGGAGGATTCTTCGTCGCCTTTGTAAGGTTCGGAGGTTTGCGCCGTGCACTGTTTGTCGAGTTGAGGTGTCGTCGTTCGCTCCGCGAACGAAGCGACTGTTCTCGTGCTCGTTTCGATCGCGGAGCGATCGACGACTTTGTGCGACGTTGAGCGTCTGAGATCAATATCGTTCCACATGGCCTCTGCGATCTGTGCGAACCATCACAGCCAACTTCTATTTTTGGAAGATCTTTGTTGATGGATGAAAGGCATACCAGGCAAACCAAAATGTGTTCGCCCATTGGACACCTTCGCCGGCATCGATCACGCTGAGCGAATCGGTGGAAGCGTCAAACGCAACCTCAACTTGCTCGCCATTGACTGCGACCAAAGCTGTCCCTGACTTTCCTTGGAAACAGGATGTAGGAACAACGATCGAATCCGTATCGTCCCAAACGGCGATAACACGTTCTTTGAGCGGCAGGCTCGCGTTCTGTGGCATTGCAGGGAACATCAGCCCAGGCTGCTTGAAGTAGCGGGTGTAGGGATTTTTGCGGTAGTCTCGCTGGAACCCAAGCTCAGTAGACATCACGTCGGTTTCCGGATGTTTTGACTGCCACGCGTTCCAACTGGTCAACTCCATGGGCAGCGTTTGCAGCTTGATCCCTTTGGCTGGTCCCCAGACGCCTTCCATCTTCATCTGTGACCAGAGGCTCTCCTTTTCACTGCGGTCGTACATCAGCACATTGCTGTTGTAGAGCAATCCAGAAACACCGAACTCCTTCACGCCGTTGTCTGTTGTTCTGTCGAATACGATGACAGAATCACAGAGCGGGCAGTAGGTCACCGCGATGGGAGTTTCGCCAAGCTTGTCGTTGACGATTTCGTGTTGCGTCAGGATCGAGATTGGATACGCCCGCGCTTGACCATTCAGGGCCACCCCGACGACACGATCGCTGGCTTTGAGGAAGCGAGCGTCGGCGGCTGCAACGGTCTGGGGACTCGTGATCGCGGGAATGCCGTCTTTGGGAGGGCCACCGCCGCGTATTTCTGCTGCAGGGATACTCAGGTCGCTTAGGTCAAAGGACGGGGGCTGTCGCTGCTGGACTTGAGTCACTTGCGAGGGATCGAGGCGATCACTGTCATGAATATGCCTGTTCAATAATTCTCGACTCAGGACCGTCACAAGTAAAACAACGACCAGTAACAGAATGCTGCCCACAATGATCGATCTTGCCATCGCTCTCCTCCCAGTATTGCAAAACTGTCGTCGATCGCTCCGCGATCGATACGAAAAAACTGTCGTCAATCGCTCCGCGATCGATACGAATCGAAGAGTTTACGTTTCGTTCGCGGAGCGAACGACGACTTTCTTTACCACGATCAGTCCACACTTCTGTGATGATTCGCACATTCGCGGAGTTGGCAAGCACGGGATTGCATACCCCGAGGATGCAGATTGGCGAGTCCGCTCTTTGGCGATCTGAGACCTGTCACTCGAATTGCCAAACGATGCACCTGCAGTGCGACGTTCGTCAGATGGTGGCAGGGACTGATTTCCAAAACAAAGGGGTTCTCTCACTTATGGAATCAGACGGAAGGACATGACACGTTTAATCACCAGCGGTAGTAGTCCAAGAATTGCAAACGCGAGCAACAACTGCCAACTGATGACCTTGCCAACACCTTCTTCTGCAAGTTGCTTTAGGCTTGGAACCGTCGAACCTGCGTAGACGTAGGCTGCGGTTCCTGGCAACATGCCAAGTTGGCTTACCCACCAAAACGTGATCGCACGAATCTTGGTCAGTCCCATGACTGCGTTGATGACAAAGAACGGGACAGCCGGAATCAATCGCAGGGTGAAGAGGTAGAACGCTCCTTCGCGATCAAAGGCGTCGTTGACGGACTCCAGCCGCTTCGCAAACTTCTGCTGGACCCAGCCCTGCAAAAAGTACCGCGTCATTCAGAACGCCATGGTCGCTCCGCCCGTCGAGCCAAAGCTTACGACGAGCATACCTTGCCAGAATCCAAAGTACCAACCGCAGGCCAAAGTAAGCACTGCCGCGCCAGGCAGCGAGAAGCCAGCGACCGCGACATAAACTGTGATGGCCACGATCGCTGACCAGAACGGATAGCTCTGTCGATATTCGCGTAGGGCTGACTCTTGTGTTGCTAGGTACTCAAACGACAGTTGATAGCCGAGCAGCCAATATCCGAAGAATGCTACCACCGCGAGCAGCACCAGCAAGCCGAACTTCTTGGCGTTCCTTTGTTTCGACTGCGAATTGTCTTCCTGGGATAACTTGGCCGATTCGTTGGAGTTCGGCGGCGAATCGAGGTCTGTGACCATGGCGACACATCTTTCCGTTTAGGGTGGTCTGGACGAAAGGATGTCGGCGCAGACGGCCCAAGCTTACAACGATTTCCGAATTTCGTTTAACCGCGTGCCCATCGGGCCGCGCGTGCGACCAATGCAAGCGCGGGGCGTTGCCCACGCGGTTAAACGAGAAAAACAGCGATCAGCTGTAAGCAACGACCTTTTTCCACGACAGTCTGGTGAAGGATCGCGGAAGTATGAAACCACACAGAACGGAAATTGGCTGTTCCGTATTGTAGTGTCGCCGTTCGTTTAACCGCGTGGGCAACGCCCCGCGTTTGGCTGAGTGCAATCGCGGCCCGTTGGGCACGCGGTTAAAAGATATACTATGACTCAACAGGGAGAATAAAGGATGAGTAGGACTCAAGAAGCGACCGGCGAAGTAGCTGAGGCAAGTGTCTACCGCCGATATGCCGCAGCCGCTAACGAACGAGAAGCCGCACTGTGTTGTCCCGTTGAGTACGCTGCCGATTTTCTTTCC
>JBGSUV010000083.1:0-108155 GCA_041753315.1 Pirellulaceae bacterium | reverse complement strand
GTGCAATCTGTTGTTACGGCGACCGCTAGATCACTGTGTTGTTCTTCGGTTTCACCGTCGCTCGCAGTTCGCTACAGCGAGGCCTCACGAGCGTCGGAGAATCTGGTTGCGGAGCTTTGCAGCTATCGCTTGCAACCGCTCCAAGCTATGGTCCTCGAACTCGGAGACATCTTGGGGACGCTCGCCCAAAATCTCCTGAAGCGTACGAATCAATTCGATCTGTCCTTCCTCTCGTCCCTTCTCAAGCCCTTCCTCTCTGGCATCGATCAGTCCTGACTCCAAATCAAGGGCGGCTTTTTCTCTTGAATCATACATTTGCTTTTCCTCCGTTACCTTGCGAATCGCATTGAGCTCTCGCGTTGCCTGCAAAAAGGGTAGCCCTGGCAGCAACGCCCGCAGTGCTTCTTCAGTGTGTTCGTGCGAATACTTGATCCAGTAGCACCACTGTTCGAGCACGTTCGTTTGGGACACGCAGCCCAGTTCCTCATTGTACTTGGATAGAACCGGTCGGAAGTTTGAATTGTGAAGCTGGAAGTTTGAACAAAACCCTTTGGGCGTTGAGCGATCGTTTCGGTAGGGTGCGCAACCTCGTCGACAACCACGGCAGCATCCGCTGTGCCCGATCTGGCGCCGCCAGGGACTCAGAGCGGGAACAATTCCACTTCACAAGTTTCACAATGAGTACATGGCGCTTGCGTTGCTGGGAATGTCTGCAACGGAAATAGATGAATTTGCTGGGCAAATTGCAGAAATCGCTGCAAATCAAGTAGAGTTGGCTATGGAAAACCACGAAGGGTCGTACATGAGATGCCAAGGCTATACGGGTAAAAAGGGCGTTATGGGGTGGATTGGCTTTGGCTTTGATCTTTTTAATCCTGCCGACGACATTGCATTATTGTCTGATATAAATGTACTGATCTCATTCAATCCATTGGTCGAATCTCCAGAAGATTATGCCCAACGGAAATGGGATGAGTTCTTGTTGTACAGGAGCTTTAATAGACCTGTCTTCGTTCTTCCATTTTAGCTTGGCCGTACTGTAATCATGTACCTACTTTCTCCGACATATGTTCCAAGGGTTCCGGATACAATTGATGGTGTGTTGACAATACAGCTCGATTTCCCTCCAGAAAGCAGTGATCTGTTACAGATTGCCGGCGGTCACGTCGTTCTAAGCAAGGAAGCTCGGTCAATTATCGAACGGTATTCGGTGTGTCCGACTGTTGTTTGGACACCGTTTCAAATGATAGTTTCAGAGCGGGTGATTGATTGTTTTTCACTTAAGGGCACGCAGATTAGGATCGTGGATAGGGAAAAATCAGAGATCAACTGGATTCTCGAATATAAGGTCATTCGCAACGTCGTTCGATGGGCATTTCTTTTCGATCCACCGTTCGACTTCTTCTATACAGACGCATCTGAATGGCTCGTTAGTGAAAGGCTTGCACAGAGCCTTATTGAAGAGCGTTCTTGTTCCTTGAAGAAGTGTAAGATGCTGTAAGTACAAAAGCAGGGACCGTACGTGTGGACCATTAGGATTTTAGCAAGCGCGGTGTGAAATCGTGGTGTAGTGTTCTTGCGTTGTGACCGTCAATTCATTCCGCAGGGAGACAATCATGGGTGTGAACGGAAGAGCTATCGGTCGGCCAGTTGAGGCGAGGCTGGAACTTTGGCGAAAACGATTCCAAGATTTTGCGGCTGCCACATGCACTGTCGAGCAGTTCTGTAAACAGGTCGGTGTCACCGCTGCGACGTTCTATTACTGGCGAAAGAAGCTTACCGTATGCAACGAAGTTCGTCCGTCGTCGGTACGCTCTGGGGAGGCTTGCGCTGGGGTCAGGCCTTGTGTTCGGTGTTCGACGCCTGATGGATCGCAACAACCGCATAACGAACTGGAACTACGATTTCCGCGACACCCCTGCGACTTTGCTTCGCCTGCGTTGTTTTCGCGGCTGATTCCTCTGTCCCCATTCCTCTGTCTTTTACGTCTGATCCGCCACGCACAGATTGACCTTGGCGATAGTCTGTACCATCGCGTATTTGCGGTCAATGGCCGGCTAGGACCTGAAATTGTCACTGTGACTAACGACTACCAATTCTCAGGGAACGACAGTATGGGCTGGAAGCGAACGGAACACCCCAAAGGGTGGGCACTACACTGACGTTGCTGACGAAGCTGCTGATATAATGGAGAACGCGGCACGAGGTCGCAGGCGGACTCCGAATGCAAACGTGGTGAACATGGCAATACCTAGAAAGAAGATTCTTGAAAAAATCGTAGGGAAACAAAAAGGTATTGACTATCACCTCGACGATCACATTCCGGAGCTAATTGGAAAGGCAGACAAGGGCTTGGTGGAGTATTGGCGAAAGGAAGTTCACCGCCGGATCGACGAAATGGAAAGCTGGGGAGGACGTTTATCAAGCAATGATGACGTGATGAACGCAGCAGCGAAGTATCGCGAACGGCTGGAAGAGATTACTACGAGACCTCGAAGGGTAACGACGGTGATGACTATGACGAATGAAAACTATGAGCAACTACGCGTACGATTCCGCGCCGTGTTCGATGCGAAGTGGGATCGAGCTGAGTTAGAGAATTTTGATGAGTTGCGTGAGAAGTTTGCTTTTCACATGGCGGACATAGCGACGAACCTAGCGAAGCTGGCGAAATCGTACGAGGCCAGAGACTGTGACACCGCTTGCCTCGCAAATCAGACGGAGCTGTTCTTCGTTCATTGCGTCCCACACTTGATGGCGGCTGGACAAATATACGATGAAATCCCACAACTATTTGAAGAACAGAATGGCGTCCATGACTGGAATAATTTTGTCGATGATGAGGTAACTAAGTAGCTGATAGCTGATTCAGCCTTGCCCCAAACAGTGCCGTATCGAGCATGTTGGGACGCCGCGGCAGTATCAATAGTGGGCTTGCGCTGGGGTCAGGCCCGGTGTTCGACGACTGGTGGATCGCAACGGCCGCACAACGAACTGGAACTACGATCTCCGCGATCGACTCATCCGTGAAACGTGGACTGGAGTCGGTGGCGTCATCGATTACACTTACGACTCCGCTGATCGCTTGACGGGCATCAACGACACGCGTCCTAATGGCCCCGATTTTACGTTTACCAATGACACTCGCGGTCAGCTTCAGAACGAACGACAGTTCCACCCGCTCATGAATCGCAGCGTGGCTTTCGATCGCGACTATGATGCGGTGGGCAACCAGACAAGACTGGCTGCGAATATCGGCGGAGCGCTCGCTAGCGGCGGTAGCAATATCACCGGCGGCGTATGGGACTTCAGCAATACCTATAGCTACGACGGTATGAATCGGCTGACCTCCGTGGTTCAGGCAGGAGTCGCTGGCGGTAACGCGGTGGCTCCGAAACTGGCGAGCTTTACCTTTGATGCAGCTTCGCAAATCACCGACATGCGGCGGTTTTCAGCCACCACGGCCAGCACAAGCGATTTGGAAGTTCACTCGCGGATGGGCTACGACTTGGCGGGACGCTTGACGAGCATCACGCACGGCGAGGCGGAGATCGCTGCGGGGCAGACCTGGGCTGGCACCAGCGCCGTGCCTCCGTCGCTTGGCACCAGCAACATGCTGGCGGCGTATTTCTTGACCTACGATGCTGATAATCGAGTCATAGTTTTTCGTCGTGGCGCGATGCGTTTAGAACCAATTACACCTACGACGTGAAAGACCAGCTAACCGCCGCCAGCTCGACGCAGATCGTCGGCATGTCACTCCCCTTCCCGCTGCCGGCCAGCGAGTCGTACAACTTGGATCCGATCGGCAACCGTCGTTCTAGCGGCGGTGTGAGCCAATCGGCCGCGGGTACGCACAATCGCTTGCAGACCGATGGCACGTTCAACTATACCTACGACAACGAAGGGAACACCACGCGGCGGACTCGGATCGTGGGTGGACAAGTTACCGAGTACACTTGGGATCATCGCAATCGCCTAACCAGCGTCATCGACCGCGTGAGCGCTACGGGGGCGAAGACGCAGCAAGTTGAGTACATTTACGATGCCTTCGACCAGTTGACTGGCAAACGCGTGAGTACTCAGTTTGACGCTTCTGGCCAACCCCGCTCACCGCTCCGGGCTCGCCCCGGCGGAAGCATGACTGGTGGCTACCAACACAGAGCCAACCAGCGCAGTGGACGAGCGAATGACACTGGCTAGCCGCTGATCTGCTTCGCTGCGGTTCAATCTCACTCCCAGTGCGGACTCGTTTAGTATCACCCGCTAGCCATCACCACCACTCGTCCGCAGCTGCTACCGCAACCCATGGTAGTCGAGAACAACGGCAGCATCCGCGACCAGACATGAGCTAACGGCTCTTAGCCCGCTGATGCTTCTAGGGAACGGCTCAGCTACAACGGCTGCACCAGTCGGAGAAACGCCATGGCTGTTCAAATTGATCCGCGAGTTTTGCGAAGCTATTGGAGTGTTAGAGATGATTTCGAAATCACCAGAAGATCTACAGTACTACGAAGACCGACTCAAGTTTCTTCGCGACGAAGCCGCCAAGCTCGACGCCGCACGTGAGGAGGGACGCGAGGAAGGACGCGAGGAGGGACGCGAGGAAGGACGCGAGCTTGGGAAGCTCACTGGCAGAATTCAAACTCTACAAGAACTGCTTGGTGAGCAAATTTCGCTTGACGAAGAGTTGCTCAAGGAGAGCGCTGAAGCTCTCGCAAATCGGTTGGAGTCTTTGCGAATTCGGCTAAAGCGTCGGGGTTAACGGGCACGATGCGTTGGGGTCAGGCCTTGTGTTCGGTGTTGCTTAGGAATGGGAGCTGCTGTCGTCAGACTCGATTCTTGCTATCCTAATAGGCTATCGTATTCTAGTTCAGGAGCGGAGTTACCTCACCTGCCACTTCTTGAACGCGCTGCTGCGGACAATCCGATCGCTTCCGTGGCGACTGGCGAGGCCAAGGGAAAAGCCAATGGAGTTGTCTAGGTAAGCTTCGAACGCTTCAGCAAGTTCTAGGCTTGCCCGAGACAACCGACGCTGAATTGGAAGTGATGGAGCCGAGTGCGCGTGAGCGAGTTATCACGGAACTCCAAGATCGTATTCGCGGCCGACCCTAAGCACCTCTCCGGTGCCTGCTTGCTCAAATCTTCCTACCATCAATTTACCTACCCGCAAGTTCACAGATTCGGATTCCGGGTCTACTTCCGAAAGACGCACAACGCGGACCGCGTGACAAACGCTTTCATCCGCCAAGCGGCATCGTTTATCAGGTAGTAAAAATTGGTGGTAAGAAGATCGAAGTACGCAGCTCAATCAACAGCTTGCCATGGACTGACACATGGACGTTAGGATGGCGTAGAAGACTGGCAGCAGCTCTTCGATTTCTCGATCTTCCCCCTGAATCTGCACCAAGTACTGTCCTTTGCTAGACTCTAGTTTTAGAAGCTGAGAAGTGATGATTAAGTCCAAGAAGACGAAACGCTGTGTAAGCCCTCTGAACACTTGACCACCCAATGTAATTTCGCAGGGCTCGTTTTCCACTTCATCGTATTCCGCCTCCATGGTCGTTTGCGCGCGACTGAGATCGACGTTTAAGTCGTCGCTGCAACTGATCGACAAGAAAGCTCCCGTAGGCGTTTCCAGCGTGACAGAGTTAGCTTCGCTTTCTTCGTCGACCCTCCATGTCTCGGGATAGAGCAGTGAGAGCCCCAGCCCTTCGTATTTGTTTGGCATACCTGTTCGGTCCTAAAATTGATTGATAGCAAAAGCGGAATGATCTTTCGGTGGCTCCTTTAGCTCTGCTATTGTCGCGGGTGATTGGCTGTTCATCCAGGGCTCTCTCGTAAACGTCGCATGCGTTCTTTTGTTAACAAACCGCGTTTCTACAGCCATACCGTGGGGTTGCTCTGCGTTATTTGGATTTGTGGATGTTTGTGTGGTTGTCGTTCGCTGGGTACCAATCGCCGCACGAAAGACTTGTCTGCCGCCCGCCAACGCTCACTGCAGGGGACAAATGAGCTGCAACAAAAGAACTGGGAAGAAGCCGAAAAACTGTTCGGAGAGGCGTTGCGCAGAAGCCAAGCGGACGAACGAGCCCAGTGGGGCATGGCAGAGGTACTGCATCAGCGCGGTGACTGCGAAACGGCCATTGCACATATGGAAGCCGCCGCTCGACTGAGTGGAGAAAACCCGGACCTGATCGTACGGTTAGGCGAAATGCACCTGCAAGCGGGCCGGCTGGAAGACGCATTGGCGAATGCAGAATTAGCGCTTCAAGGTAACCGCCAATCGGCATCTGCCTGGGCGTTGCAGGGACAGGTATTGCGTCAGCGTCAGAAGTTTGACGAAGCACTGCAGTCGTATCATCGTGCATTGATCTGCCAACCCAACAACCCGACGGTACAACTCGAAATAGCGGAATTGTATCGCGAGTTACAACGTCCGCAGCGGGCTTTGGCGACACTTTCAGGGATCGTCGACTCACAGCCCAGCGCCTGCACTTCTGCTCGCGCGTGGCTATTGCGTGGTCAGGCGCTTGCCGATTTGGGACAAAGCAAGGAAGCGCAACATTGTTTGAAGCTGGCCTCCGAGCATGCACAGGATTCCGATAGCAAGCTGTTAGTTGAATTGGCCCGCAGTCAATTTGATGCCGGAGAGCTGGCTGAAGCCCGGGTATGTCTCGGGCGCGTATTGCAGACCGATCCGCACCATCCTGGTGCACTAGCGCTTCAAGCAGAAGTGGGGCAGCGGTTCGTCGATCATTCTGTGGGGCGCGGCGTCCTAGGCCTCCCAGTCGGCTTCGAATCACCAAAGTTCTAGAAAATTAGCTCCAATTAATTTGCGGATGCGACATTTGAAGGCTAATTTTCAGTTGGCCAGATTTCTTCAATCCATTCGAATTCGCCAAAGGATCGAGTATGACAGCGGCTGTAAACAATGAACTGGAAAATGAATTTGTTGACCGGCGTGGCAGCTCACCGTTGGCGCAAGCTCCTGTAAACGAACGACGGCAATTTGCCAATTCGCATGCTATGTTGTCACCTGATGCGCGTGAATTGGCGGAAGCCATTGATGGCTACAAACTGCGACACCGGCGTCGTTTTATTACCTTTGAAGAGATGCTCAAGGTAATTCACGAGCTGGGCTACAAGAAACTCTGTTAATGACGCTTCATCGCGAGGATCGCCATTCTGCTTTCAACAGCAGCTCATTGCCCTACAAGCTTAATTTGACTTTAAGAGCAAATTGTTCAATCGTTCGCGTGGGATAACGCCGATCGATTTTCCCGACGCATCAACGACAGAAGCCAGCGGGCAGTGCATTCCCTGCATACGCGTTAGAACCTGAATATTCGAATCCGTCGCTGAAACTTCGCAAATCGGTGTAATGCGAAGACGACTATCGGCGGAGACAAGCATCAGGTCCGAGACCAGATAGCAGCCCGTCAGTCGATTTCCATCCACGATACCAACGATGCGCTGATTCATGCGTTCGGCTTTTTGCAGAATTTCATCGCGACTCGAGGATCGATCTACCAGTGGGATTGCACGGAGTGGCAAGGCAAATTGCCTGACCGGACGACTTCCAAACGTAAACAGATTTTGCACAAGCTCGCGCTGGATAGGTTGAACAACGCCGGCTTCTTGCCCCTCCAGAAGTGCCTTTTGCAAATCTTGCCGTTCGAGCGTCCTAGTCATTTGGCTGACCGAGGTACCGGTTAGACGATTCCATAGAGTTTCCAAGGCGATCACGATGATCGAAACCGGCAGGAACAGGATAGCGCATAAGACCATCAGGGGTGCGGTCGTGCGCAGCAGGCGGTAGGGAACTTGATAGAACAAGTATTTGGGTAGGAGTTCGCCGTAAATAAACAGCACCGGCGTCATGAGCACGGGGAAAAAAGTTTGAATTTTCTCGTCGAAACCTTGCAATAGGAACTGGCCGGCCAGAAGTAGTCCCAGAGACAGAAGGTAATTGGCGATGTTATTTCCAACCAATACTGTCGCCACGACAATACTCGTGTGATTGGCCAACCACAGCAGAGCTTGAGATATCCAACTACCGCCTTTTGCATCCATGACCAAACGCACGCGGGTTACACGATAAAAACCCGTTTCGCTGCCCGAGAAGAACGCGCTAAACGCCATTCCACCGATCAGTAAAAGCAAGATTAACATTATGCTTCCTCCGTCGGTGGTGCTTCGATGGCGATCGTGATGCGTACCAAGATTTCGCCACGCATTCCAGCCTCGATGACTTCAAATTTCAGATCTTCGACCTGGCAACCATCGCCGACTTCGGGCAAGCGATGCAGCTGCTCTTGGACAATGCCACCCACTGTCAAGTTGTTTGTGTCATTGATTCTGCGTCCGATGACTCGTTCCAGTTTTCGCAATTTTGTCATACCGGTCGCGACCCACTCGTTTTCGGCCACTGGATGAACTTCTGCTTTGGCAAACTCGCGGTGAGACCTTACGTTGTGAAGTTGTAAGATGGCTTCAAACATGTCTTCCCACGTCAGAATACCTACTGTTTCCCCGAACTCGTTGACCACCGCCGCCACGCGGCGATTGCGTGCGATGAGTTTGCGGAGCGTTTCGGCCATCGTCGCACACCAGGGAACAACTACCAGCGGTTGTTTATGTTCTTCTAAATTGTCTGCTTCGCTCGGCCGCAAATTGCGCAGGTCAATTGCAGAAACCACTTCGCGACCCGAACGGTCGCTGATCAGCATGTAACCACTGGGAGTCCGTTGTCCACCCAGTTGTTCGAGGCTGATTGGCGGTTTGAACGTGAGGAATTCCGTACGCGGGCGCATCCACTCTTCCACTCGAATATCACCCAGTTGAATGATGTTACGCAGAACTTGGCTTTCTTGCTCAAAAAGAGAGGAATCCTCCGTGGACAGTTCCACTGCGCGGTCCAAGTCGGATAGTTCAAGATAAGATTCGGGTTTAAGTCCTGGCCAGAGTATTCTTCGCGAAGCTTCGTTCACAACCTTGATCGTTGGCAAGATGTTATCGAGAACCCGAACGGCAAGTGCAAGTGGAATCGCCGTGTATCTCGCAATCAACAAAGGTCGCACGACTGCGACGCTCTTGGGTAAGAATTCGCCGAACGCAATGATGGAAGCAAGTGAACCAAAGGTAATAATGGCTGGTAGCGAGACGTTTTCAACGTTGGTCGTGCTGACTGCCAAGGAGATGCGCGATGCAACTGAAAAGAAGCTGATGTTGATCGCCAAATTCCAAAATAAAATCCCAGTCAGCAGGCGTTCGGGGCGACTCAGCAATGCATGGGCGACTAGGCCAGAGCCGCCCTCTTTTGCCAGAGTACTGCGTTGAGCCATCGTCAACGAGAAAAAAGCTGCCTCGCTGGCTGAAAAAAAACCACTGACGCAGACCAATGCAATCATCACGGGCAAGGCGGCCCAGACTTCTGTCGGCATCCTAACCTTCTTCATCCACTGTGCGTGTCTTACCCATATCGAACTCGAATTCACTCAGGGCTGGAACCATCATCGCCAATGTGGCGAAACCATATGCCACGACAATCACTGAAAAAACCACCAGTTCCTGCCCTCGCAAAATAAAACTGGTAATGGCAAAAAACGTCAGGAAAGGGAGTCCGAAAGAGGCCAATGCGATAGCAGGACTTGGATTGCGGCTTCCCATGGCCACGAACAAGCCTGTCCCTCCACCCAAGATAATTGCCAAAAACGGGGGCAGTTGCCGAGCAAACGACCCACGGAAACTCATCATGATCAACATGCAAGTCACGATTCCCAAGAACAAAAAGAACAGTGTTCCAAGGCTTGTTCCAATTGCTGCCTTCGACTGACTATAGATCATTCCGCAATGAATTCCGAGCATTGCGGCAAACACGTCCATGACGACAAGTCCGCCCAAGGTGAAAAGTAAGTTCTCGTTACTCATCCCGCCTTGCAACCACAAGTAAAGCGACAGAGCGATCGGCAGCAACACCATTTCTTTGGTCACGTACAAGACGCCAATCAGCTTTCCGAACAAGAACTGGCTGGGTGTAATTTGTGTCGCCAGGAGCAAGTCGAGGGCTTGCCCGTCACGTTCATTGGTCACGGAATTCACTGCCAGAGCATTGATCATGACAAAGGAGATCACGAAAAATGGAACCAACATTCGCGCAGAGATGGGTATCAACTCATCGGCCAATCGACTCCGCTGTAACGCTGTTCCTGTAGAGACCGACCAGTAGAGGCCCGCCACTGCAGCAGCAAATAAAGCGACGTAGGCAAGTCGAATGATCATCAACTTGCGACCGTAGGCCCACGTCCGCATTTCTCGCCAAAGGACTGGGTTATTCCACATGCGTCGCGGTGCGCGGACTTTCCAAGAGCCATGGGCCGAAGTGGCTTCCGCCCCGGTTGTTGAATAATCTTCGTCCGGCTCAATTGTCAATTGACGGATTTGTCGCGACGGATTCCAGACCCGCAGTCTTAGAATGGCGATTGTGCAAAAGCTGAACACGGCCAAACAGCCGAGAAGGCAATAAACGGCAGACTCGCCGCCGGGTATGGCAATCCAAGAATCTGGCCTCAATGGTTGACAGTTGATCCACAACGCGCGGGCTGGACTCAACAAGTCAGCCCACTTTGGTGCCACAAAAGAAATACTTCCCGCCGCAATCGCTTCGCACATCGCAAGCCAGCTCACGATCGTCAACAAGGTAATGGCTAACGTTTGAAATGTTTTTTCACGCCAAAAAGCGACAAGGTTTGCCAAAGCTCCAGACCACGCGGCTGTAACGACAATGATAGCCGTCGCCCAAAATACTTGTCGCACGGTTACACCGCCAAGAATAGCGATCAAGAGCAACAATGGGAGCGAAGCCAGAATTAAGTTGCCAATCCCAATCAAGCTGGATGTTAGTTTACCTAGAACAATCTGAGAACTTGACAGTCGAGTCAACAACAGCAGGTCGAGCGTCCGACGATCTTTCTCCTGCGAGACATTGCTGGCAGACGCCACTGCAGCCAGAAACATCGTTACAATCAATTCCAATGGAACAATGATCTGAAAAACCAAAACCCCAAAGCGCGCTAGATCACCAAGATTGCGAACCTGCTGGATTCCAGCCAGAAGTGCCCAGGCGGTGCAGACCAGACTGAACAATACCAGAACGAAGACGATCCTTTGCAAATAGAATCTCAGTCGCCGAGGGGCTACCATCCATTCGCGTGCGAGTATTGGTCCGATCATGTGCTGTCTACGTTTCCAAATCCTGTTCAGTGCGGCGGCTCAAGTCGTGTTGCGTCTAGCCACCGCGGCGTTTTTTGTTGAATCCAGAAGTTACGGATCATCAGATTAGTCTGATTGTAACGAATCGGCCAGTTCCCAAGTCGCGAAGCGGCGTTATTTCGGCCTCCAAGCAATGATTGAATGAGGATTTCGAGCTAGGTTTCCCGTAGACAAATTGTTTTTGACACGTAATCACGCGATAAGGTCAAACCAGTGGCTAATTACTGGGCGAAATGCATCAGACGACTGCTTGAGGATGAAAACGGTCCCACTACGGTCGAATACGCGGTCCTGCTGGCTCTGATCGTCGCTGTATGCGTTGGGTCAGTCCAAGCGCTATCCAACGCTACGGCCGAGAGCTTCAACACCTCGAGCAATTCCATCTCAAATGCAATTGGTAGCTAACACATTGACTGAAAGCACGCGCACATGGTCCTACGGCAGAAATTCTGGATAGACCGTTCCGTCCAAGGTGCCTTGATCGGCCGCGTCGTGCTGTACTGGACGATCGCCACAATCTACGTAGGACTTGGTTCAGCCTGCTTCCAGTTTTATGCGCATCCGGAATGGACCGTGCTGGAACATTTCCATGCACTATTCAATCAGTATTGGCCCTGGATTCCGAGCCTCGTACTGTTCATGCCTCTCGTTGTCTTTGACATTATACGTATGAGCAATTTGTTTGCTGGACCGATTTACCGTCTGCGAATGCACCTTGCCGAACTGACCGCCAACCCCAATTGTCGTCCTCTCACCTTCCGCTCCGATGACTATTGGCAAGACTTGGTCGCACCGATCAACTATCTTCAGAACGAAATTCTCGCGTTACAAATTGCCTTAAACCGAGCAATGGCCGCAGCCACTGCAGAAGAACAGCGAAATGCTAATCAAGCGATCGAGCAAGTGGCCGATAATTGTAAGAACGAGGAAGACTTGGATTGGCAAGACGAAGTGCACTTGAATGAACACCTCGCCTCGGTCGCAGGAGTGGCAACCGCTACACTGAAAAGCAACTGAGCAACTTGCGGCGCGAATACAATCGTAAGCTTAGAAGTGCTTAATCGAGCCTATCCAAGCAACGAGCTTCTCCCTTGAGTTGCAGTAACAGTGCCTCCAATCGAGTTCGCAGCACGGTCATTACGGGATCGGGCCCCTCCTTCTTCGGTTTGTCAGGGTCGACGCTAATAGCCTGATCCACTTGCAAAATGGCATGTAGTGGTCGGTGCACGGTGGTACGATCCGTGATGTCCTCCTCGATCCGTTCAATCGTCTCCATCAGCCGCGTATCAGTAAGCTCGTTCAGGTAACCATCCGGATACGAGCCGACTTGCTGAGCGACGTACAGTTTTTCCAAGTCGGTCCATATCTCATACGGAAGCTTGCCGTCGGACGAAGAACTGATCAGATGTGGGACCATTTTCATGCGGAGCTGTTTGATGCGTTGCAGCAAAGAATCACCCTGCGGTGCTCCGAGCCACTTTGTTTCAACGCTTTCTAAAAGAAAGTCGATCAACCTGCGCCGACGTTGACTGATTTCCCCAGGCTGAGCCTTACCCATAAATTGAATTTCTTTGAGCGATAAGAGCCCTTCATCGAGTCGATGAACTCGACGCACGAGGTTCGACAAGCTGTCCGTGTGACTCGAACGAACAAGATTTTGTTGCCACGTAAATCTTGACTCCATTTTTTCAACAATGGGAAGCAGACGCGGGATGACGTCACCCTGGAAAACGTACTTGATACCGACAGGATGGATCACAATTTTTCCTCCATCCAATTTGGCGCGACGACGCGCGGCCGACCGTGCCAAGAAGGCAACTCCGTCCAACAACGGCTGCAAGACATCGTTCGTTCGAAACACCGCTCCCTCGGGAAAGACCACCAACGGTCGAGTGGCGCGCACCAAAATGTCGATTGCCGTGTCGAGGCTTTGCCGGTCGACGCCTTCTCGATAAACGCTGAAACCACCGCACATGCGCATTGCAAAAGACTGCAGCCAATGCTTATGGAACAAATGCCAGCTTGCCATGGCAAACACATGCACGCCAGCCTGTCGCGCTACCCAGCCCATCGCAACAGGATCGGCATAGCGACTATGATTGGGGGCCAGTAAAATTCCATGCCCTTGCCGCAACGATTCACGCAAGTTGTCAATGCCGCGCACTTCGTACGATGCAATTCCTTCGGCACGGTTTAAATACAGATCGACAATACGCAGGGTTTGTATCATCCCCGGGATCCAGTCGCCGCGATGGGGTGACACAAACTTATACGGCTTCGCGATTATGATGTTCTGCATGGCGGTGCCGTTCGAATAGCTCTCTCAATTAGAATAGCCGCGCGGATGCGATTGATGCCATTTCCAAGCTGTCGCCACGATCGCCTCGATATCCACATAAGCAGGTTTCCAACCCAGTACCTGCTGTGCAAGTCGGCTATCTGCAATCAATTCCGCTGGATCGCCGGCGCGACGAGGCTGGACCAGCGTTGGAATTGAGTGCCCTGTCACTTTGCGACAAGCATCGATCACCGACTTGACACTGTGCCCATGTCCAGACCCAAGGTTCAGTTGCAGGTTCGCGCCTGGCTCTAGCAAATCAAGCGCTCGCAAGTGCGCATCCGCAAGATCATCGACGTGAACGTAATCGCGAATGCAGGTCCCATCAGGAGTTGGATAATCGTCCCCAAAGATGCCAATGCTGTCGCGCTGTCCCAACGCCGTTTGTAAGACAATCGGAATTAAGTGACTTTCCGGATTATGGTCCTCGCCAATGTCGCCATCCGGGCTGGCACCTGCAGCGTTAAAGTAACGCAACGCCGCGCAGCCAAATCCGTAGGCATGCGCGTAGTCGGTTAGCGCATGCTCGATCACCAATTTGGTAAAACCATAAGGATTGATCGGCAGTTGGATCGTCGACTCCGAAATTGGAATCTTTTCCGGCTGACCATAAGTGGCCGTGGTGCTTGAAAATACGATGCGCCAAACGTTAGCCTCGCGCATCGCCTCCAACAACTCAAGGGTCGCCGAAACGTTGTTTTGGTAGTACTTGGCAGGTTCGGCAACCGATTCGCCGACCAACGCAAAGGCGGCGAAGTGCATCACCGCATCAATCTTTTTGTCAAGCAGTACGTTCCGCAGTTTGGCGCGGTCCGCCAATTCTCCTTCAATCAACGTGCCGGAAGGAATGCTCTGGCGGTGCCCAAGCGACAAGTTATCGTACACCCACACCTCGTGGCCACTTCGCGATAACAGGCGAACCGTATGCGAACCAACATAACCGGCACCACCAATCACTAATATCTTCATCCGCACAATCCTCTTATTCGAATCTTTGATGATCGCTGCACCCCTGCAGGACCCGTTTTAACTATTCATAGGGCTCAAGCTCAACAATTGCGATAGCTGACCCCGCACTGAACCGAATTGAGTGGAACACTTCAAGTGCATTTGTGGCCATCAACGGGTATCGGAGATAATGGATGGGTAGCAAGCTTCAGCGCCTCCGCCAACAGGGGATAACTGCTACCAAATTGGAGCCAACCCCTACGAGTGATTGGCATCAGCGTTTTACCGACTATCTGCGCACCGAATGCCACCTTGCGGACAACACCGTGCTTGCCTACGGTCGGGACTTGAAACGCTTGCTTCATTGGCACGCGGGCAAACCGCTTAGCCAGCTCCGCTTAGCGGATTTGTCTGAATTTGTCGCCTCACTTCAAGTCGAGAAACTCGCTCCTGCTTCTATCTCGCGTGCTATTGTAACCACCCGGATGTTTTTCAAATACCTCCAACTCGAAGGTGTCGTTCAAGACAATCCATCCGAACTGTTGCAAACGCAAAAAATGTGGCAGCGAATCCCCAAAGCCATAACACCTGCAGCGGTTGAGCGGTTCTTGAACGCTCCGCGCAAGTATGACAACTTCTGGGAACGGGACCGCTGCATTCTCGAACTACTTTACGCCACTGGGTGCCGTGTTTCCGAAGTCTCCAATTTGCTGCAGGCCAATGTTCACGTTGAAGAAGGTTACTGTTTGGTCGAAGGCAAGGGTTCCAAACAGCGCATGGTCCCGATCGGCGAGCAGGCACAAATCGCCATTCGAACTTTTCTTAGCGATTTGCGACCGCAATTGGTGGGCGAAAGAGACGCAGACAAAATCCCTTGGTTAATCCTGTCTCGTACAGGAAAACGGCTCAGGCGGGAAGCGATATGGGAATTGGTCAAACGCTATGCACTGCGGGCTGATATCGACCCGGAGATCAGTCCTCACACACTCCGACACAGTTTTGCGACACATATGCTCAGCGGAGGAGCCGATTTACGACAAATCCAAGAACTGCTGGGACACGCGACGATCCAAACAACGCAAATCTACACCCAAGTCGATTCGTCACGACTCAAGCGAATCCACCAGACGTACCACCCCCGCGCTTGAACATCTCTGAACCAAAAGTCGATTTTGATTTCCAGCAGATATGTGCGATACTAGGGATTCGCTCTCGAAAAAACACCCGATGAGGGCCTAACCCGCCACCCCCTGCCGAACGTGAGAGAGACCTGAATTGTGCCCGCGAAGGCTGCCCCTTTCCGTTCGCCACCCCGCGACGCCATTGTGCGTACCCTCCGCCCCATCCTCCACACCTACCTTTAGTTCGTACCGTGACAATGAATGGCTTTGCCTCCAAGAACTCTTGCTCTCGGCTTGGTTTCCCAACGGTGACCGCCTGTTGCCAACTAATTGTCCTTTTCGGTTGCTGGCTGCTGTGGAACTCGGCGGCAATGGGACAGTCACCTACCGTCGCGATATCTATCGATTTCGCCTCTCAAGTACAGCCGATTCTCGAAACCCACTGCTTGCGCTGCCACTCTGACGAAGAGGCCAAGGGGGATGTTTCACTGGCCACTTTGACCAGTCTGTTAGCCAGCGAGTCGATCGTCATCGGTGAACCTGACTCAAGCTACTTCATCGACTTGATTACGCCGAGTGGTGATGAACCAGCAGCAATGCCAAAAGAAAGTCGGTCACTCTCGGCGGACGACGTGAAAGTATTGCGAGCTTGGATAGCCCAGGGCGCAACTTGGCCCGAAGAAATTCGTTTGCGAGCACCCGAAGTGACTGATCGTGATTGGTGGTCGCTGAAGCCCATTGAATCCAGTACACCACCTGCAGTAGCCGCGAAACCTGGGCAACCAGCACACCCGATCGACGCTTTTGTCGATGCCAAACTCTCCGAACTGGGCCTGATGCCGCTCCCCTCGGCCACGCCTGAAACGTTGATCCGTCGCATAACCTATGACCTGACTGGCCTCCCCCCTGCTCCAGTTGATATTCAGTCGTTCCTCGAAGCCTGGGAGGTTGATAGCGAGCTCGCGTGGCAGACACTTGTCGACCGCCTTGTCAACTCGCCTGCCTTCGGAGAAAAATGGGCTCAACACTGGCTAGACGTCGCACGCTTCGCCGAAACGCACGGTTACGACAAAGACCAACCACGTCCCCATGCATGGCCCTATCGCGATTACGTCATCCGCAGCTTCAACGAAGACAAGAGCTATAGCCGCTTTGTCCAAGAGCAAATAGCGGGTGATGCGTTATTTGCAGATGAACCCGATGGTGTCTTGGGGCTTGGATTCTTAGCCGCTGGTCCCTGGGACTTCATTGGTCATCTGGAAGTCGGGGAGGGTAAACTCGATGGCCGCATCGCCAAGCACCTCGATCGCGACGAAATGGTGGCGACCGTCTTTAATGTCTTCATGAGTACGACCGTGCAATGTGCACAATGTCATCACCATAAATTCGATCCGATTCGGATGGAAGACTACTATCAATTGCACGCAACGTTTGCCGCTGTCGACCGCGCAGATCGTATTTATCAGGGTCTATCGTCGGCACAACAGAGCGAACAGAAGGCTTTGCAGGCGAAATTAAAGGCGACGGAACAAGAGCGCGACACGTTGAAAAAGGAACTAGAACAACAAGTCGCAGCACAAGCTGAGTCGCTCGATCGACGTCTCGCTGAATTGACCGATGGAGTACCCACCGAACCTCCTACCGAATATGGCTACCACAGCCAAATATCTTCGACGCAGGATGCGCTCAAATGGGTGCAAATCGACTTGGGGCAGTCGCACACGCTGAGTAAAGTGCACTTAATCCCCGCATTCGATAACTTTGCAAATATTGGCGCCGGCTTCGGATTTCCGGTGCGATACGTTGTTCAAGCTGCCAATGAACCAACCTTTAGCAACGCCGATGTGCAAACCTGGCTTGATGCAAACTCGGTCGATCAACGCAATCCCAAGTTGCGTCACGTGATCATCGAGGCGAGCAGCACTCCGATGCGTTATTTGCGAGTGACTGCCACCAAGTTGGCGGAGCGCCAAGGAGACTATATTTTTGCGCTCGCGGAGCTTCAAGCGATTGATGCTTCTGGCGCAAATGTCGCCTCGCGAGCCACAGTAACAGCCTTGGACAGCATCGAAGCACCAGCCCGATGGGGTGCTCAAAACTTAACTGACAACACATATTTTCGCCAAGTCAGCAACGCCCAAAACGAAGGCCAGTGGCTGGAACTGCTAAAACAGCGGGACGTTATCGAGCAAGAACATTTCACACCCGAAGTCGTCGCGAAATTGGCCGCCTATGCGGATACGATCAAGCAATTGAAGCGCGATTTGGACCAATTTCCTGCCGGTGAATTTGTTTACGCAGCCGCCACACAGTTTCCAAGTGCGGGGCAGTTTATCGCCACAGGCGGTCAGCCTCGCGAAATTCACCTGCTACATCGCGGCGACCTTCGCTCACCGGGTAAACGCTTGCAGCCGGGTGCTCCCGCGCTGTGGGACAATGCGCAGGTCGACTTTGCGGGCGCCGATGGATCGGACAACGAGGCCGTAGGGCGGTCAAGCCTGGCGCTATACTTAACCCAACACGACAATCCGCTGACATGGCGCACCATGGCGAATCGCGTGTGGCAGTGGACTTTCGGGCAACCGCTGGTCGGCACCCCTAACGACTTCGGCCGCATGGGGATGGTTCCTTCGCATCCCGAACTTCTCGACTACCTGGCAGCACATCTGCGCGACGATCCGCGGCAGTCAATCAAATCACTGGTGCGATTACTTGTCACATCGAAAGCCTATCGACGGGCAAGTGACTACGATGCGAACAACGCAACCCTTGATGCGAATAACCAATATCTGTGGCGCGGTCAGCGACGGCGTTTGTCCGCCGAAGAGTTTCGCGACTCGATTCTGGCTGTTAGTGGGCTGCTAAGAACTGACGATCGCGGAGGTCCTAGCTTCCGCGATTTTGTCGTTGAGAAACCAGAGCATTCTCCACATTACCAATACCACTTGCACGACCCACTCGATTCCGCCACGCATCGCCGCAGCATCTATCGATTTGTTGTACGATCTCAACCCCAACCCATGCTCACTGCGTTGGATTGCGCCGACCCATCGATCAGCGTTCCGATCCGCGATGAATCAACAACTGCATTGCAAGCGCTGACGCAGTGGAATAATCGGCTGGTGGAAGCAACCTCGCAGCACTTTGCTCGACGACTTGAACGCGAAGCAGTTACCCCCGATGCCCAAATTGAACTCGCCTGTCACTTGACGCTCGGGAGAGCAGCCACAGCGCAAGAAAAATTGGTGTTGGACGAGCTGTTAACAACACAAGGCGTCGAGACTCTCGCACGTGTCCTTTTGAATACGAGTGCGTTTACCTATGTCGAGTAACCAACTTCTCCGTAACGTCCCCTTGGCCTGTCGCAGGAATTTTCTTCAACACGTGTCTGGTGGGTTTGCCGGAATTGCATTGGCAGCACTCCTTGGCCGCGATCGCGCGTTTGCTGGCGCAGAACGTGGCGTATTGCACCATCCAGCTCGAGCCAAACGCGTTGTTCAACTGTTTATGGCCGGTGCGGCCAGTCACGTCGACACGTTTGATTACAAACCGCTTTTGGCTAGACAGCATGGCAAAGCCTGGGATCCCGGTGAACAAGTCGAGCTATTTCAGAGCACTCCTGGGGCATGTATGCAAAGCCCTTGGCGATTTGCAGCTCACGGTCAGAGCGGAAAGATGTTGAGTGAGATCGTTAGCCCCCTGGGTGCCGTTGTCGATGACATCGCATTTATTCACAATGTCGTCGGCAAGACCGGCGTTCATAGCCAAGGCACGTTGCTACAGACCACCGGCTTCAATATGCCAGGGTTTCCCAGTGCCGGAGCTTGGGTGTCGTATGGACTTGGGAGCGAAAATGACAATCTGCCAACTTTTGTCGTTCTTCCAGACCATCGTGGCTTGGCCTCCAATGGTGCGAAGAACTGGGGAAACGCGTTTGTCCCAGCGCAACATCAAGGAACTGTCATTCGGCCAAGTCAGGCAACGCCGATCGCCGATTTATTTCCACCCCAAAGCTCCTTCATAACCGCCGAGAACGATCGCGCTGGCCTATCTGCGCTGCGGCAGTTAAATGCCGCATACGCTGAGCAGCGGGCCGATGATGACCGCTTATCTGCTCGCGTCCAAGCTTACGAATTGGCAGCAGCGATGCAGTTAAGCGCCACCGATGCACTGGATGTTTCCCATGAACCCCAGTACATCCACGATCTGTACGGCTTGGCCCCGGAAGGTCCAGGCGTCGATGACACGCTCATCAACCCCAAAGCAGAAACGGAGTTCTTCGGGCGCAAATGCCTGATCGCGCGACGACTGCTCGAACGCGGTGTCCGCTTCATACAAATCTGGAGCGGGAACGACAATGGTTTCCCAAGACGCAATTGGGATAGTCACGAAGATGTTCATCGCGATCATGGACCACTGGCAATGGGCATGGCGCACGGCGCCGCCGCCCTCATCCTCGATCTCAAACAACGCGGGATGCTCGACGACACACTCATCTTATGGACCACCGAATTTGGTCGGATGCCCTGCTCGCAAGGTACGCAAGGTCGCGACCATAATCCTTTTGTGTTTACCAATTGGATGTGTGGGGGAGGCGTGCGACCTGGTAGTTATGGACCAAGTGATGAGTGGGGTTACAAACCGCTTGAACGAAATCGTGTGACAGAAGTTTACGACATCCACGCAACGTTGCTGCACCTACTGGGAATTGACCATACGCGATTGACATTGCGGCACAATGGCATCGATCGCCGTTTGACCGACGTGCACGGGCATGTCATCCAGGAAATGTTGTAAGCTTCAATTTCCCCTGCTCGGAGCCACGGGGAGCCACCGGTGGCAAGAGTTTTGGTTATATAATGGGGTTAAGAATGAAGAGCCATCGACATCGGAAACTTGCCGTCAGCCAACTCGCGTGAAAAGTGCTCGAGGGCGGGTCGAATATCGGTGACGCTTTCAACGATCGCGTGGGCCCCGGCGGAACGCAACGTCTTTTCAGCGGCGGCAAGTCGCTGGGCTTGGTCTGCCTTCGAAAGCGACTGCCATTCAGCGACCGATAGCCCGACACAGTTACCTGTACGGGTTACTCCAATAGTCCAACAGCCCGCGTTTCGTCCGGCTTCGATTCCAACTGGCGTGTCGTCGACTTTTACCATCGCCCACAGCGGAAAGACGGACATGCGTCGCGCACACTCGTAAATAAGAAACGGTGCGGGACGGCCGTACGGAGCATCCTCTGCTCCCAAGGCGCAATCAGGTTCATAGCCTTGTTCTGCCGCCGATCGCGCGACAATATCCAGTAGTTCGCGGGTGTAGCCGGTGGTTGATCCGATCTTCAGTCCTTGCGATCGACACCAAGCGATGATCTCGGGAACTCCTTCAATTAACGCAGAGTGTTGACCAAGCGTCTTTTTTTGGAGTGGCAAGAAGTCGGCGTACATGGCGTCGATTTCTTCCGTTTGAATGGAATGTCCATATTTGCCGCGCCAAGCTGCGTCGACTTCAGGCATCCCACCAATGGTTGCGATGTGATCGCGTTTGGCGCGGCCCATCGGCTCACGTGCTTGCGCAGCGGTGATGGGCACTCCGCGTTGCGAAAAGATCTCTTGAAATACAGAGGCAGGAGCACAACTTCCATAATCGATCGTCGTTCCAGCCCAATCGAATATGATGGCTTTAAGATTGGAGACAGTTGCAATTGACATAAAACTGGTTGGTTCAAAAAGAATGGGAAAGGGACGGGTCCTACATCTTACTCCAGAAGCGATCCGCGATGCCGAAGGACATCGTCATCCCCGCGCCACCAGGACCGACGCAAACGTGCACACCTGGACTAGGTTCAACTTCAACGACTACTTTTGAGGGATGTTTGGCGTAGATTCCATGCCAACGACTTTCGATCGTCCAATCCGGCAGCACAAATTGTCGATACAGCTCTCGCAAGATCAGCTCATCGATCTCCGAGCGATCAAACGGACTGATATCCTGATCATATTCGTGCGAGTCGCCGAGGATGACTTGTCCAAGATCGTTTTGCGAAGCCATGACGTGGATTCCATAACGATCGAGCTCCGGAGTCTCTTGTTGGACGCGTTGCTTCAGCGCCGCCAGCGATGGGCACGAGGCAAACGAACTGTAGTGCCGCAGCGTTAACCCGCTGGCAAGATGTGAGCCGATTCGCCAGCCATTGGTTTGTGCGACGGTCCGCATCATGTGCAATTTACAAAGCCGCAGGCCACTATCGACAAATGCTTCTGGTAGTAGCGCCTGGAAATCACTGCCACTGCATACAATGATTTTATCGGCTTGCCAAACGCGTCCGTCACTAGCATACAACTTGTGGTCATCGATAGCAGTGATGGGAGTTGAGAATTCGCACTTCAGCAACTGACTGCGCGCGAACCAGTTGGGGATCGCAGCAATTGCTTGTGGAGGATTCACGCAAACCTCTGTCGGACTCCACATCGAGCCTAAAAGTCCAACAGGCTGAATCGCTGGACTACGTGCAAGCGATTGTTCTGGCGTGAGCAGTTCCACTCCCAAGCCAGAACCATATTGGCCAACAAACTCTTCGAGTACTGCCAGTTCATCGGGACGATGGGCGACGTGAAGCGAACCACACGGATTGATCCAGACACCTGCTGCAGCGGCTAATTCCAACCACAATTCGCGAGAACGCATGGCAACATCATGCAACTCACCAGGGGGCTGGCCGATGGGCCACACCATTCCAAAATTGCGGATCGATGCACCAATGGCTTGGGGTGAACGTTCGAGTAAAACAACGTTAAGACCTCGACTAGCTGCCCTCCATGCGTGGGCCAAGCCGACAATTCCTGCCCCAACAACCGCGACATCCACTTGCTGCTGCATCATTTTGTGTAGTTTCGCTCGTGCTTTCACTAAATGTATAACTGACTAATCTTGCTAACGTGTTCTAATTGGCAACTTGATCGATGATCGGCAGATAATGCTCCAGCGAAGGCGTTTTCAAATCAACAACTTTTGCTAGATCATCGAAGCGTCGCAAACTCAGCGCATCTTCCCAATACGGGCTCTTGCGAAACTCTGCCAACTCTTCTTCGGACATCTTGCCGCCTTGCAGGCGCAGACTGACCAGCGATGGCTCCGAAAGCTGCCCCTCGTAGGCTGCATCGACGGTACACAGATAGCGTTTAGCAGCCACATGCAAGCGCACGGGCTCGGCAACGGCCGGACTGAAATTGTCTTCCAGAAACCGATAGCCGCTGTTTTCGTGATGATCATCGATCCCCTGATCTGGAGCATCATCGGGCAGATCATGAAGTAGGTGGCCGATGTCATGTAGCAGCGAAGCGACGATTAGTTCCCGCGCCGCCCCAGATTGTTCCGCCAAAAAAGCACATTGAAGTGCATGTTCCAATTGAGTGACGTTTTCGCCACCGTATTCCGAGTCTCCTTTTTTGGCAAAGCAGCCAGCAATTTGCCTGGTGATTTCGGCCGTGGCTTCCATAATGTAACCTTTCGCTGTGGATGAAAAATGTTGACTTAGCGGCAGCAACACCTACTCGGAAAATAACAAAGTTCGCGTGGCGGCGAAATAAGTTTCAAAGTTGCTGCGATGCGGTTGAGTGTCGCAGATCGCGCAGGACGTGGGCACTGGGTTCTCTAAGGGAAACTGGGTTCTCTAAGGGAAATTGAGAAACTTCACAAAAACGACATGGGTGTCAGATAGTTGCCGCAACCAAATCTTGTTCTAATCTGCCACGGAAGGCGGTGATGATAGCGATTTTACAGCCTCTCAGCCAGATGCTCAGATTTGGCAGCGTGGCCTCCTTCGTCATTTCCACACCTCGCCCGGAGCCATGCGTCGCTCCTTTGAACTTCAGATCACCAATTTGGGAGCAAAGCAATTCGATGACCAACGGCGATCCGAATAACCCGTATCAGGTAAACAGAGTTGATGCCACGTCGTTGCAGCGATCGGGCGGCAATCAGTGGATGCCCATGGCTTGGGCCATTGCCGCCGCCTTCGGAACCTACTTCTGCATGTACGCCTTCCGCAAACCGTTCGCGGTAGCCAACTTTGATGATGTTTCTGCCTGGGGTTGGCAGTTCAAAACAGTGGCTGTTGCTGCCCAAGTCATTGGTTACACGCTATCTAAATTTATTGGAATTAAAGTCTTGACTGAACTACCGCCCAACCGTCGGGCGGTCAGCATTATCATTTTGTTGGCATTCGCGGAACTGATGCTCATTTTCTTTGGACTAGTTCCCGCGCCGTACAACATATTTTTTCTGTTCTTGAATGGCCTACCACTGGGCATGGTGTTTGGCTTGGTACTAGGTTTTCTTGAAGGCCGACAGCAAACAGAAGCACTCGCCGCCTGCCTCTGCACCAGCTTCATCTTGGCCGACGGAATGACCAAATCGGTCGGAAAAGCGCTGTTGGATGCTGGAGTGAATCATTTCTGGATGCCATCGGCAGTGGGACTTATCTTTTCGGTCCCGCTCTTGGTTTTCGTCTGGATGCTCACGCAGATTCGAAAGCCGACAGATGAGGACGTCGCCGCGCGGAGCGAACGCCACACGCTCAATTCCCACGACCGGCGCTCGTTTTTTAATAAGTATGCCGGTGGTTTGATTCCACTGCTGTTAATGTTTTTGCTGGTTACAGTCGTGCGCAGTATTCGCTCCGACTTTGCACCCGAGATCTGGAAAAGCCTCGGAGTGACAACTACTCCTGAGTTGTTTAGCTATTCAGAAATGTGGGTTGGACTCGCAGTAACACTGGGCAACGGGGCAGCCATTCTAATTTCGAACAACTACCGCGCATTTCGATTTGCGCTTGGTACTTGTGTTGTTGGATTTATCATTTTGATTCTAGCGACGGCTGGGCAACATGCTGGACGCATTTCGCCTTTCTTCTTCATGGTGCTCATTGGTGTTGGATTGTATTTACCCTACGTCGCCACGCACACCACGATCTTCGAACGACTCATCGCCATGACACGTGAACGGAGTAACGTGGTCTACTTGATGTATCTTGCCGACTCGTTTGGCTACCTTGGTTACGTCTGTGTAATGCTTACACGGAATGCACTCTCTGGCGACTCACTAGAGCTCGACTTCATGGACTTTTTCCGTCCCACGTGCTACGTGGTCGGCGTGGTCTCGTTGGTCGCCATGGTGGTAACTCAAGCGTATTTTGCTCGGGTTAATAGTACCGGCTTCTCCTCCCCTTCCCCGGTGCTTCCGACCGAAACGCCGCCCACCATTCTCAGCGAAGCACAATAGAGCAACCTCCAGCACGCATTTGGTAGCCCAGAAACGTTTTTCAGCAGCAGATTGCCTGAATCACGGCTTCCGTTTCGTTTAACGCTTCTGTCACGACATCCCTGCGTGTCCAGCCACGCTTTCGCTGGGCGCCATCATTTTGACACCAAACGTATCAAAAACGCGACACCGACTGAACGCAACTGCTCAATACTAGGTGTTTTTTGGAGTGGCACAGCGTTTGATATATGGATTGGTTACGAACCAGCCACTTGTTATTGGCTGTCAGTTATCAGTTTTCTTATGAGGTACGCGACGATGCGAAAGTTGATGTTAGCTGGTTGCTTGGCGATAGGGCTCACCTTCGGTTTAGTTGGGAGCAACACGGCCAAGGCCGACCATGGTTATGGTGGATACCGCGGACCATCCTGCAATCAAGGATATGGACGCGGTGGTTACGGCGGTGGTTACGGCGTGGGTTACGCACCTTATGGCCGATACTACGCCGCTCCTGTGATCGCCGTGCCCACGTTCATCCCTGTTACTGGATATGGACGCAGCAGCTTTTATGGCGGCTATGGTTCAGCCTTCAACCCGGGCTTGGGTGGCTTTGGCAACCTTGGTTATCCCAATCCGTACGGGCCTCGGACGCTCCCGCGAGTTCAACTTCGAGTCGGCTTCTAGTGCTACGTCAACATTAGTGTAGAGCGATTGTCCCCAATCGCTTTAGAAACGATTGAGACAATCGTTCGACACTGTGGTAGCCTCGTCCACTTCCGAAAGCTTTTATGTTGCTTGGAGCGGCCCGCGAAGAATTGGAACCAGTTTTGCTTGTTAGCTCATATGAAATAGATGTTTAGATCAATCGACCAGCTAATTGTGGCCGGTCAGCTCCAACCACTGAAGGAATGCTCTGATGAGAAAAATGTTAATCGCAACCTGTGTAGCCGTGGGCTTTATGCTCTGTTTGGCCGAAATTTCGATGGCTCAAGGCCGAAATTCGCGTGGCGGGCGATCTTCTTGGAATAATCGACCCCCGGTGCGAGTTTACAACTACGCCCCGTATGGTCGATATTATCAAGCTCCCGTGGTTCGAAGCTATTCACGTGGATATTATCCTGCTTACGGTCGAAGCAGTTTCTACGGCTACGGCAGCGCTTTTGGTCCGAACTATAACAACTTCTACCGCTCTGGTTTTGGCGGCGGGTATGGGAATTTGGGTTATCCGTCACCCTATGGCTTGCGGGGCGGAAGTGGAATTCAGCTGCGTATCGGCTTCTAAGACCTGACTTTTGCAATCGTCCCACGTCGCAAAATGCCCCCAGCCGGTCAAGACAAATGTTCTTGCCCGGCTTTTTTGATTGGATCGGTCGCCAGGGTTTGACTTTCCGCGCAGTCAGCAAGAATAATAAACCAAATCTCTAATGCATCGAAACTCACCCTCGCTCACCTGAGTCAGATTTAGTGAAGCCGGAACAAGATCTGATTCGTGAAGCCAGTGCGGGAGACGGTGTTTCTTTCGGCCAGCTCGTCGAACGATTTCAGGGACGGCTCTACAATTCAATGCTCAATATTGTAGGCTCGCACGACGAGGCGGAAGACGTCGTGCAGGAGTCGTTTGTGCAGGCCTATTTGAAGCTGGATACCTTCCAGGGGAACAGCAAGTTCTTTACTTGGCTGTACCGAATTGCCTTCAACAACGCGCTGAGTCGACAACGACGCAGGCGTCCTGAACTTTCCATTGAGCAAAGCCGTGAACTGACCGGACACGATCCCGAAGATCGTACGGAAGCCCCTGACGAGCCCCTGCTGCGCGGAGAGCGCGTCGCTTTAGTCCACGCGGGACTTAATTTACTAACCGAAGAGCATCGTCACATCCTCATCTTGCGTGAGATGGAAGAACTGACCTACGAAGAAATCGCCGAGCTCCTGGTGATCAATATCGGCACGGTCCGCAGCCGTCTATCCCGCGCCCGCAATCAGCTGAAGTTCCACCTCGAAGAGCTCCAAACTGAACCTGAACGCGAAAATGCGGATGAACCCTAGGGCTTTGTTACAGCTAAAAATTAGGGTTGCCGTAGCGGAAGTCGTCAAGACTTTCGATGAACGATGACTACTTCGAAACACTTGACCACTAGGGGAAATTATTCGTAAATCATGGAACAAAGTTGAGTTGTGTTAACAGAGCCTCCGCCATCAACCAGTCACCTGCAATTTCAAAATCAAGTGCCCAATCGGCGATGACCCGTTGATCGGCTTCAGTCAAAGCAGTACCTGGGCGTGCCAGACGATGTAACTCTTCGAGCAAAAGTTGCTGGAGGATGTCGAGTCGCGCATCGAGAACGCACATGGTACGCAATTCTCCGGTAGCCCACTGGAGATTACGACGGTTCCCACCGCCCATGCGATGCACCTCTTCCAATCCCGAGATTGCTTGCTGTCGCTTGCCAATATCCCGATAGTTGATCGCCAGGTTAGCGAGCGCCATCAGGTAATCCTCCGAAGGAGGCTGCGAGTCATCCTGTCCGCGGTGGATTTCGACCAACTCTTCAAACATTGGCACGGACTTATTCAATTCTCTCAGCTTCCACCATACGACCGCCAAGTTATTCTTCGCAGTGAGCCTTAAGGCAGCAGTTTCGGGAAGCTGCTCCGTTGTGAGCGACAAAATCGATTCGTAGAGGGCCACCGAGCCACGCGTGTCTCCTTGATCTTTCATTATTTTCGCGAGGTTGATTGAAGGCTTAATTGTATCGGGGTGCTCAACGCCAAGCACCCGTTGGCTGGTCGGGACCACAAATTCCAACAATTCACGCGCCTCTTGAGCGTTTCCGCCTTCCAATAGGCAGTTGGCATAGTTGTTCATGGCGATGAGAGTTTCGGGATGTTCTGCCCCAAATATTGCTCGACGGTCTTCGAAAACTTTGTTGAGCAGTTGCGACGCCTCCGGTATGCGTCCCATATCCAATAGCAATGAGCCGAGATTATTTTTGATCTTTAGAGTTAGAGAGAATTCTGATTCATGCTCTTGTTCTAACAGCTTGACCGTTGTGGAAAACAACTCAAAAGAACCGTTTAAGTTTCCGGATATGTGATATACGCGAGCCAAATTATTCTGGAAACTTAGGGTAAGCCAATGATCTGCTCCTAGAACTTGACGGCTCAATCCAACGATCCGCCGATATTCTTTAGTTGCCTCGGAAACCCTGCCGGTAGCCTGCAGCCAATCTGCCCAGAAAGCGGCAGCACCCAGGGCGGTCGGATGATCGGCTCCAAGTCGCTGTTGGATGGCGGGGACATAAACCTGCAACAATGCTCCACCTTCATCTAACCTGCCCGCGGTGACTAAAGCCCGCGCAAAATCGACGCCAATTGCTTCGACCAAATACTGAGGCAGGTCGGCGCTAGAATCAATGAGTCCGTGAAGCTCCCTTAGGATGGCCAGTGCATCCTGAACTTGGCCGTTTTCTCGAAGTGCATCGGCTAGCTTCCATTTGGTCTCCATCACTTGATGGAGATTATCCTCGGGCAGTTTCTCGAGCTCTATTAATGACTGTTTGAGTAACTGAATCGCTTCGCTGACCTGACCGCTGTTAAGGAGTGCGACAGCCAGCGTCCTTGGCAACATGCCTGCCAAATCGGTGTGTGTGTGCACGATGGCCAACGCTTCATCCAGTATAGGACGTATAAGTTCAATGGCCTTCGCGGGTTCACCGTTCGCGTTGTAAGCGAAGGCCAAACTGTGGAGCGCGTTCAGTGTCCGCGGGTCTTGCGAGCCGAACGCCGTTCGATGCAATTCCGTCGATTTTTCTAAAAATTCAACAGCAGATTTTATTTCGCCCATGGCTCGCAGTGAGACGCCCATGATCCAGTACAATTCCGCGCGGGCGATCGGGTCAAAGTCGTACCGCTCTTCCAATTTGCTCGCAGCGCGGAGCAGGACCGTTCTGAGCGAAGCATTGCGAGGCAGATCGTGGCCACTAAAACGCCGTCGGCCTTCCTCAGTGGTCATTGCCAGTACATCGTTTTGAACAAACAGGGAGATTGCTTCGGCAAATTTCCGTTGCCGCGATTCTTCGGCAAGCGCCATTTCTTTGCTCGCCGCTTCCTCCTTGGCTTTCAATAGTGCTTGTCGTTCCCCTTCTGCCCGCCGAACTGCCTCAGCCCGCGCCTGATCGGCCATGATGTACAATTCTTTCATCCGCTGCTCATCCCGCACTGCACGCTGCCAGCCCCAACCGACACCCACCACTGCGACTAAAATTGCAACCGCAGCGATGGTCACAGCCAACGTCTGCCATCGATAGCGTCGAATGAACTTGGAAAATCGATACCAACGACTTGGCGGCACAGCTTGTACCGGCTCTCCGGCCAGGTACCGCTGAATATCGCGGGCCAGCTCATGAGCGCTGGCATAACGACGTTCGCGATCTTTTTCCAATGCTTTTAGAATGATCCAATCGAGCTCTCCACGTAGAACCACGGCCAGTTGATGCGGAGATGTGCTTCGATCTCTCGCAACGCTGTCGCAGGACTCAACAGCGCCAAGGCTAACACTTGGGCGCCGCGGTTCCTGCTCGCGTACCATCTGGAGCATCCGCAGAAGGCCATGCTGCTCGCGCTCGCCAAACGGTGGACTGCCGGTAAGCAGCTCAAACAGAATCGCGCCGAGGGAGTAGATATCGCTGCGGGTATCGACATCTTCTTGGCTGAGACTGGCCTGCTCAGGACTCATGTACTCGACCGTACCAACGACGGAGCCAATCCCGGTGCCCAAGGTCATGTCCGTCGGTCGGCAGTCGGTCGCTTTGGCCACACCAAAATCAATGACTTTGGGGACCGGAACATCATCGTAGGCGGTTACCAAAATGTTACTCGGCTTGAGATCGCGATGGATGATCCCCTTCTGATGCGCATGATGGATCGCTTGGCAAACCGGAACAAACAGTTGCAAGCGTTGCTGAATGGTCAGTCGATTCGAATCGCAGTATTCGGTAATACGAACACCACGCACCAACTCCATAACAAAGTAGGGGTAGCAGGTTTGGGAAACTGGAATTTCACTTGTCGGAAGCACAGTGTTATTAAGCGATTCCAATCGATTCATGCTAGTTGGAGGCATGGGTTCGAAAACGGTTCCAGCATCCAAGACTCGGGCGATGTTGGGATGTTCCATCCGCGCTAACGCTTGGCGTTCGAGTTCAAACCGCGCCACAATCGATTTTGTTGACGAGGGGACACCATTTTCAGAACTCGCCAAGTGACTGCGAATCAATTTAATCGCGACTTGCCGCTGAACCGGTTCTGATTGTTCTGCCAGATAGACGACCCCCATCCCCCCTTCACCAATTCGTTCGATAAGGCGATAGGGTCCGATTCTTGAAAGCAAACTCCAGCGTGGCGAACACCATGTTGGCTGAGTTTCTTGATCGCAAATGGGTGGAGTCGGTGCTTGCTCGAGAAAATCGCCGCTTTCTTCTGCGGCTCGCAACAAGCGACTCAAACGCTGCTCGAGTTCCGGCGACGAAGAACATTGCTTCGCCAACCAGCGATCGCGTGCGGGACCTGCTGGCAGTTGAAGCGCTGCATGGAACAGTTCATCGACATCGATAGGATGATACCTCATGAGTAAATTGCGTCATATAAAAAGGCTTTGGCATATGCCCAGTGCCGATCGGCAGTCGCCCGCGAGAGGCCCAAGAGCGCTGCGGCCTCCTGGTGACCGAGCCCGGCAAAAAAACGTAATTTGACGAGTTCCGCTTTAACAGGGTCTTCGCTTGCCAGCAGATCAAGCGCCTCGTTGACGGCGAGTAGCTCATGGTCCTGGTCGATGATGGCGACAACCGAATCGTCCAGTTCCAGACGCTGTCGATCACCACCCCGGCGCGGCCCTTTTTTGCGCCGAGCCCGTTCCACCAAGATGCGGCGCATGGCTTCGGCTGCACTCGCAAAGAAATATCCTCGTCCTAACCAATTGATGGAGCGATCTCCGCACAACCGCAACCATGTTTCATGCACCAAATCGGTTGGCTGCAGCGTTTGCCCGGCTGCTTCATGATTCAGTTTAGCGGCTGCCAACTGTCGCAGTTCTTGATAGACCAATGGCCAGAGCTGCTCAGCAGCCGACGCACGGCCGTCGTTAAGTTGCGCAAACAGTTGGTCAATGTCATTCATTTCACGAACTGCTACTAATACAACAGATAGTCATTCCTGACCTTTTCCATATCGTACAACATCTGACTTGCAGGCAGAAGAACTTCTGTCTTTTTCCCATGTTCCAGCCCGAAGACTTTGACTTTGAAAGCGTTCGCGTTGATCCCAAATTTATTTGCGAAGATCTTCACCGCATTCTGTAGATGCTCAAATCCCGGCATGTAATGACCGCTCTTGGCAGAGATCCAAATTAGCTTGCCATCTTTCACTTCCCAATCCCCACCACACCGTATCAAGTCACCACTGGTGAAACTGGAGTGATGGAAGCGGTGCAATTTCGCTGGATGTGTGTAAAGTCTGTCTTCCTTGCTCAATATCCAAATCGCAATTTCATCGGGGTTCAAACGGGTAGTATCATGCTTGCGTTTGAAAAACGCAGGGATCGTGGTGTCGAGCGGCGTGGTGTCATCCCACTTGGCCCAATACAAATTTGCTCCACGTACGGCCACGTTATACTTCTCCGCTTTTTCGGGGGACAGATATCGCACCCCCTGAATAAAACGGCGAATAAACTCATGTGTATACGTGTCGTTTGGCGTCCTCCATATTTCTGCCAAATTGCTGGCAGACAGCGTGGTCACGAACTGTGAGAAGGTCACATCATCCCCTGGCTCAAAATGGTGCCTTCTGTAATATGCAATCAGCAATTCCATCAAGTAGGCGCTTTTGTGCCAATCTGTCGCGCGTTCCAGGGCATAATCGCCAGTACCAAGATTTTTCAACCCTTCTTGCGATTCGGGAACGGGAGAACGGAGCGCCTCCAATGCAAGAAAATCCTCGTACAACTGCAAGTCCTGTTGAACAGCCAGCGGTCCCGACATGACCGCTGACGAATTGTTATTGTTGGCGACGGTGCTGGCCACTACATCGGAAAACGCTTGGTTGAGCGCTCGATCCATCTTGCTCCCACCCAGCGACGACTGACTTAAACCGGTAAGTGCGCAAGGGGGTGGGGCGGCATTCACAACTTCGTTCACGGGTGGCATTCTGCCATAGTGGCTAGGAATCAGTGGCGGCATGTCTCCGTATGGACTCCTGTTGGCTACATTGGGCTGTAAGTAGCCATAATGATGCCCACCCTGCCGACCAATATTCGCTGTATAGAACGCACTAGGCGGCAAGTAACCGTAGTGGTGCCCACCCTGGCGGTTTACATTCGCTTGGACTGCAGGCAGCTCCCTCTTAAGATTCGAATTCGGTAGAGGCTGGTTTCCGTTCGCTCTAGCTTGAGGTATCACAGGGCTGCCAAGTGGATTTTCCATGCTCACAACCTCTGAAGGCTGCCGTTGAACGCGGTGCGGCGGTATGCTCGAGTTCGTCACGACACGTTTAAAGTGAAGCAAGCCATTTTTGATTTTTTGAATGTCGACTTTCATCTTCTACTCCTGAAAAAATGTGGTGATTCAGGAGTTCTTGCGAGAAGTTCAAGAGAGATGCATCATGCAGTTCCTAGATTTTGAGGAATTCTTTTCTAAAATGTCGCTACGGGTCGCGACGAAGCGGTTCCCAGCCTGTCTGCTGCCAGCTCCAACTGGTCAATTCACCTGCCGAACTGATGCGAAGTTGAATCGCTCCGTCACGAAAGGTCACGCCCAACGCCGCACCGGCCAAAGCGTATTTTTCCAGCACCTGCGGGCGCGTGGCTCGATGATTGCCACTAATAACAATCACTTCCGGCCGACACCAATGGAGCAGTTCGCTAGGATCGTGACTCATACTTCCATGGTGCGGCGCCATCAACACATGGCAAGGACGTTCCGGCAACGCCACTAGATTGAGTAAACCGCTGCCTTCCAAGTCACCGGGTAGCAACACGCGTTTGCCAGCATATTCGAGCAACAGGCAAACGCTGCTGGCATTGTCCGACTCGCTGGCTAACGAATTGGCGGGATGCAACACCTGCCAACGCACGTCGCCTTCCGCTCCTCGCGAATCGGCCGTCCACTCGGCCCTTGGTATACTGTGTTCATTTAACGCCTGATGAACGCCACTGATGCCCTGTGAATCGGAAGTCCAAAAGCGACGCGTACTCGTCACCGACGCGATGTTGAATCGCTCCACCAGTCCGCGTATCGCGTTGTAATGATCTGCGTCTGCGTGGGAGACAATCAGTTTGTCGATGCGCGCCGTAGGCAGTGCCCACAATGCAGAGGCGATGTCCTGATGGCTCGTCTGCTCTGCCCCTAGATGCCCAGCATCATAAAGCCAAACTTGCTGCGATGGAAACTCGATGATGACGCTGGTACCATGTCCGACGTCGATAAAGGTAACGTGCAGCTCTTGATCCGACTCCTGCGGTGCGACGGTTGCCGATTCAGCAACCGAGTTGGTTAGGTAACCGCGAGGACCAAAACTGAACCAACTCACGCCAACCACGATCCAGAGTGTTAGCAGCATCCCCAAGACCGCTCGTCGTCGCTCGCCGAACACCAAGAGCCAACCGAGCGTCAGCGCATAGAAGCTGATGGTCCAAACCAACGGTGGCGCAGGCAACCAGAAATGCCCAAACGGCACCGCATTGCCCACGGACACGAGCCACGAAATGAGCGTCAGTCCGCCGCCACAACACTTGCCCGCGAGCCATCCAACCGGAGGCAGCCACCCGAACGCACTCAATACCAAACCACTCAACAGACTCACCGTCAGAGGAAAAGCGATGAGTACATTTAGTGGAACGGCGACAGGTGAAACGACATTAAAGCTCATCCAGATCATGGGTGTCGTCATCAACCACACCCAAAAGCTGAGTTGCACGGCTGCTACCGTTGAACGTCGCCACAGCAACCAACGCAGAAACCAGCGGCTGTAGCTCGCTTCTACCACTGCTTGCAAGGCGGACCGCCGCTGGGCTGTGGCATAATGATGGCCAGAAAAAACGCCGATGCTTCCCACCGCCAAGAACGAGAGATGGACGCCTACGTCCGTTGCGTTGTTGGCTCTCAGAAGAAGCAGCACGATGGCAGCTACACTCAGTAGATTTAGCAAGCGTGTCTTACGGCCCCACACCCTGGCAATCGCGAACAATGCAATCAACACCACTGCTCGTAGCACCGGCGGCTGTCCACCTGCCAGTGCCGCATACAGACCGCAAATGCAACAGACCCAAACAAACTCGGTTCGGTTTCTCGTTTGAAGTACGGCACAAGCCAACATGACGGCGCCAGCCAAAATACCAACATGCAAGCCGCTAATCGCCAACAGATGAAGCGTGCCGGTGGCCATCAACTCCTGCCGCTCCTCCCAGTCCACTTGAGAACGTTGACCAAAAATCAGCGCCGCGGCCAATGGCGCTTGACCAAAAGCAACCCACTGGTGCAAATATCCGTCAACGGCGCGCACCGCCTTCGCCCGTAGGCGAAGTAGCGGATACGCGTTATTCTGTCCAACGATGTGTAATTGGCCGCGACCTTCCGCCGATACACGCCAAAACTGTTCCCGTTGCCTCGCGCGTTCAGCAAAGTCGAATGCACCTGGGTTGGTCGGTGGTATGATAGACCGAAAGCTGCCATAAACTTCCAGCTCATCGCCGGGCAATAGATCATCGATTCGACCATCGACGGTCAACGTTGTCTGGGATGCGATACGTTTCCAATTCTGCCCATCTCGCACCGCGTTGCACTCGAGTTCCAGCCGAGTTTGCCAGGGCTCACTGCTCTTGTCGCCGGGGCGATAATTCAAGTTCGGTTGCCATTCCGCTACTGAACTTACCGTCGCCCGCAGTGCGATTGGCGTCGCTTTGCGCTCAGCATATGGAGACAAGGAGTCTCCTGCATGTGGTTCGAAGGCTCTTCCGTGCAAAGCGGCAAAAAGAGCCGCGGCCATCAACGTCAACCCTGCCGCCACAGTCCGAAGACCATAGCGGTAGCCCGCTGCTGCAAACAACATGAGAGTTGGAAGTACGACCACTCCAACGCTGATCCCAGTCGCCGTCCAGTGCGCTTGAACAGAACTGCCAAAAAGCATGGCTATCAGGAGCCACAACATGGGATAGCGATAAAAGTACAACTTAAAAGCTGCAGGGTGCAACCATGGCCGTAACTTCAGGCAACCGCTAGCAGTGCGCCCCGGGTCGGCGGCGCCAGGTTCGATCGCAGGCGATTGCACTGCAGACGACTGGGTTTCAGACGACTGGGTTGCGTGCGGTCGGATTGCGGAACCGAGCTCTGCCGACATGTTGTCATCCTGGGAAAAGCTCCGCAGATGCCAATGCCGCGAAAATTAACTGCCAAGATTCTGAGACACATCGGTCCGATATGCAACAAAGGCAGGGACAATTCCCGCCAAAGTCGCCAAGACAACGATGCCTGGAATCAACATCCATTCTGCAGGTGTGATCGTGTTAAAGAAGCCCACCTGGATACCAACCCTCGATTCGACCATGCCGCTACATGCCACGCCCACCGCGTGGCCGGCAAGCCAACCCAACAACCCGCCGCCAATGGAGATCATCATCGATTCGAGCAGAACGATCATGACGACGGCATCGCGACGCGCTCCCAATGCGCGCATTACCGCGATATCTCTCCGTCGTTCGTTCATCGAATTGTAGATGCTGACCAAAATACTTATCGCGCTGACCACACAAACCACGACAGTCAATGCAAGCAAGGCATAGCGAATCGGATTGATGAAGGTCTCGACGAGCGTTCCGACCTCTTTCACGGGCGAAACAGCTTGCGTGTTCAAGCGTTTGTTGATATCGCGTTGCATGTTGACCGCAAAAAATGGCTGCCCCGCCTTAACCAGAACTGCGGTCAAGTCACGTTTCTCAAGTGGCAAACGCGGAGGATCATCGGTACCGCTCGTACGCGGCACATCGACTTTTTTTTCATCGGGATTGGCCAAGTCGACATACGCCCGGGCGTGATTTTCCATCAAGTAGAAACCTTCTAGATTGATGAACGCAGCACGATCGTTAGGCGTTCCCGTTGGCTCGAGAATTCCAACGATCGTAAACTCCTGCCCATGCCCTTCGCCTTCGGGATCGCCGTGAGTCGTATTGAGCGTATCACCCACATGTTTATTCATGTGCGCAGCGACTTGTGACCCCAGTACGGCTTCGAAGTAACCGTGCTCGGGGGAAACATCGAGCAAATTCCGTCCGTCGGCAAAGGCATACTCATTGTCACCCATCTGCCCCCAACGCAGCTTTTCAAAAAACTGCGAGGTGGTCCCGACAACTCGAAAGGGTCCGTAATAGTCGCCCAGACAGACCGGAATGGCAAAGCCACCCGACGTTTGTTGACTGAACAGGCCCCTTCGATCGGGCTCTGCAATTCGACCACCAATGCGTTGAATCTCCGTTTGGCGTCCCTCAGCTCCGGGAATCAACTCCAGGTACTCTTCGTACGGAATGACTTCAATGGGCTGGCTGAGGTAGAACACCGTGTTGAGCGCGAGTTGCAGCGAGCCACCTTTGGAACCGACGATCAAGTTATAACCGACATTGCTGTTGCGTTCGAACGACTCGGTGATGATCCAACTAATGCTCAGCACCAATACGACCAAGGCAACTCCGAGCGACATACTGAGCATGGTCAATAGCGATGCCAAGCCTCGCTGCTGCATGTTGCGCCATGCGATGTGCAATAGGTTCACAGGGGTTCTCCCGAAGCGGTGGTGGCAACTGCCCGTTCAACCACGCGATTGAGTGACGCAAGATTTTCGACTCGCGAGAACTGTTCAGAAACGGCCGTCGAGTGGGTCACCATCAGTAGTGCGATATCTTCGTCATCGCAACACTGTCGGATCAAGTCGATGATCTTCTGCTGATTGCTTGGATCGATGTTGGCCGTGGGTTCATCGGCCAATAGCAGTCGCGGGCGATTGGCCAACGCCCTGGCCACTGCGACTCGCTGCTGCTGTCCAACAGAAAGAGCAGATGGCTTATGGTGCAACCGCTGCCCCAGCCCCACCTTCCGCAAGAGATCAATGGCTCTCGGGAGATTATGGCGACCACTGGAAAAGGTCATGCCCAGTCGCACGTTTTCCAAAGCGGTAAAACCGGCCAGCAAGTTAAAGGTCTGAAAGACGTACCCCAGTTTGGCAGCCCGCACCCGATCGCGTCCGGCCTCGCTCAGGCGCGTCAACTCAATTCCATCGATCGTTATCGACCCCGAATCGGGAGCCATGATACCGGCAATGCAATGCAGCAGCGTTGTCTTACCACCTCCACTATCGCCCACCAACACCGTTTGTTCGCCTTGAGCGATTTTAAAACTGGGTACCTCCAGGACTGGAAGTTGCCCGCCATCGGGCAGTCTGAAAGATTTTTTGAGATCAGTAATGGTCAGCATGAAATAACAGATTTAACTGGGAACGGTTTATGTAGTTGGGGTAGCTTTGGCAATCAAGCTCCACTACGTGGGAACGGTTTGTGTAGCGGGGGGAGCTTTGGCAATCAGCAAGCTCCACTTCTTGGGAATTGTGACTTTACGCCTACACTCTACGTTTGATGGCTCGATCGATATCGCGCCTGGCATCCGCTTTTTTCAATTTGTCGCGTTTGTCGTGTAACTTGAGCCCTTTGCACAAAGCAATCTCGCACTTGACGATCCCGCGTTCGTTGAAATACATCCGCAACGGTACTAACGTCAGCCCTTTTTCTTTGGCCTTATTAATGAACTTGGCCATTTCGCGCTTATTCACCAACAACTGTCGCTCTCGTTTGGGTTCGTGATTCCACAACGTCGCTTGTGGGTACTCGGCAATGTCGCAACCGACAAGCCACAGCGTCGAGCCTCGGACGCGTCCGTAGGCTTCTTCCAACTGGCATTTCCCACTGCGCAAGCTCTTCACTTCGCTACCTCGCAGAATCACTCCGCATTCAAGTGATTCGAGAATATCGTACTTGTGCCGGGCCTTGCGGTTGTCGTTGATGATTTTAAAAGTGGGCGCGGCCCCCCCTTTCGCCGAAGCGGGCTTTCCACCCGTCGAGGATGCTTTTGTTTTGGCCTTTTGCGGTGGCGGTTTTGTGGGTTGCGATTTCTTTTTGTTCAAGGCAATGCGGTGGTGAGGGCAGGTTCGGATCGGGAATCAAAAACGAAATTCTTGTGAATCTTTAATGATAAACGAAATTGTCCATCTGTGTTCAGGAACTCCGCCAGTCTTTTGCGAGCCACGTGAGCGCGGTCAATAGTGCAGTTATCTGAGCCGCGAAAGTGCGGGAACCAGCCGTTTCCACCCTAAAACGGAATTCTGTAGTTCGCAACGCCATTTTCCAGTGATTCCCGAGGTTCTTGGGGTGTGTCATAATATCAGACCGATTCGAAAGCGAAGCCGGTTCCTTACGTCGATAATTCCATTGGAGTTAGTGCATGATTTTCCGCTGTCTTTTACAACGCGCCGTCGTTGGTCTTTCCATTGCGGGGTTGCTTCCTGCGTTAGATGGGAGATGCGTGGCGGCCGACCCCGCATCGTTACTGACCGTCATTCGCAAAATTGGACCTGAAGGTGCTGGGCACGATGAAGCAGTCGCCGCCGTCAAGAGCCTTTCGCAGTTGGATGCAAGCGCTTTGCCCCAAGTGCTAACGGCCATGGACGGTGCAAATCCGCTCGCCAAAAATTGGCTGCTTGGCGTTGCTGGCGCTCTGGCTGATCGCGGGTCGCTGCCTCTCGCAGAACTCGAAAAGTACTTTGCCGACCGCAAACATGACGCCGATGGCCGTTACTGGGTCTTTCAACTGTTGACGAAAAATTCTCCCGCCGAGCAGGCAACGCGACTCGATAACCTCCTGGACGATCCAGGGCCAGAACTAAAGTATTTGGCCGTCGAACACCACCTCAAGAACATCGACGCCTTGCGCGAAGCGAACGATAAAGAGTCACAGCTCAAATTGCTTGCAACACTGCTCGAAGCCTCCCGACATCCGGCACAAATTCAGAAAATTGCTGGACTACTCAAAGATCTGGAACAACCGGTCGACCTGCTCAGTCATTTTGGATTCATCTCCAAGTGGCAGGTGATCGGGCCGTTTGATAATGTCGGGCAAAAGTCGTTTGACGTCGTATATGGCCCGGAAAAGGAGCTCGCGTCACGAAAAGGTGAATCCACCGATTTGTCCGCAACGTTTCCTGGCAAATCGGGCAACGTCGCCTGGCAGGAAGTGATGACCGACAAGGAGGATGGCACTGTCGATCTCAACGCAGCCTACAACAATGAGAAGGGTGCCATCTGCTATGCGTTCACCACCTTTACCGTATCAGAAGCCCAACCTTGCGAGCTCCGACTCGGATGCACCAACGCAAATCAAGCTTGGCTAAACGGGAAGAAGTTGATCAGTAACGAAGTCTATCACACGGGCAGCGCGATCGATCAATACACAGGAAACGGCGAACTGAAACCTGGAACCAATACTATCCTGATCAAGATTTGCCAAAACGAACAAACCGAACAGTGGGCGCAAGACTTTGCGTTTCAACTTCGAGTCACCGACTTGACTGGAAAAGCCATTCATTCCAAGTGATTGAGGTTGTGGTAATAATCCACACACGAGTTTTTGGCATCATCCACCGTTAGGTATTGGCCGCGGTGCATCGATCAACCCATTTTTCATAGCAAGTAACATTTTTAAAAGTTGACCCGATATGAACTCAATCGATACGCGACGAGTGACAGATATATTGCGTAGGGCGACCCTCGTGGGAGCCTTGGTGTGCATTAGCACCTTCCAATCGACGCTTGCCGATTGGCCCCAGTTTCGAGGCATAGGTGGAAGTAGCGTACTACCCAACGCCAAGTTGCCGGCTGCGTTCGATGTAAGCTCTGGAACCGGAATCGCTTGGAAAGTCGAACTGCCCGGCAGCGGAGTGGGTGGACCGATCATCGTTGGTGATCGTATCTTCACGACCAGCTCCTACGGTATGGAAGAGCGGCGCATTGCCATCACCGCCAACGACACCCAATCCGGAAAACAGTTGTGGTCGCGCGAATTCAAGTCCACCGGACGCCCTTATTGCCATCCAACGAGTGCCAATGCCGCACCCACACCGGCCACGGACGGAACAAGCATCGTCGGTTTTTTTAGTTCCAACGATTTGATCTGTTTGGACCTCGATGGAAATCTGAAGTGGTTTCGTGGACTTACCTACGATTACCCAAAGGCAGCCAACGACGTCGGCATGAGCAGCTCGCCGTTGATCGTTGATGGAGTGGTGGTGGTGCAGATCGAATGCCAAGCGGATTCGTTTGCTGCTGGCATTGATCTCGCGACCGGCGAGAACTTGTGGCGACTGGAACGACCGCGCGAAGCCAACTGGGCGTCACCGATCGCTTACAAAGATGCCGAAGGTCGTTCACGGGTCATGCTTCAGTCTTCCAAAAGCGCTCTGTCGGTCGAGCCTCAGTCGGGAGCAACCGTCTGGGAACTCGAGATGGCCTGCGCTGGTATTCCATCAGCCACGGTCGCTGGTGAACTGTTAATCATTCCCTCAGGTGGCTTAACGGCACTCGATTTGAAAAACGCGAAAGCCGCTCCAACCAAAACTTGGTCAAACAAAAAATTGAACCCGAACAGTGGTTCTTCACTGGTGGTCGGCGAGCGCGTCTACGCCGTCAATCGAAGCGTCTTGGTCTCTGCAGATTTGGCAAGCGGTGAATTGACGTCACAGACTCGTCTGGCCGACGCCGGCACGATCTGGGCAACACCCGTTGCATCGGGAGAGCGAATGTACATTTTTGCCGAGCCCGGCAAATGTTTTGTCATTGACCTGCAAAAAGCTGAACCCGAATTGCTGGGAACCTATGAACTGGGAGAAAGCGTCCTTGGCTCCCCTGCCCTCTCCGCCAATGCGATTTTCGTTCGATCCAAGAACCACTTATGGAAACTGGCTGATTCCAAATAGTTTAGCGCCGGGCGGTGTGTCCGGTTACAATTGAGCCGTGAGCCGACGGCGCTAGCCGCGGGCAGTAAAGTGTATAAACCACCGATTATAGCCGACGGCGCTAGCCGCGGGCAGTAAAGTGTATAAACCACCGATTATAGCCGACGGCGCTAACCGCGGGCAGTAAAGTGTATAAACCACCGATTATAGCCGACGGCGCTAGCCGCGGGCAGTAAAGTGTATAAACCACCGATTATAGCCGACGGCGCTAGCCGCGGGCAGTAAAGTGTATAAACCACCGATTATAGCCGACGGCGCTAGCCGCGGGCAGTAGAGTGTATAAACCACCGATTATAGCGCCGTCGGCTCGCTAGGCCCGCTAGCGTCGTCGGATGACAATCCGAATTTACCGTTCTTTGAAAATGTTGATTGGTTGTTGAAGATGAGTTTTGAACTTCCCGTAGTTTCCCATGCCCCAGCTCAAGAACTTGCAAACGGAAATGCATCGCAAGGTTCGTGCGGTGGAACATCGGCGACGGGTTTTGCCCCGTCACGCCGTTTGCCCGAATGGCTTCGGCGCGATTTGCCGAAAGGAAACTTCAATAACTTTACTGCCGGGTTGTTGGAAGAACTTAAGCTGGAGACGGTCTGTGACAACGCCAAGTGCCCCAACCGCATGGAGTGCTACTCCCAGAAAACCGCCACCTTCATGATCTTGGGAAATGTTTGCACGCGCCCCTGCGGCTTTTGTGCGGTCTCCCGTGGACGTCCCGAAGAACTCGAATTGGATGAACCGGAGCGGGTTGCTGAGGCCGCTTTTCGCTTGGGATTGAAGCATGTCGTGATCACTTCGGTAACGCGCGATGATTTGCCGGACGGCGGAGCTGAACACTTTTATCAAACGGTAATGGCCGTTAGACGCCGGACCGGGTCTGCCATCGAGGTCCTCACGCCTGACTTTGTCATGCACAGATCAGGACTTGACCGTGTCGTTGAATCGGCACCCGATGTCTTTAACCACAATATGGAAACCGTCCCCCGACTTTACCGGCGTGTTCGCGGCCCCAAAAGCGACTACAACTGGACGCTCGAACTGCTAAAACGTATTAAACAGTTGAACCCCGCGATCAAGACGAAAAGTGGTCTGATGTTGGGATTAGGTGAAACCCGCGATGAGTTGCTGGCTGCCCTAAGTGACTTGAGACGTTTTGGATGTGATTTCTTAACACTTGGCCAGTACTTGCAACCGGGCTTAAAGTACCTTCCCGTGCAGCGTTATGTACCACCGGTGGAATTTGCTGAACTGGGGGAAATTGCGAAGAAGATGGGGTTTGAACAGGTCGCCAGTGGGCCATTTGTCCGTTCCAGCTATCACGCTCGCGAAATGACAGAGGGTGCCGCCGCAGAGAATGGCGCTGCCTGACGCGCTTTTTCCGCAGGGAGCGACTCCTGGAATCTGCTATGATGATGCTCCCCCTCTCCTCAATTTCCCTCGACAATATGAGCCGACGAGCATGTCACAGAATTCTCTCTTGGCCGTTTTAGCATTAGCTTTTGCTGCTTCTTTCCACGTAGTTCAACCTGCCATGTCACAAGACGCTGCCATTCAATCCACCGACCCTGCGACCGTAGACCCCGCGACCGTGGACCCTGCACAACTCTTTGAACCTCGTGAGTATGCAGGTGAGAACTGGCAAATACTGAAGTACCGTTTGCTCAAGCCTGCTGACTTCAATCCCGCGCACAACTATCCGTTGGTGATTTTCCTGCACGGCGCGGGTGAAAGAGGAGACGACAACACGGCCCAGCTCAAGCATGGCATGAAAGACTTTTGCGAACCTCAGCAGCGCATGAACTACCCGTGTTACGTCCTCGCCCCACAGTGCCCCCAAGACGAACGCTGGGCCAACATCGACTGGACTAAAGAAACCGTCGACACTCCCAGCGATATTAGTCCTTCGCTGGGCTTAACTTTCGAAGTCGTCGACTCCATGCTCGAAGATGCCGCAATCGACAAAAATCGCATCTACATCACCGGCTTGTCCATGGGTGGCTATGGCACGTGGGATGCAATGGTTCGTCGCCCAGATTTTTTTGCGGCGGCGATGCCAATTTGTGGCGGTGGTGATCCGAAGACTGCAGAGAAAATCAAACATATTCCCATTGCTTGTTTCCATGGCGGAGCGGACAACGTCGTAAAACCAGAAAAGTCGCGGGCCATCATCGAAGCATTAAAGGAAGCTGGCGGTGAACCGCTTTACACCGAGTACCCTGACGTTGGACACGATAGTTGGACGCAAACATATGCCAATGAAGCCAACTTCAAGTGGATGTTTGATCAGCGTCGACAAACAAAGCAAGATTAACGAACCGCTTGGAAACTTCCAGCAATCATCTCGTCCGATGCGCGAGTAGCAATTGAAGCAATTAAGTTCCCCTTACGTCAATCGTAACGCACAGGAGCATTGGTAGTCGGTGAAGCCGCCCAAAGACAAGAGTGTTTCTGACTTGATGCCCCAGCATCAGGCGCGATTGTTTCCATCGTTTGGTTATTACGACCTACGGCAGAATCGTTGGCGGGCCGTCGTACACGGTCGTGTCTTTGACGATGGGCGTATTCCACTGGCGAACCGCATACTATTGCGGGGTCTGCAAAAGGCGATGAAGGCCACTCCCGAGGAACTTGCTAGTGAGACCTTTCGACGCCGAATTGACGGGTTCTTGTCGGCGCCTGGCAAGCGTCGCAAGATCGTGCTCGAAATAGCCGGGCATCATTACCGATTGCTCCGACGCACTCGCGGCAATGGATCGTTTTACGGTGCATTGACGTTGCCCAGCGAATTCCAGCCGAACAATGGAACTGCCAACGTGCTCCAAATGAATATGCGTAGGTCAACTGACGAACTTGGAACCATCGTCCCCACATCGGGTTCCATCTACATTGTCAGGCCACAAGGGATAAGCGTCATCAGCGATATTGACGATACGATCAAAATGACCGAAGCCACTTGCAAGAAGTCCATGCTGGCGAACACGTTCTTGCGTCCATTTGAAGTGATCGAAGGCATGTCGCAACTTTATCAGCAATGGAAATTGCAAGGTTGTGACTTTCATTACGTATCCAGTAGCCCTTGGCAGCTCTACGAACCGCTGGCCGAACTTTGCGAAACAAGCCTTTTCCCGGGCGGTAGCATGCACTTGCGATACTTTCGCGTACGAGATGAAATGTTCAAGCGATTCCGTCCGATCCGCCACAACTCGAAGGTCGGGATCATTGTAGGAATCTTTAAACGCTTGCCGCAACGCAAGTTCATTCTGGTGGGTGATAGTGGCGAAAAAGACCCGGAGATTTATCGCTTTTTGGCCAAGCGCTATCCCGATCGAGTTGCCGCCATTTTGATCCGAAACCTTACGAGCAAGCCTTTGAGTGAAAAGAGATTGCGTAAGCTGAAGTCACTCGCCTCGCCAACGACCGTACAACTCTTTACGCAAGCCACAGAAATCGCCGACGCCGTCGATCAACTCGCTTCAGAGTAAAGCGATTGCCCTCAAACAGTGTAGAGCGATTGTCCCCAATCGCTTCAGTGTAAAGCGATTGCCCAATCTCTCCAACAACGACTACTACGGCATCGACGGCCAAGCCGGCTTGCCCGGTGTTGCGGTTGGAATACTCCAGAGTGTTCCTCCGGCAGTGACGTAGAGCGTCTTTAAGTCGTCCCCGCCAAATGCACAGTTCGTAGTCTCATCGCGAGGAATGGAGACAAATTGCAGCAAGTCGCCCGACGGCGCAAAAACATAGATTCCGGCGGTTGGTGTGTCCGCCGTCTCATGGGGTGGGTTCGGTTTGTTAAGTCCAGCCGCCACATACAATCGCCCCTCCGCATCCAGCTTCATGCCGTCTGGACCGCGTGTTGTTCCCCAGTCGTACACCAGCGTTTGCGTCGCGGTGTCGACCGAACCATCCTTAGTGAGTTCAAATCTCCAAAGCTTGCGGGCACCACCCTGCGAATTGTTGTTGTCCGCGACAAACAAATAGCGATCGTCATGACTAACGACCAGTCCGTTGGGGCGATCCACCTCATGCGTAATGACTCGAGTCACCAGTCCATCGACATCAATACGATAGACCCCTTCAATAGCTCGCCCGTCGGCATCCATCAATTCCATCCCCAAGCGCGGGCCGTACTGGGGGTCCGAAAAGTAGATGCGATCGTGTGAGTCGATGGTCAAGTCATTGGGCTGATTGAACTTGTATTGATTGTCAAACGTCTCCGCTAAAACCGTCGTGCTCCCATCCAACTCCAAACGCGTCACCCGTCGGCGCATCGGTTCGCAGATCACCAACCTTCCCCGGCGATCAAACATCAACCCGTTAGAACCTGCCTTTTCCCGATATATCGAAGTCTTGCCAGCTTTGTCGCGAAGGTGGATATCTCCATCTCCACTGGTCAGCAAACCCAGTTCTGGATGCCAAGCTGGGCCTTCACCAGCACCACTTTCTTGTAGCAATTGAGGCTCTCCCGTGAAGAGCGACTGTCGCGCGCTGGCCAACTTGGTTCGCGAACTGGGCTGTTGTCGAGCACCTGACTGTACCGGAGCCGTCGCGGGCTCGGCAATTTTGTAGAGGAACTCATCGGTTCGCAGATACATGGCATCACCGGCAAACGCTGGTGTGGCGAAGGTCCGACCGGGCAACTCGTTTTGTACAACTTGCTGGTATTCTTTTCCCGGTTGGATCCAGGTTGCAACACCCGCCTCACTTAGGAACAACACACTGTCGTTGGCGAAAACAGGCGAGGCCGAATAATCCCCGCCCAAACGTTCTGCCCAATGAACTTGGCCTGTCTTGGCATCAACGCAGGTCGCAATTCCATTGTCGGAAACAAAATAGAGTTCGTCGCCGACCAACAAAGGGGATGGCGTACTGGGAGCTCCACGTTTAATACGCCAGACGATATTCGCTTCGGTCACGTCTCCTTTGCCGCCAAGCTTGGCAGCGATCAGCTCTGGATGGTCGTAGTCATGGTTGTAAAAAACCATGCCATGCCCGAGGGCCGGTTGGGGAACAACGGACCAGCCCGGCGCAAGTACCTTCCACAACTCTTCACCAGTTTCCAGATCGTAGGCGGCAAAGTGATCAGGTCCTGGTGCAAGTACTTGCCAACGCCCATCGAGCTTTGTCACCGTTGGCGTCACAAACGAATGACTGATTCGTGGCTGAACCGAGCGAACTGTCTTCCACACCACTTGGCCCGTCTTGGCATCGATTGCCGCCACAAAAGGATTGCTGCTTCCATCGCAGACGATCACCAGTTTGCCATCGTGGAGAATGGGTGAACCACCGCTTCCATGTACGTGCGGATAGTCAATCTCAGCATTTTGCCATACAACCGAACCATCGTTTGCATTAAGACAGGTAATACCAAGGGCACCGAAGTGAACAAAGACAACACCATCACTAACGATGGGCGTTGGACTAGCGTGGCTATTCTTCGCATGAATTGCAGGTACTTCGTCGACCGTGCGCACTTCGCGATCCCAAACCACCTCTCCGGTGTTGGCATCGATCGCCATCGCGCGCAGCGAAAGCCCACTTGCGTTGGGTACTGCGGTGGTCAAGTAGACCTTTCCATCGACGACGACGGGCGACGACCAACCCAACCCCTCGATGCGAACTTTCCAACACACGTTCTTCGTGTCCGACCACTCAAGCGGTGAGCTGCAATTGAGAACATGTCCATCGGAATTCGGACCACGAAACTGGGGCCAGTTGTCAACCAACAACAGGCAGCATGCGAGAAATAGAGAGTGCATCGTAAAAAATGGTCCGCCTTAGCCTTCGGGATCGTCTAGCAATTGTTGTAGCCGTGGTTGGAGTTCGGGCGAGTATCGCGCAAGCCAACTTTCATCAATGATCCCGATCGAGATCATGTCGCGAATATGCACTCGGTCTTTATCTCGATTCGATGTCAGCTTCATGCGCACCAAGGCTTCCAAGGTGAGCGTCCGCGCATCTTGCATCATGGCATATTCGTCAATATGTGGCACAGGTTCTGGATATTCCTCGCGTACCTTTTCACCGGCAAAAAGAACGTGCACCGCATCGCGTGCTTTTGCCTTGGGCCCGTCCAGAAACATCGATACCCCTGCCGCTTGTCGAAAGATAAAGCCACATGGTTCCAGGGCAGCTATCGCGCGTGGTAAATCGCTGCGATTGAGAATGATATCGACATCGCGCGTATTGCGCACGACCGACTCATCCACCTGGGCAACCCAATGCTGGACTGCATTGCCACCGATGATGGCGTAAGGCACATCGGCAGCATTCAGCGCCCCTGTGACTCGACGTAGCCGTTGCTTGACGATTTCCACAGCTCGCTCGATCCTTTCCCACAATTCGTCACCGACATACTTGATCTCGACCATCGCGTAGCCTCCAGTCAAATTGTAGCAGAAAAACAGGGCAAAGCAAAAAGCAGCCGTCGTTACATTCAATGCAGTCCCTTGAAGGACTTGGTTATCAATGACAGTTAAAAAATGGGAAGTCGAGCCCCCGCGATCATTCGATGTTCCAGACAAGAAATGGTCGTCGAGCCTAAACATGAAACACAGAGTCACAGAGGACACAGAGGACACAGAGTTTGACTAAAGCCACGTCAAAGTGACTAGTACGCCTATGTAACTTGCCGGAGTTGCTGGGATTGTCTACGGTCGTAATGAAAAAGAAACGTAAGACAGAGGTTGGCAAAGGAATGAGGGCAGAGGAATGAATTCGATCATCAGCCCCTGCTTAATTTGCACTCCTGCTCTGTGACCTCTGTGACTCTGTGTTTCAAAAGTCCCAAGTGCTCCTTTGTAATTCGTCAGGGCTATTGCGAACCCGCAACGGAGTCGACTTGAATATCATGGATTTTTCTTTTTCGCCAACAGCTCTGCTGTCCATTTCTTCTCGAATTCCGAGAACGGTGGCGAAACGTCCAACCCATAATCGAGGATATAGTCATATCCCGCGCGGTCGTAAACCAGATTGAAGATCGCTTGCAAATCCAAACTAACGTCCGGGTCATCATGAGCGAGTGGGATAGGAATCACCGGGAGCCGATGTGCCAGCGGCCAACCATAAACCTTTGCTACCGGACGCCCCCTGACACGGCTTATTAGCGCAAAATAGTCACCGTCAGGTGGGTTGGAAAAAGGCATCCTCTCACCACCCCGCAACAGATCCAATTCAACCAGATGCGCCCTCGTCTGCAACAGTTCCATCCGCTTCTCAAGATACAAATCCCTTCCGTTGGCACGCCGCAGTTTGTTGGTTGGGGACAGCAACTCGATGACCGTGATCACTTCGCTGGTATGTGGTCGGCGGAGCACAAGATACGCCTCGCGATGTTCCACTGGCCAAGGCAGCACACACTCGTTCGCCTCGATTTGCGTCTCAGTTGCAACGGCAACGCCGCCGAGTTCTGTTTGCCGATCCGTACCAGCGATTCCAACGTCAGCGACAAAAGTGCGAGCGGCTTGTTCGAGATCGCGTCTTTCTAGGTAGACTCGCAGTTCAACATCCACCTCATATCGAGGACGCAGCTTGGCGACTAGCGCATCGCGGATCCCGGAGACGAAACTCGTGTGAAATCCCTCCCACCTTTGACTTTCGATGAAAGGATCCATACCTGGGAACGGAGACGGCATCAGGTTGACTCCTGTGATACTTTTAAAACTTGGCATATGTCGCTGAAACAGTTCGGCTGAATACAATTATATCTCAGCAACATTGTTTCGTCTGGGCGTTTTCTCCGCCCGTGCACATGGGTTTATTGAACACGTCCCGATAAACAGACGGAAAAAGACAAGGTTGGCAGAAGAATGAAGGCAGAAGAATGGCTTCGACTATTTATCCTCAGCCACAAAAAACAACGCCACGTCTGCATAGGGCCACGACTGCGGCTTGGCCTCTCTGAAATACTGATTCTGCTGGTGAGTCAACTGCTCTGACGACATCAGATACCAGCCCGCCGACGGCAACATGGCTCGTCCCTCCCCATCCCTATTTTCCCACCGCACCTGCGTAGCAATACGCAAATCTGCAATTAACTGCGACGGCTTCCCGAGTTCGGAAACAAACAGTACCGTCAGCGGATGCTTCTCTGGGTGAGCGCGCGCCCAGTCGGCCATGCGATAGGTGCTCTGTCCCCAATCCAGATTACTTAAGCTCAAATGCCGCCAGCCGTTCTGTGGACCGCCTGCCAACCAACTAAAATGTGCGTGCGCCTGGCCCAGGTGCATCGCGTGGAAAATAACAACGCCTACCAAACAACCGCTAACCGTGACTACCGCCACTGGCCGGGGCAGAATCGTCACACTCCGCGCCGCTAGAATGTATAGAAACCCAAACGCGGGTAACACATATCGCAGATGATGAGTAAAACCAGTCTGACTACTCACCTGTGCAATGAACAACACGCCAACTAAAGGAACCAACCACTCGCCACGCACCGATTTCCGGCCCAAGAAACTGGCAATCATCGCCACGCTGCCGATCGCCATTAGCACAAAATAGCCCACCGGAAACTTCACCGCCATCGCCACGAGATAATAATACCACCAGCCCCGAAACTTCCACTCACTCAGCAGATAACAGGGATAGCCGTTTTCAAATTCCCACTTGAGATAATCCAGCCCCTGCAGCATCTCACTCGGTATGGGCATCGGCAGTCTGCCCAGCAAGCTTCCTCGATAGCGATTGCCCGTTGCTAAACCGGGCTCGGGCTCGCCCCCCATCGCCTTGCTCAAGAATTCGAAGTCGGCCAGCTTTCGCCCCGTTCCTTCAAAACCATACACCAAGTTGATGATCAACACCGTACACAACAGCGCGATCGCCAGTTTGCCCAATCGCTCGATCACAAACCGCGATCGCTTGTCAAAGCGTTTTGCCGGAGTCAATTGACGGTCGCGAGTATCACCGATATCACCTGCTTGGCCCCTGTTTTTTAAAAGAAACTTGCTTGCAGCATCGCAGATGAGCGTCAGAACTGGGAATAGGACAAATAGAAAGAGCCAAGAGAACTTGGACAAGGTTGCCAGTGCCAATGCGAAACCAAGCTCCCAGGGAACCTCATTCTTGCCCCCGTTGAGCCATTTCCAAAACCAGTAACAAGCGAACAACCCCGTGGCTGCGGCTGGCAAGTCGGGTGCAACGGTAGAGCTGTACGTAATAACGTCGGGCGATAGTGACCAGAGTGCCAGCGCCAGCCAGGCGGCGGCACGTCCATACAGTTCAAATGTCCAGCGGTAAATCGTCCAGGCACCCAGCGCGAAAAACAGCAGCATGACCGCGCGGGCGAGCCGCAACTGCCGCGGAATGTCCTCCAAGTTGTTAACAATCCATTCCTGTGCAAATGCATACTCATTGCGCGCTTGTGGAGCGGTCAACGAATACCACTCTACCTTTGGACGATCGAACAGTAGCGGCAGCGCCCCCAACATCCGCGGCAATGGCGGATTGACGCGATAAGCATCCATGTGGCCCGTTTCCAGATGGTACAAGCCAGCCGGAATGTGTGCTGATTCGTCATTGCACCAGCCACTCCGCCACACCTGCGCCAGCAGCAGCAACGCCACAAACAGTGCCGCAGCCACGCCGCCCCATGCACCCCAACTCAGCCGCTGCACAAACGTTATCGCCATGAATAGCAAGTGCCGCCAGCCGTCGCGCCAAGTGCGCAGGTGGGGTGGGCGATCGCGTCCGTCCGGTCGCAACTCCACCGGAATCTCCGCGATCCGCATTCCCCCCATCCCAGCCTTGATGACCATCTCCGTCGCAAACTCCATCCCCGTCGCACGCAACTGCATTTCATCAAAGGCAGCCTTCGACACGCCGCGCAAGCCACAGTGAAAATCGCCAATTGGAACGCGAAATAACAGCCGCCCAATGCAGCTGAGCGCCGGATTGCCGACGTATCGATGCAACCAGGGCATGGCTCCGTCATGGATCTTTCCAGCAAAGCGATTGCCCATGACCAAGTCGTTCCCCGCGCGCAGCACGTCCACAAATCGTGGGATATCCATAAAGTCGTAGCTACCATCGGCATCGGCAAAGATCACGAAATTTCCGCGTGCCGCTGCGATCCCGCCCCTAAGCGCACTGCCGTAGCCGCGTTCTTGCACCTGAACCAACCTCGCGCCCGATTGCACCGCGATGACCTGCGAGCCATCGGTACTGCCATTGTCGGCCACGATGATCTCACCCATCAGCGCGTGCACCTGAAAAGCACGCTGAATCGTAGCGATGCAACCCGCCAGCGTCCGCTGTTCATTCAAACAGGGTAGCACCACGGAGACTTCAAGCTCCCCATCCTCAGGTCTTAGCTCGCGGGCTGTTTCCGACAAAGTTCGCTCCTTCGCCTTACAATTGTTCGGCCAGATGTTTTATCAATGCAACCACGCTCACACAGTGCGATACCACCAGGCCCAACAAAACCACCTGCGCTAGGCGCTCAGCGGTCTTTCCGCCATGCCAGCGGTTAAACACCGCCTGCATCCCGTCAGCAAGCACCCATGCAAATGGCAAAACTCCGGGAAGGACATAGATCAGCTTCATCGCCGCAAAGTCACGATAGTCCGCCGTGAACTTGACGATGAAGGCGATGTACCCAAAACATACAAGTGCACAGAAGAAACTTGAATAATCATCGGGTTGCGGCACTCCCCAATTTCGCCATGCAAGTAGTAAACGCAATCCGCCACGCGTCAGCCCAACGAGCAGAAACAGCAGTGGTAGCAGCCCCAGTAGCAGACTGCATCTAGCCACATGCATCACATTGGGATTGGCCGTTAGCCACGAAGGCGGATGCTGCTCGTATTGCGCGAAATTTGCTCGCGCATACAACTGTGTCCAAACCGACGTACGATGCGCTTGCTCGATCGTAAAGCCATTGGTTATTTGCGGATCATGTAGCAGATCGGCGAAGCGGAACGTCAAGTAACCGTCCACAATCGACTGAACACCCGGTCGCCCGACCTGAGTCTTTTCCCAAAGGTACAATGGTTGATTGCGGCCCATGTTTGCGTAGACGTCGTAATGTTCAAAGTCATACCCGGCCAATTCGATCGATGTCCAGGCGTTGAGGGCTGTTACCAGGTACAAGCCCACAAACAAGAGACTTCGCTGCTTGGACTCTTCCAACAATGCTCGAACCAAGAAGACGATTACCATGGCAATTGCCACCACCCAGGTTGTTCCTTTCGTCATCAAAGCGCACGAAAGCACCAGTTGTGTCGCCACCACGATCCACAGCGATGGCGACTGCAAGAGTCGGAGCGTTAAGTAAATCGCCCCCGTGGCGAATAGAATCGCAAAGCTATCGTTGGAGAGTTGGCCGTGGATCGCAATCAGCCGCGGATTGAGCGCGATCAAAGCGAATGTCCACAGTCGCCATCGCGCATCGGAAATCATGCGATTGAGCGAGATTAACACGATGCCCAGTGTGACCATTCCCGCGAACGAGTTCAGTAGCTGTCCAGCCACGATCCGAGACGCTTCGTTGTCTATTCCGGCGGAGCGAATCATCGCCGCACAAACATAGTAGAAGAACTTGGGGTGAAAGCACTCATGGCAGTCCGCCATGGTCAGCCCCGTTCGCCCCTCCAGGATCAACTCAATCACTTCGTAATGATTGTCATTGGCTTCCCGGTTGAACACCGCCAGCCCGCCCCGCAAGCCGCATGCTAGAACAAAAACGAGCGCGACCATCCGCCAGTAAAAGCGCGACGTTAGTGCTTGATCATTTTGGTGCATAAATTTCGTTCCCGTCAGCCGTCACCAGTGAGCCGTCACGCGCTAGCGTCGGGCCAGTGAGCCGCCACGCGCTAGCGTCGGGCCAGTGCCTTGTCGCGTTTTAACGCGCTATTGTTCGGCCCGTGTGTTACCAACCCCCACCTCATTTTTCGTTTCGATCTGTCGCAACTCGCAAACCGACAGCACGATGATCGATGCGCACCGTCCAAACATCGTCGTGTTCATGGATGCTCGCGCATGCCCGGTTGCCCGACGCTAGCGCGTGACGCCTCACCATGCCCGACGCTAGCGCGTGACGGCTGACTGTCGGCGCGTGACATTCGATCCTGGGCTTCTGTCACGTACGCATAACAAGCTTCAATGTCTTCGTCGGTATCGAGGATCTCGACATCGCCAAGACGAGTCCACGGGCGCGCGGCCACGAGCGGGCGCTCTTGTTGTCGCAATCCGAGCGTGCAATTCGCTTTTAATTGATCACGCGTCTTGTTTGGCTCCGCATCGGAAATAACAATCACATGCACGTGATTAGTACGCGCAGAAACTGCGATCAGTGTCCAACCTCGATGATCACAATGAGCCTGACAGGCCTTTTCAACTGCCTCCCGATCGTGTGGTGCCAACAGAACCGCTTCACCCCGCATTTGTTTTCGGCACCACTCCTCTAGTCGTGAATTCGGGATTTGGTGTCCACCGTCTCTTTTGCGCCAACCGCGCGCATCGCCTGGAAGCCAAGTGCCATAGGTCGTCCATGTAATGAAGTAACACTTCGTCTCGCTCATATTAGCATCTCCTCAACATTCGGTCTGTCAGCCGTCACGCGCTAGCGTCGGGCCTGTGTCCGCCATTGCGCGCACGCGGCATCATGTTACGCTGCAATACGCTCTGCAATATAAACAATTCGTGGCGCACAATCACTTCATCTTGGACCGTGGTCGTGCGGCTGGCCCGACGCGATAGCGTAACGCTATCGTGCCCGACGCTAGCGCGTAACGGCTCACCGTGCCCGACGCTAGCGCGTGACGGCTCACAACCACGGCTGACAACCACATTCATCACGGATTGTACGACCCACATATCGTTTTTAAAAACTCAACAATCAACTTCAACCGATGCCGCAGGCCGATGATCTTGGTGGGCGTTGGACCAGTCGCTGGATAGACGCGCGAAACAGGAACTTCTATGGTCTTAAACCCCAACAACGGTGCTCGGTAATTCAAATAAAACTGAAAATTGAAACTACTCAACTCCTCGCGGAGCAGCGCCAATCGCAAATCGCCCAGCAACCGGCGGTTCAGTCCCTTAAAACCGTTCGTGGGATCAGTGTATCGAAAACCGGCTGCAAAACTCATCAGCGGCGCAATAAAACAACGAATCCCAAGATAACGATCCAGCGGCGTGTTTTCGCACTTGCCACCCACCAAAAAACGTGACCCCTGCACCAGATCAAAACCTTCATCCAGCAACTCGACAAAGCGCGCAATCGCTTCGACACCATCCTTGCCATTGCCATCGATAGTTATTACGCCTTCATAGTCCTGCTCAAGCGCATAGCGTATTCCATGCTGCAGCGCCGCTCCCAGCCCGCGCCGGCTGGTTACCAGCACGCTACGCACTCCATGGCTTGACAATCGTTCCGGCTCCATCGAGCCGTCTTGGCTACCACCATCCGACAGAATCACATCCGCTGGACAGCCGGCCGCTTGCATGCGCGCCAACTGGGCGATGATCGTTTGCCCTTCATTCAATACAGGAATCAATACAGCATATTGGGTACGGCGGGGATGCAATTCCAACAGCCTGTCTTCTTCAGCCACTACACTGATATTGACTGCTGCACCATTCACTCGGGGATACCCATGACTTCGCCACCGCTGCGAGTGCACAGTCCACGGTAGACCAGATGATCGGCAGACTGACTTAGAAAACGCACGGAACCGTCCGCAATGGCAAATTGGCTGCCCGCGGGATGATTGCTGCGGAAGGTCGTCACATTTCCCCAGTCTAGTGGAGCGGGTGGATTCGGTTTGTAATTGATCGGTCCATGGCAAGCGCAGTAGTCGCCGTTGGCGTAATAGGCGGCCGAGGAGCCGTTGTGCTGCGCTACATCTTCGCCAATGTATAGCGTATTGCTCAGTCCATCGGTGATCGATGCGAATCGCTTCGGTTCCTGATACGTCACTCGAAAGAATAGTCCATTGCATCCACCTTGTTCCAAGCAACGAGGCAATGTGCCTGGGTGGATACTGAACGTCACATCGCCGATACGATTATCTCCCAGCACGCCTTTGTAATTTGTTGGGGCTACGGGGATGCCCAGCATTTGATGCTGCTGGGTGATCAACTCGTGGCTGGAGCCATCCGACGGGCAGGTCAACGCTGGCAAGCGGGTTTGCATGAGCGGCAGTGCCGCCGGGCTGTTCAAGCCGCCGCCAGAAAAGAAGTCCCCTTTGAAATGTGGTTCGAACGCAGCGTAGAGCGCCGTCTGTTCCAGTTGCGGCAGGATGCTAACGATCCAGCCTTTGCCATTGCGTTCGCTGGCATAACGTGGGCCTTGTTGCCAAGGCCCAATGCTGATCGGTAGCATGCGATGCGCGTCGTGGTAATTGTGTACGGCCAGGTTCAACTGTTTTAAGTTATTGGCGCAATGCATCCGCCGCGCCGCCTCTCGGGCCATCTGCACCGCTGGCAAGAGCAAGCCGATGAGCACCCCGATGATCGAAATCACTACCAACAATTCAACCAACGTAAACGCTGAACGCGATACTGAAATCGGACGACATGGACGATATATGGGGGAAATCTCTGTTCGAGCGAATGAGATAGCGCCACAAATTGTCTTCATAATAGCCTACCGCTTCGAAGAGAGTCTTCGCCACAGGGTGTTTCCAACTAAGAGAACCGCGCCTACAGATAGTATGATCAGCCCCCAATGCTTGAAGCCACGATCCTTAATCGGCTCTGGAATACCATAATGTGGCAGACGCACTACAGCGTTGGAAACGTCCGGCTTTAATTGCAAATTGCGAAAATAAACCGAAACCTCAACAAAGGGTGCCTTATTACCATGACGGCCGGTTACCTTAGTGGGGAGAATATTTGAATCATCGCTATATTCATAGTCGGCAACGTAATAGTTCAAGTTTTTTGTTGGATCATTGTCTTCGGGCGCACACTCAACGCGTTGCATACGAAACATTGGATCAAGCCGCCATTTTATCGACAATTTTTGCAATCCAATACCGCGTACCGGGAACTCACCTCGTAGCTCGATAAGGTGTCCACCCTCTGGTTCCTGTAGGTACTTGACCTGCGGATCAGGTGTCATTGCCAACATTTCGCGAGGAGTAGGAGACAATGCGGGTGACTCCCACATAATATTGCTGGGCTGGCCCGAGATTAAATCGGCTAACGCCAGCGGATCCCGCTGAAGCTCTCGCAACTCTTCCAAATGTAACGATTTATCACCTACGCGCTGTTCGTTTGCAATATCGTAATCTCCCTTAACGAATGCAAAATAGTCCGCATTTGAGAGGTATATGTCGTGAAAGCGTGGTTGGTGCGACACGCCATCCTTCAACCAACTTTCGACCGATACTTTGGGATCCAAGTTTGCGCCCATCGATCGGCAACCTGCTCGCGTTGAAAGAAAGAAAAACGCAGTTTGCCACTGCTCATTCTTAAATTGGCCAATAATCAGATTTTCGAAAGATGCACCTTTGAGCGGTTCTATTTTCGTTTCGTTTGCATCTATGACATTCATGACCTGCGTGAGGTCATTTGCTGCAAAACATGGAGTTGCAATTAAAAGGAAAACTAAAGGTCGGAAATCAATTGAATACATCCGGTTACCAATGCCCACAAAGAGGAAAAATAAATTGATCTCAAGCAGCCACAACTGCAGCGTAGTGCGTACCTTCCTGAGCACTCCACTGCTTAAACAATTGCTATTCAGTTCCTTGTACTATTGACAAGAGCACCCTCCGAAAGCGCCAAAAACCTTGCAGTTGTGTGGGTTCCAGCACGGTTGGCACGCCTTATTGCAGCCAGTTGCCACCGTTCTCTGCCCGCATGAGTCTGAACAATTGCCTGAGCCATGCCCTGCGTATGCGGAATTCATCGCTCCAAGTTGTACGACAATCCCCAACACCATTACCGCGATCGCTACATACCTAATACTCATTTCCTGATTTCCCATTCAAATAGCAAACCTAAACGCTCTCAAACCTAGTTCGTGTTAGTCAGCCATCCCGAATTGGATAGCGACGTTACCTTTGACTAAAAAGTCCAAATCTGGTTGCGCTTTTGAGTCAAGAAACAAATTTACATGATACCTAAACCGCCCTTCCTCTTTCTGCGTTAAATCCACTGACACAAGTACTTCACGATTTGAGTTAGCTGGAATTAGAATCGGGAAGGGACCGGTAGACACGCAACCACACGAAGCGTTCTGTCCAATGATATTGATGTCTCGACCTGATTCGTTGCGTACAACTAGAGCACGCGTGAGAACTTCATCTGACAGGCCTGCACCCACGTCAAGTTCGCTACCAGAGACTAAGTACACTAAATCACCATCCATCCCAACAAACCTTCGTCCCGTATATGTCCCTAACGATACTGTGAACAACGCGACGATTGAACAGATGGTAACTAACGATTGTCGCTGACTCGAAGAGGTCAAAAGACTAGCCACTGCCGATAGCGAAACATATTGCAAAATCGGCAACTTAAGCCAAAGCAAAAAGATTGCAAACACAACTGTGGGTTTTACCCAGTTCGCAACATCAACTGGACCGGTGCAACCGCAATCCTTGCGCAAGTAGTACGAAGCTATGAAGGAAATGCAACTACCAATTGCGATAAGCGGAACAGCCAAGTAGGTAACCTGCCGATGCTGTCTGGAAATCAACAATACTGCGAACAATATCTCGAACATTGCAACTAGGACCAAGACCCAAGCGGGGTATAGCTTGTCACTCGCCCAGTTTATCCCAAATATGGATGGTATGACCTTTACGGCACCTGCAGCCGCTAAAATGATCGCCAAGATAAGCTCTGAAATACGCTGCCAAAGAGACAGTTCAACGCGCTGTTGAGCTGTTGAGCTGTTGAGCTGTTGCATATTTCAGTCCCATTAGCTTCACGTTAGAACCAATTTCCTGCACACCACTAATCCCCACTGATCCGTGCGAGTGACAGACTTATTCCGTGTGCGGCAGAGTGTCCTAGCGATTCGTTTAAAGTGCGATGAATCTGCCTTAATCGCGATTAGTGCAGATTGCAGACGCAATAGCAAGCGAATTCTGAAAAAATCGCCAACCTTTCTCTAGTGGGGGGTAGATAGACGGTTCTTCGATGCTCCGTCCATGAAAAAGGTTATCGAACCTAAACAAGAAAGCATGAAACACAGAGCCACAGAGAACACAGAGTTTGACTTAAGCTCTGTCAAATTAAACAAGTACGCCTTTGTCATTTGTCGGTGCTACTCGTTGTTTACGGCCGCAATGAAGAAGAAAAGTAAGGCAAGGTTTGGCAAAGGAATGGGGGCAGAGGAATGCAGAGGAATGGCCTCGATAGTCAGCCAGGTTTCGTCAACTTGCAGTTAGGAAACTTCCGCCCTTCTTAATTTGCACTCGTGCTCTGTGATCTCCGTGACTCTGTGTTTCAAAAACGACAAGGCCGTCAAAGCGCCAATAATGCCTTCGTCAGGGCTACTGGATGCCGCAGTTGAGCCACTTGCAGGGTCTTCATTTTTAACCCCACATTTATAACCCAATCCCATACGTTCCATTGCTGCTCGCGCTGCTGACTAAAACCGCTTGGCTGTCCAGCAGGCAATACAAGCAGTTAAGGGACTTGTTATAAATGAGAGGTTGAAAATGGGAAGTCGAGACCCGCGGTTCGGCGATGTTCCAGCCATGGGAATAGTCGTCGAACCTAATATGGAAACACAGAGTCACAGAGGACACAGAGCTTGACTATGTTTCGTAACCAAGATTTGGAGATAGCCAACGTTCGATTTCGCGAAGACTTATCCCTTTGCGTCGCGCATAGTTTTGAACTTGATCTTGCGTGAGTCGATCGACGGCAAAGTACCGCGCCTGCGGATGTGCAAAGTACAATCCGCTGACACTCGCCCCGGGCCACATGGCAAACGACTCGGTCAACTTAACGCCCGTCGCCGCTTCGGCGTCCAATAGCGCGAATAACGTGGTCTTCTCCGTATGGTCTGGGCAAGCGGGATAACCGGCCGCTGGACGAATACCTCGATATTTCTCTTCGATCATCTCGTCGCAACTCAAGTTCTCGGCGAGCCCAAAGCCCCAATCGTCGCGAGCCTGCTTGTGCAGCAGCTCCGCAAAAGCTTCGGCCAATCGATCTGCCAACGATTTGATCAATATCGAATTGTAGTCATCGCCACGCGCTTCGTACTCTTTGGCAAACTCATCGGCCCCGTCGCCTGCCGTAACGACAAAGCCTCCGATCGTGTCCTTGCGGCCGGAACTCCGCGGTGCAATGTAGTCGGCCAACGACCGATAGTCGTCCTGTCCCTTGCGCTCCCATTGTTGTCTCAGGAAGTGAAACGTAGTCAGTTCTTTTTCTCGCGATTCATCTCTATAAACGATGACATCGTCGTCGATACTTGCAGCTGGCCAAAAGCCATACACGGCATGGGCCTTGACCCGCTTTTCTGCGATCATTTTACGCAGCATGACTTGTGCGTTTTCAAACAACTCGGTGGCCTCTTTCCCGTACTTCTCATCGCTCAGAATTTTCGGGTACTTCCCTTTCAGCTCCCATGACATGAAAAATGGTGACCAATCGATGTATTCGGCGATTTTCTCTAAGGGGAAATCCCTAAGGACTTTTGCGCCGGTGAAACTAGGAACAGGAATGTCCACGGACTCCCAATCGGTTTGAAATCTCTTTTCCAGTGCCTCTGCATATGTTGCCAATTTGACTTGCCGTGATTGATAACTGGCAACCAACTCTGTTTGCAACACGCGATTTTCTTCGTTAAAACGTGGTCGAGAATCCTTGTTGCATAGTTTTTCAACCACGCCGACGCTGCGCGATGCATCGAGCACATGTACGACTTCATGATCATACTGAGGCGCAATGCGAACGGCTGTATGCTTGGCACTGGTCGTCGCTCCACCAACCAACAAAGGAATGTTCAGGCCCATGCGTTTCATTTCTCGCGCGACATGCACCATTTCATCGAGGCTTGGTGTGATCAACCCCGAGAGACCAATAATGTCCACGGATTCTCTTACGGCAGTCTCCAAGATTTTATCTGCAGACACCATGACGCCTAAATCGATCACCTCGTAGTTGTTGCAGGCGAGTACCACGCCGACAATGTTCTTACCGATATCATGCACATCGCCTTTGACGGTGGCCATCAGTACCTTACCACGCGCTGAACTGGAGACCGCTCCAGTCTCGATTTTCTCTTGTTCCATGAATGGATTGAGATAAGCAACCGCCTTCTTCATGACGCGCGCCGACTTGACTACTTGTGGCAAAAACATCTTTCCGGCGCCAAACAGATCGCCAACGATGCTCATCCCATCCATCATGGGGCCTTCGATCACATCCAAGCAGCGACTCGATTGCTGCCTGGCCTCTTCGGTATCCTGCTCAACGAACTTGTCGATACCGCGAATCAAGGCAGTCTTGAGTCGTTCGTTGACTGGTGCATCGCGCCACGTGAGGTCTTCGCTGACAGTCGCCTTCCCCTTGGCTTTTACTTTTTCAGCAAACTCTAGCAAGCGTTCGGTTGCATCGTTGCGTCGGTTCAACAACACATCTTCAACGCGTTCGAGCAAGTCCTTAGGAATGTCCTCATAGACCGTTAATTGCCCTGCGTTGACGATTCCCATATCGAGTCCAGCCCGGACGGCGTGATAGAGAAACGCCGAGTGCATCGCTTCGCGCACATAATCATTGCCTCGGAAGGAAAAGCTGATGTTGCTGACGCCGCCACTTACCTTCGCTCCTGGGCAAAGCCGCTTGATTTCGCGGGTCGCTTCAATAAAGTTGACCGCGTAGTTGTCGTGTTCTTCGATGCCAGTCGCAACCGTCAGGATATTGGGGTCGAAGATAATGTCTTCTGGCGGAAAGCCGACTTGCTGTGTCAAGATTTCGTATGCGCGACGGCAAATCCGCACCTTTTCGTCTTTGTCGGTCGCTTGCCCCGCTTCATCAAACGCCATCACTACGCAGGCTGCCCCATAGCGTCGCACTAACTTCGCCTTGCGAATGAACTCCTCTTCGCCATCCTTCAGACTGATCGAGTTGACGATCGATTTGCCTTGCGTGTTTTGCAATCCGGCTTCGAGTACTTCCCACTTGCTACTATCAATCATGACCGGTACGCTGGCGATATCGCTTTCGCCAGCAATCAGACGAAGAAAACGGGTCATCGCTTCGGGACCATCCAGCAAGGCATCGTCCATGTTGATGTCGATCACGCTCGCTCCACCCGTCACCTGTTGACGAGCAACTTCGACCGCTTCTTCAAATAAGTTGTTTCGGATAAGTCGCGCGAACGCGCGAGAACCCGTGACGTTCGTACGCTCGCCAATCATCGTAAAGCTCGCTTCCGGTCGCAATACGAACGACTGCTGGCCACTCAGACGCGTATAGACTGGCAACTCCGGCGGCGAGTGAGGCTTGTACTTGGCAACCTCTTCCGACATCGCTCGAATGTGATCCGGCGTCGTACCGCAGCAACCGCCAAGTATATTGAGCCAACCATTGGCTGCGAACTCACCTACCAGTTGCGCCATCTCTTTGGGCCCCAAGTCGAACTGCCCCATGTCATTGGGAAGGCCAGCATTTGGATAACAACTGATCGGCACCTCAGCCACGTTCGACAATTCCTGGATGTGCGAGCGCATCACCTGTGGACCCAGCGCACAGTTCATGCCAATGCTCAACATCGGAAAGTGACTGACCGCATACCAAAATGCCTCGACACTTTGGCCAGAAACAAAGGTCCGCCCGCCTTGATCAAACGTACCACTGATCATCACCGGAATGCGTTTGCCAGACTCTTCAAAGAACTTGCTCATCGCAAACAAGCATGCTTTCAGGTTCAGTGTATCAATCACCGTTTCGGCTAGTAGGAGATCGGCACCTGCTTCAACCAGCGCAGCGACTTGACCATAGTAGGAGTCGACCATGGTCATGTACGTCGTATTGCGACTGGCCGGATCTTCCACGTTGGTGCTGATCGACATCTGCCGAGCAGTGGGACCGATACTTCCAGCCACAAAACGTGGCTTGTCGGGATTTTTTTCTGTAAACTCGTCGGCCGCCAGTCGCGCACAACGCACTGCAGCAAAGTTAATCTCCTGGACCAACTCGAGCGGCAATACAAACTCCTCCATGCCAACGGCGCTGGCCCCGAAGGAATTGGTCTCGATGATGTCCGCTCCGGCCGCCAAGTACTGGCGGTGTATGTCGGTGATGCTCGCCGGATGGGTCAAACACAAAATATCAGTAAAATTCTTGAGGTCCTTGTTGTGATCGGCAAACCGCTCCTGCCGTACGGCCGCTTCATCCAACCCGAGTCTCTGCACCATCGTGCCCATCGCGCCGTCCAAAACCAAAATCCGGTCTTGAAGCAATTGGCTGAGTTGGTCCGATTTCGAAGAATTTCGTAACATGGCGATCAATATTCTGGCTAACGATTCTGACTGGCGACTGCATTACATCCGTCCATCCGGATGAATTGATTGACATGCAATTCTTACTGAGTATCGGCTTTGCGTCAAGTTGCAATTTGGGCACATTGCAGCACAAATGCTCGATAAAACCGACTCCCGCCCCCCTCCCCCAGCAACTCCTCCCAAGCTTCGCAATCGGAAAACTTGACGCAACAGTCAAAAAGCTCAAGATTTCGCTAATCGGAAACGATAAGAGAGAACAAGGTGGTCTACCTACTCCAGAGATGACTTGATCTGGGAAGGTAGTTTCCTGTACCAACACATTACGTGAACTCGGAATTCTGTCGAACTGGTGCCCGTCAACAGGCGTGTAGGATTCAACGAACGCGAACTCAAGGAAGCAGCCATGCCACGGACGGCATCGACTACAACAACGGAACGAACAGCACCCCGCCCCTCGGCTAAGTTTCGGGAGGAGCGAGTCAGAGAACAGGTACCGGTCCTTTTCCGGCTTCCGTGGGTGGATTGTTTGCCTGCTCCTGCGATCGACAGTGAACCGCTATTTGAAACGCCCGAGCTGCCGTCAAACTTGGAGCCAGCGGTGGTCGTCGCACCACCTCTGCCGCTGAAACAAGAGGTCGCGCCACCGGCTGAGCCAGTAGCGCCGCAGGTTGCAACTGCGCAGGTGTTGGCCTCGACTGAGCCTGAGCCTCAGCGATCGTGGTGGGAGCATTGGTCCAGTGGTGTCGTCTTGATCCTGCTGATCATTGCGTTGATCACGGCGAGCATCATTGCGTTTAATGATTCGGGAAGTAGTGACCCGAACTTACTTGCCGAGTTAGACGATAAATCGCCCGCCTCGACCGATCTTTCGATACCCGAATTGACGTCACTTCAAGCTAATGCGTCTCCGTCTACAACCAGTCCATCGATTGATAGTCGATTACCTCAAGCGTCGTTGCCAAGCCCTCAACAACCGGCAAGCAATCCTGCCTCCAATGAGGTGGCGTCGGATCGATCCCTACCAAAAGCACAATTCCAGGCCGCTTCTACTTCAACGCCTGCTGTTGAAGCTCTGGCGGAGACTGCGAGTTCTCTGATTCCCGGTGACTTACAGTTTGGCGAAGCCGAATCCTCCTCCACTTCTGCTCCTACTAGCAATAATAGTCTGACCATTGACGTGCCGGCTGAGTCGCTTTCCATGCAGTCTTCCGTGCGTCCGATAGCGTCTTTGGTTGATAGTCGAACTGAGACCGCATCCCTATCCAAGCCTGCCGAAGCAGCTTTGGCTTTACCTCAGACATCGACTAGCGAACCGACGTTGCCACTTGCCGCGGCCAAGCTATCACCCCCTGTTGGAATCGATCCTCAGCCACTGTTCTCAAGCGATAACATTCCGTTGGACGCAGGCAGCACGGCACGGTCAAACACAACTGCCGACCCAGCGCGTCGAACGCATACTTTCGAAAACGTCTCGACTCCATCAGCTGCTGCACTATCGCCTTCGCTTGATGACGGAGCGTTATCGCTACCGGACCAGCCTTATGGCTTGCAGACGCAATCATCGGCCGGTGCTACGCATGACACCAAGCTGCCTTCTTACCAAGCTCTGTTGGTTGGGGCGGTCACGTCATCAACGCTCGATGAAAATCCATCCGACCAATCAGCAAATTCTGCGAACCAGGCGGAAGCGACCGCGAACATGCCTACAGCAACAAGCATTCCCAACAGTATGCCTGCGACCGCCACTCCCGATTTCTCAATGGATGTGCTCATTCAGAAATGGAAAGAGCTCCACGCGATCAATCAAGCTCAATCCGGGCAAAACAACCGCTATCCCACGACACCTGCGGGGAGCGGGGCAACATCCTATACGCTTGGTGGTGCGACCACCGCCACCAATCCACAGCAACCCGTTCAAACCGGCTTTGGTGCCGGACAACCTGCCAGTCCGAATCTGCCGCGATATTAGATCGACTTGAGCAGTTGTATCCATTTTCAAGAATGAGTCAGGGAAGACCATGAGCGAAAGCCTAAACCGAGCATTCCTTAAAGCTTACGATAAGGAAAAAACGAGCGAGGCAAAGCGCCAAGCAAGTGCCGAGGAGCGCCGCTCACGCGAAGTTGCCGATTTGGTCACCCATTTTGATACGACCTCTGTATCCATCCCCGCGCCACACTTCTTGAAGCAAAGAACTCGCGATGGCGTTTTGGCTGGAGTGACCACTCCGGCCGCAACAGCACAACAAGTTGCCAAACCGATTGAAGTAAAACAACCCGTTGCCCTCGAAGTCAACCATGAAGATGAATTGCGAGATTCTATTGCGCTGCAGATGATGCAAGCCGGAGCGTGGGAAGGACAGCGTATCGACGCCTTCATCGGTGGCTTCCCGATGTTAACGCCAAATGCTCCACCAACCGTTCAGCCAGTCTCACCCACACGTGCTACCCTAATCGCTGCGCATCAGGAAATATCACAGAACGTTGACGTTGCGAGAAAAACGCCCGGGGTCGAATTGGTCCCAATGGCTCAGTCGTCGGGAAGCTCGACCGGCCATTCCGTAGCTGATTCCGGTACAGTCGCTTCAAATTCGATGGTGGCTAATTCCCCCTCCACAACTCGGGTGCATCCGCCAGTCCAACCGCCCATCGCTACACCTAGTTCACCAATCTTTAAAGAGATGCCGCCAGTCACGCCAACGCATCCACCACAAACACAATCGCAGTCGGACTATGTGGCGGAACAATCGCCAATGGCGACCTCCGAGCCAATGGATCTGAACCGCGTTTCAGAACCAGATGCCCCGGCAACTCAATTAGCCTCAATGCCGAAGTCAGAAGTAGAGGCGCCGTCGGAAAGAGCTACCGTCCCTGAGTTGCAACCGCCTCAGGCACCAGCCCTCATGCAAAGTATCAAGCCGCCGTATGTTACCTCGGTGCCAGAGCAGCCGAGCGCTCCAACGACGTTAGAAAACCACTTGACCCAACGTGCGCGAAGTGGTGAAATATTCCGTTTGGACCGCCCCAGCTATGCACAAGCCGTTCAACCAGTTGCCCCCAATAGCGGCACCGGTGAGTCAGGGGCAGCCAGAGGATATGACGCTGTCGAACTAGACGATTCATCCGACAGCTATTTAGACGTTAACTTCACTCCGAACAGCAAGCCACAGAGAGAAGCAGAACTGGGGAAGAGCTTTTCTTCGGCAAGCAATAGCGCCACAGCCACTGCAACGCAGCCTGTCGCTGAGCCGAGTTTTGTTCACTCCAGACGGATGCAACCAGTCGTCGAACAGACTCGCGAGGTCGAAGAAAAACTTCGTCGTGCGCGGGTACGAATTTTCAATCCGGTCTGGGAAGTGGACAGTCTCCAATGGCCCCCCGTCTGTCTTCAGTTGCTCGAGCGCATGGACAGTAGTCTACAGCATGTCGCTGATAACTTGATGAACGCTTGCCAAGAAGGACTGCAAATACTGGCCGTGACCAGCCCGCAGCGTGGCGAAGGGACAACCACGGTCGCTTGTTGCCTCGCACTGCTGGCAGGCAGTCATGGTCTCAATGTAGCCATCGTTGATGGTGATATCGAAAAACCAACCTTAAGCTACCAAACTAACCTGGATGTGGAACAGGATTGGCGTTCGGCGATTCTACATCAATTGCCGCTCGAAGAAATTGCCGTGCACTCGATCGATGACCAAGTTACGCTTGTACCGTTGTTAAATCCGATCAGCCATCATGAACTATCTGCGGATGACGATCGCATCAAGTTGATGATGCAAGAGCTTTCCGAGAGTTTTGACTTGGTGATTTTGGATGCGGGCCGGATGGACTCGGCGCGAAGTTTAGTGACGGCATTGGGTGAGCGGGGAATTATCAGTGCCGCCGTCGCAGTTGTGGACCATCGCAGTTCGACACCCGACCGCATTGAATCCTGTCTTCGCCGCATACGACAATCGGGAATATCGTCGATCGGTCTCGTCGAGAACTTTGCCGCCTAGTCAACGCCATATAAATTTGATTGCCATCCTTCAGGCTTGCCCTTCGAGGCCCTAAAACTTCCAACGGTTAGAATTAGCCGACCCAAGCAGAGAGTTGATTATGTACCAAGAACATTGGAAGCTATCGAGCCGACCGTTTGAAAACCGGGTAGAAAATGATTTCTATTATCCGGCCGAGACCCACCAAGCTGCCCTGTTGAAATTGCATTACGCAATTGAAAACCGACGTGCTGCAGCTTTGTTGTGCGGTCCTGGGGGTATGGGAAAATCTTTGCTCGTGGAGATGCTGCGTCGTCAACTGGGAGAAGAATTCCGTCCAATAGTTCCCGTCGTTTTCCCGGCCATGTCAGGGGAACAACTGATTCGTTTTGTCGTCGACCAACTTGAAGGAAGTCAACCAGATTCGACACGCGAAATCTCTGCCGACCTAAATCGCTTTGATCGTTTCTTGCGATCCAACTTGGAATCCAAACGCCATGCGGTGATCGTCGTGGACGAAGCTCAGTTGTTAGAGCAACACGATCTACTCGAACCGCTACGGTTGATGCTGAATGTCGCCGCATCTGAAGCTCCCGGGGAATCAGCTTGGACGCTGATCATGGTTGGACAACCAACCTTGTTATCCCACGTCGAGCGTTACCATGCGTTGGACGAACGTCTGGCGGTGAAATGCATGTTGAATCGATTGCTTCCCGAAGAAACAACTGCCTACATTCAGCATCGTTTGCGTGTCGCCGGAGTTGATACGGAGAAGGTGTTTGACTATGCGGCACTTGAGCGCATTCATATGTTGACGCAGGGCATTCCACGACGCATCAATCGCTTGTGTGATTTAGCATTGATGGTGGGATACGCCGACGACCGTGCCCTCATCTCCGCTGAGGTCATCGACAGCGTCCACGGCGACCTGGCAGCACCAGCCATGGGCTAAGTCTGCTAAGCCGAAACCGGTAACATTCACAGTTTCGGAGACGAAATTCGCAGGAAAAGCCAGGCGCGGGCTTGGCACCAATAGCGATGAGCCGTGGCACGAGAGATCTTAAGGACGGCGCATGCCTGTTCGATACTTAGTCCACCAAAAAATCTCAACTCAACCAATTTGGCTTTAATGGGCTCCACTTGCTCGAGTTCCAGCATGGCTTCGTGCAATTCGATAAGTGTTTGATGGTCGAAAACACAAATTGCCTGGTCAACCGACAGGTCGACCCGCTTGCCGTCGGCACAACGTTTCTGCGCCTGTTTCCGCCGTGCGTTTTCGATCAGAATCTGACGCATGGCCCGCGCTGCCGCCGAAAAAAAATGTCCGGTATTATCCCATTGGCGATCCTGGTCGGGCGAAACTAGCCGCAAGTAGATTTCATTGACCAAGGCGGTGGGCTGCAACGTGTGCCCCGCGCGTTCGCGACGGAGTCGATCTTGGGCAAGTTTGTAAAGTTCTGCGTAAATTAACGCAAAAAGCCGCTGAGAGCTCTGGCTCTCCAGCCCGATTTCACTGTCTGCCAACGTTTCCAGAAGCATATTCAGCTCGCATTCGCTTGTCATATTTAGATCCGTTAGAATGGCCTAACCCCTAAAACGACAGTCTCTTACGCGAGTTGAAAAATGTCCGACGAATGTGCGGGCGAACCGCAAGCAACGTCGCTAACGCTATTGCAACGGGTCAAAATGCGCGACTCAGTCGCATGGGAGCGGCTGGTAAACCTCTATAGTCCATTGATTTTTCATTGGGCACAGGTTTGCGGAATTCACCGTGAATCTGCCGACGATTTGGCTCAAGAAGTCTGGCAAGCGGTCTCGCGCACGATCGAAGATTTCCAGCGCAGCGAGTCCTCGGGCACTTTCCGAGGTTGGCTGTGGACTATCGCCCGTAACAAAGCCCACGACCACCACCGACGCAAACAACTTCAACCCACTGCAGCAGGTGGGACCGACGCCTGGAAATTGATGAACTCTTTCCACGAACTGGAACCAATCGATGATGGGGACACTGCGGGCAAACTACTGGTCACACGTGCCTTGGAGCTGGTGCGTCCCGATTTTGAAGTCCACACATGGCAGGCTTTTGAACGGATGGTACTCCAATCGCTCCCAGCCGCACAGGTTGCAGAAGAACTTGGCATGCGTCCCAATGCCGTTCACCAAGCTCGTTTCCGAGTTCTACGACGCTTGCGTCAAGAGTTAGCTGGCCTAATACAACTACCAGAGACGGAAACGCCTGAAAATAATATTTGACGACGCGTAAGCGTATTGCGTTTAAGAGAAATAGCCAACGTGGCCGCCTTCCGAAAACTTCCAGTCAGGTAAACGGTTCACGTGCTCTGAATTGCAGTGTCGGCATCGTAACCTGCCAAAAATTCGATGGTGATAGCCTCCGCTAACCTTGGTCCAGCATGAGTGATGAATGTGAGCAATACGTGCCCTGATGAAATTGAACTTTCACGTTATTCGATGGGCGAGTTTCCCCATCTTGCAATCGAAGAGTTTGAAGAACATCTAGCGGGATGTTCGGCCTGTCTGTCGAAACTGGATCGCCTTTCAGAACAACAGAACGCCATTTACCAACTAGCCCAGCTACCTCCGGCGACTCAGCCCATTTTGTCTACGAATTTAGACACTTGGCAAAACGCTGAAACGCACGCTGCACAACGCAAGTCACCCGAAGTGGATGACTTCATCGCCGAATTTCGCGTTCTCGAATTGCTCGGCGAAGGCGGCGTGGGACGTGTTTACCGCTGTCGGCACCCACGCACCGGCCAAGACGTTGCAATAAAAGTATTACGGCCTGAATACAACTCCCACGCCTCAGTAAATCGCTTCTTAGCGGAATGTGAAACACTTACCAAGTTAGATCATCCTCATATCGCGCGCATGTTGGACAGCGGAAATGCGCATGGCGAAATCTATCTGGTAATGGAGTTGATTCACGGAGATTCACTGGTCGACTACTGCGATCGCCACCGGTTGGATGTCCATCGACGATTGCAGCTGTTCATCGACGTCTGTCTGGCCGTTCAGCACGCACACCAAAAAGGCTTAATCCACCGCGATCTTAAACCATCTAATGTACTTGTCGCGGAAGTGGATGGTCGAGCAACCCCGAAAATCATCGACTTCGGAATCGCACGTGTCAGTTTGCCGCAAGAACGCATCGGCGAAGCCAAAGTTGGCTCTCTTTCGGGAACATTCAGACCGGTTACCGAGCCGGGAATGCTCGTCGGCACACCGCAATACATGAGCCCGGAACAGGCGCAATTGGACACGCAGTCCATTGATACTCGTAGCGACATTTTTTCGCTTGGTTCGATGTTGTTTGAACTACTGGTTGGAAGTTCACCTTTCGTCTCTCCAGGAATGCCCTCTTCGGTCCTGGAAACACTCCATCGCGTCTGCAATGAACCGACGCCCAATCTGACCGTTCGATTGCTTCAATCAAGCGATCCCACAAGTATCGCTACAGCACGTTCCAACTCAGTGTTTTCGCTAAAACGAACGCTGGCTGGTGAATTGCAATGGATCATCAACCGCGCCCTGGAAAAACGTCCTGTTAACCGCTATGCCACCGTAGGTGATTTGGCCGCCGATATTGAATCACATCTGACCGGGAAACCCATCGCGGCCAGCCCAGATTCGACATGGTACCGCACATCAAAATTGCTCGCTCGAAACAAAATGTTAGCCGTTGTCATTGGTTTGGTGTTTAGCTTACTGACAACGGGCTCCATTGGCTTTTTTCTGTTACGTGGTGCGCTAAAACGCGAATCGATTGCCAAGAATCGGGCGGAAGAGAATTCACTCCAAACACGAGAGGCCGTAGATCGTTTCTTTTTGCAAGTAGCAGAAAATGAACAACTTCAGTCTCCAAGCTTGATTGAACTTCGCAAGAACTTGTTAACTGATGCCTTGGAGTATTATCAACAATTTTCACAGGCTCCGGTGATCAATGATCAACTAAGCGCTGCCTTGTTAACTGACGTCGCGACTGCGCAAGCCCGAATATCGCAAATCTTGCACACGCTTGGCGAATATCGACCAGCCATCGACATGATCGAAAAGGGGCTAAATTCCAATCACATGCTGATTGAGCGTCTAGGCTCGAAGCCTTATCTGGTCATCGAGCGGGCAGAGTTACTGCTCCGCCTTGCAAGCATCCACAAACTCGAGAAACGGTTGGATGAAGCGATGCGGAGTGGCGAACAGGCAATCGAAGTTCTCAGAACGGCAGCGAGTAGCCCACAGACATCACTCGAGCAGGTTCGAATCCAATCACTGTTAGCCAACGGATTGGCAACTTTTGGAGCAACGGCTCGAATCGTGGCTAAGTTTGAGGAAGCGACCCTCGCCTTTACTGAAGCTATCGAGCTGCATCGACGGATCTTGGAAAACGATCCGCTCGATACTCGACATCGTCGCAACTACGCGCGCTGTCTGGGTGACTACGCCAACCTGCTAATAACAACCAAGAGCATCGAACAAGCAATTGAAATCCAAAAAGAAATAGTCCTCATCTACGAACAATTGATCGCCGAGAATCCTAAGTCCGTATTGGATATCCTCGGAATAGCGCGCACGCATTCCAATCTTTGTGGCGCGTTTCATAACTTGGGCCAATTCGACAGGGCGCTTGCAGAGCAACTCCTTGCCATCGAATTGTTCAACCGCGCCATCGAACTCGAACCATTGACCGCCAGCTATCGCGAGAATTTAGCGCGTGCCTATCGCGCCATCGCGTTTATCTACGCCACTCAAGGGGATGACGCTCAGGCCGAAATAAGCCTACGGTCTCAAGTCGAAGAACTGGAACGGATCGTACGCACCGTCGAGCGAAATCAAATCTACCAACGCGATTTAGCGAAAGCCTATTTCGAACTTGGCAAATTCTGTGCCGCCCGCGATCAACTCATCGCTGCGCTCACCGCCCTCCACAACTCACAGGTGTTGTATGAGCAAATAGTTACACGCGATCAAGGTGACACTTACGCCAAAGTCTACCTACTAAATTGCATCCGGCGACAGTTGAAAATTGCAGAGACATCGCAAGAATCCAATAACGCTTCTCCCCTGGATATTCAAGTCGACTTGGATGTCTTACGCAAGGACGAAGCCATTTGGTCGGCTCGCATTGATGTCAATGAACGAGATTTCGTTTCAAAAAAGCAGATGGTCGACATGGAGGACCAATTTTATCGTGCGTTATTTGTCAAATAACGGCCAGAAAATGCGACGGGAACACACTTCCTAATCCGGGCCACAGTCTACTGCACAAAGTACAGGCAGCTTGGCTTTCCGGTTCCAGGTACGACATGATCGGTGAAGTCGATGAACTGAAAATCGGCTCCGGCGACCAGGTCTTTAACCGTATGTGACACCAATACACGACCTGGTCCTGCCTGTGTCACTAGCCAACACGCCGTATCGAAAGCGGGGCCACGCAGTACTTGCTCGGTTTCTTCGCACTCGCCAGTATGGACGCAAATCCAGATCGATACTCCCAAGCGATGCGCCGAATCGCGGATCGACAATGCAGCCCGCACGGCGCGGGCAGGGCCATCAAACGTTGCGGCGATCCCATGCGGCGTCGCGTCGAAGTACTTGCCTCGAAACAGGTCAAGTTCGCGCATCGCATGTGCTTTGGCGATTCCGGCCAGTTGCTTGTCGACTTTTCCCGACTCGTCGATTTTCGCCAAAAGGACGGTGGCCAGCGTCCGCTTGATGTGGCTATCATGCGTGACGCCAGTCAAGAAATGTTCGACCGGGCCCAATACTTCGTCGGTATTTCCCACGAAGGGCAAGTGATCCTCGCCTGGTAGTTCCACGAACTTTGCTCCTGGAATGTTATCGGCTAAGTACTTCCCTTCCTCATACAACAAACATTTATCTCCCCGCCGGTGTAACACCAGCGTTGGCACTTGAATGGTTTTTAAGATGGGGCGAATATCAATTTGTGCATTCATTTTCGTCAAAGCCAACGCAGCACCTGGACTGGCTCCCATGCGGAGGTAGGTAGCCCACCAGCTTCGGAACGCAGCTTCACGTGCCACGCTCGGCGCGCGGGCGTCGATTCCAACTGGGCCGCCCCAGTGTTGTCGAATATCGTCAAGGAACTGAGTATGTTGCTCTTCGGTGGGACCCCACGGGTAATTTTCGGTACGCAATCTCCGCGCATAACTTCCGATCATGACAAGTGCCGTCGTCTTTTGTGGATAGGTTGCAGCAAACAAGGCGCACATCGGACCACCCTCTGAGACTCCACATAAGACAGCTCGATCTGAACCAACAGTATCCATGACCGCTCGAACATCATCCATGCGTTGTTCTAACGTGGGAAGTTGGTCCGACGGTACACGATCCGATAACCCAGTTCCGCGTTTGTCAAACAAGATCAATCGCGAAAACGAGGCGAGGCGACGAAGGAATTTTGCAAACGACGGCTCCCTCCAGAACCAATCCAAATGGGAGACCCAACCCATCACAAAGACAATATCGATCTCCCCTTTACCCAAGACTTGATAGGCAATATTCACTTGACCACTTCGCGCGTAGCGTACCTCGGGCACTACAAAATTCTGAGCATCGCTCTCACCGCCGCTGGCAATCTTAAAAAGTGTCGTCGCGACCGCAGAATTGTTATCCTTTAAACTGGCTGCTTCCTCCAGTTCTGCAAGTGCCAGCCCCAACTCAACGGCAACTTCTCGAGCTGAGATGAGGCGAACCTCGCGATCTTTTCGCAACATTTTTGCAATGAGATCCTGAATGCTCCGTGGAATCGCCTGGGTGCGAATAGGTTCGGGGGATTGCTGTAAAATTGCTGCCACCACGTCGACGTCGGAGGCACCTTTGAACGGAAGTGACCCTGTCAATAATTCGTACAGCACAATTCCCAAACTGAAGATATCTGAACGGTAGTCGAGCGCTTGGCTGCGAGCCTGCTCCGGTGACATATACCGCATCGTTCCCAAGATTGTTCCTGGATTGGTGGTGATTCTCGAGTCTGCACTACCGTCGACCAATACGTCATCGCTGAACCCGCCTGTGGCCATCGTCTCGTTGCGAGTTCGTTTTGCCAACCCAAAGTCCAGTACCTTGATCAAATTGTCTTTGCGGACCATGATGTTTTCTGGCTTGAGATCGCGGTGAATAATTCCCGCCGCATGCGCTGCGTCAAGTGCCAGAGCAACTTCGATCCCTATTTGAACCCGTTGTACAAGGGGCAAGCCATCCGCTGAAATATGTTCCCGCAGTGTCGAGCCGTCGACAAACTCGGTCGCCATGAAGTGCAATCCGTGGGCCTCACCTACCTCGTAGATCGTGAGGATATTTGGATGATTGAGGGAACTTACTGTCCGAACTTCACTTTCAAATCTCCGTATCCATTCGTCGTCGCTGTTTCGATCAGCCGGCAGCGTCTTCAGCGCGACTTTGCGATTCAGGCGAGCATCAAAAGCCAAATAGACCTCCCCCATCCCTCCTACGCCCAAACATGCGTCGATACGATAATGTTGAAACTGACTTCCCACGCGCAAGGTCGCTGAAGATTTGTGATCGGAGAGAGAACTTTTGCTGTAGTTTACAATTTGCTCCTCAGATCTCATTTGTGCAAGTCGGTTTGGCAGGTCATCGACAAATCGATCAGCAGCCTCTCCCCAAGCCGAATAGTCGGCAAGTCGTTTTTCGATGCGTGCTCGTAACTCCAAATCCCCTCTACAAACCGAATCGAGAAACGCATTTCTCATTTCAACGTTTTCAATCTGGCTGGCTGCTATGAACAGATCTGATTCATTCATCATCTCATTGGACCGCTACAGAAGATTCGATAAGTCAAGTGCTTTTTGCATGTTCTGTTACTTTGTAGAACAATTGTCCCCAGTTGTTCCGCTCCTTGCGATGATTGCCTTAAGCTGGGAACAACTGGGCAAAACAATTGGGGACAATTGTTCTCCATTGCCGTGAACGATTGCCAAAAAAGCGACATTTCGCGTAATGTCGACAACACTCTTGGTATCTCATATAAGAATCGGACAACATTGTCACCTCCACACATTGCAAGGCAAGTGATGTACATCAAGATTCACGAAATCTCTCCGTTCACCTGTTCACTCTTATGCATCCTACTGTTTGGACAAGTCAGTTCAGGCCAGGACCAGGTGCCTGTTCGCATCGGCTCAAAGAGTTTTACCGAGTCGGTCATTCTGGGAGAGATGCTGAGCACACTGGCACAGAACGCTGGGGCCAGCGTCGTTCACAAAAGCGAATTGGGTGGAACACAAGTCCTTTGGCAAGCTTTGAAGCGCGGAGAGATTGATGCCTATGTCGAATATAGTGGAACACTCTCCGAAGAGATCTTGGCGGGAGAGGTGGTGTTTGCGTTGGACGACATTCGCGAGCGCGTGGCCGAAGATGGTGTTAAAGTTGGCGAGCCACTTGGATTCAACAACACCTACGCGCTGGGCATGCAGCGCAAACGAGCCGACGAACTGGGGATATCGACGATTTCAGACCTTCGGACACACCCAGAGTTCAAACTCGGTTTCTCTGACGAATTTGTCGAACGCCGGGATTGCTGGAACGGTTTAAAAACGCGATACAAACTACCACATACTTCGATCCGAGCTCTCGATCATAGTCTTGCCTACCGTGGTGTCTGGACAGGTTCCATTGATGTCATCGACTTATATTCGACCGATCCAGAGATCATCTCGTTTGACCTTAAGATTCTTGAGGACAACTTGGCACATTTCCCGCTCTACGAGGCTGTAATTTTGTACCGCCAAGAACTGGAAAATACGCATCCGCAGGTTGTCGCTGAGTTCAAAAAGCTTACGAACAAGATCAATAGTTCACAAATGGCAGCACTCAACAAGTCGTCGCGCATTGAGCGGCAACCAGAACCACTCATCGCTGCTAAATTCCTAAAGGAGCACGTCGATGCCTCAATTGCACTCCCCGACCTGCAGCAGAACCTTTTCCAACGTCGGCTCGCTCGATTTCGTACCAATACGTTTGAACATTGTTATCTGGTTGGTATCTCGCTGACACTGGCGATTCTCTGCTCAATACCATTGGGCATCGTGGCGTACAAGTATCCCCGTTGGGGAGACTGGATTCTGGGCATCGTAGGCATTATTCAAACGATTCCGTCCATGGCTCTGTTAGTATTCATGATTCCGATTCTCGGACTTGGGGCTAAACCGGCAATCCTCGCGCTGTTCTTGTACAGTCTTTTGCCGATCGTCCGCGGGACCCATGTAGGATTGACCAGCTTGCCTCAAAGTATCCATGAATCAGCCTTGGCGCTTGGGCTACCCGACCATGCTCGTTTGCGTTTAATTGAACTGCCACTGGCCGCACAATCGATCTTGGCAGGAATCAAAACATCCGCTGTTATCAACGTTGGGACAGCCACCATTGGCGCATTGATCGGGGCTGGTGGCTACGGACAACCTATCATTACAGGTATTCGCTTGGCGGACTTATGGTTGATCTTGCAAGGTGCTATTCCTGCAGCGATTTTGGCCTTGATTGTCCAGGCTGCTTTTGGATGGGCTGAACGTGCAATTGTTCCTGCCGGATTGCGAGTTACTGCAGATAGCAATGGCTAGATAAAAAATCAAACTCGTTGCGACATCCAGTATTGTATGGCTCGTCGATTCGAGTCGAAGGCCATGTTGGCAAGGTAAGCTTCGTTCGGTTCCGACCACTCAAAGTGTTCAAGCTCATCGCAATCAATCGTGATAGCGAGTTCTGAATCTACGTAACAAACATAAAAAAGGTCGATCACCGGCGCCACGACGCCACGATAGTTGTATTGATTCGGGAAAGTCGTTAGGTACTCAGTACGATGGACAATCAGTCCTGTCTCTTCTTCGATCTCTCGCTTCAGTGCGTCTTCGGCTGTCTCATCACGATCGACAAAACCGCCCGGCAATCCCCACAGTCCTTTGCCTGGATCGCGCGCGCGCCGAACAAATAGCAGTAGGCCTGCTTCGCTGACGATAAGCCCACCAACGGCAGCCACTGGTCCAAAAAAACAGGCGAAGCCACATTCTTCACAACGAAATGGTATCCCCCCCAGTTGCTTACTGGGAGTCGCACAGCGCGGACAGTATTCATAAGTCTCTTCAATTGCCCGCCGATCCATATCATCACTCGCCTAGGTTTCTGCTGGTCTATGCCTGTTTCGCCACTTCTGCTACCGCCAAACGCGCCCGTTGACGGGCAACTCCAATTCTGGCAATTGAGCCTCACCATCTTACTTCAATTCAACAAGACTTAAACTCGCTAGACCGTTAGAGACACAAGTCCTTCGGCTTATCAAGCACGCAGTCAAAAATGGCCGCGCACCACAAATATCGTCTACCGGTGAACGGCCGTCAAAGCAAATACTGACACGATGCGACAATTCGGGCTCCCACGGGCGCAACGACGCTTCCATTGAGTAAGGTCACTGCGTCATAATAAGAATTTTGGTTATAAATTCGGGTTAAAAATGAAGAACCGTCCCAGCGAGACGAGCAGGTGCGGACACCACGAGAGTCCTTGAAACAGTCCATTGATTGGCAAGCGTTGATCTACTTCCATTGCCTGGCGGATGATTGCGTTTCACGGATGATGGAGAAAACGTAAAGCAGAATTCCCATCCCAAACGTGACCAACATGGCCACAAACTGCCAAAAGTTCTCCCACCATGAGGCGGTGAGAATCAATGCAGTAATTCCCAAGTAGACGGTCATGGCCAACGTTTCCCACCACTTAAGCGGATGCGCGTCCGGCAATTTGCGGCGCACCCACCACAGCGAAAGCACAGCCAAGGCGCCGCAAGCCGATAACGTTAAACCGAGATACGTCATCAATTGCAACAAGTTGGCGATCAGAATCGCAACGAGACTGAGAGCGCTCTGGATGACAATAGCAATTCGCGGTGACCCTTCTGATCGAAAGATTTTGGGCATCACTCCATCTTCCGCCATCTTCTGATAAACGCGTGGTCCAGCGAGCAACATCGCAAACACACTGCTGACCATGGCCAAAACGATCGTGATTCGAATGAGCCATTCCAGTTGCACGCCACCGACGGCGCGACCAGCGATCGAAGCAACATTCTTTTGAAACTGAATCGACTCGGGCACCGGTGCGTACACGAACACATAATTGAGCAAGAGATAGAGAACCGTCACTGCCAACGTCGCCAGTAGCATCGCTCGAGGTACAGTGCGCGTGGGGTCTCGAGCTTCTCCAGCCACATAAACTGCCGCATTAAACCCTGTGTAACTGAGGGCAATCCAGGACATCGAGCCGATCAACACGGTCCACGCGGCAAGGCTCTCCGGCCACCACTGAGCCGATCTGTCGGGCAATGCACCTCCTTGCCAGACGTCATTCGGAGCGAACAGAAATGCCCAGACTATGATGATCGTCAGCATGACGAGCTTGGCACCCACAATGGCATTCTGCACGCCCGCACCGATCGAAAGGCCCACGAGATGACAGAGCATTCCAAAGAGAATCACCGTCGCGGCCACGACCGTCAGGCTGAATTCACCTTCGGACATGGTCGGCAGGATATACGCCGCGGCACCTTGCGCGGCCAGAGCGATGGGCGCTGTAAAGCCCGCGATTACGGAGATCCAACCGGCGAGAAAACCAACCGACGGATGCACAAAGCGACTTAAAAACAGATACTCGCCGCCTGACATGGGCAGTCGCGAAACCAATGCGCCGTAAGCCACGGCTCCGCACACGGCCCAGGCACCGCACAACCACCAAGCCAACATCACTCGCCCTGGATTGCCCAGGCTGCCGATCGAAAAACCACTCGACGTGAACACACCCGCACCAATCATGTTGGCGACCACCAACGCCGAAAGCGTAGCAATTCCTAGTCCAGAATTTCGCGTTAGGTGGTGACTTGGCGAATCCGTTGGCGAATCAGTTGTTGGCGGCACGTTGTAGGGCTTTTACTTCGTAGTTCATTGTCATTTGCCGCGTGTTACTTGCTAAAGCGTAGCAGATAGTTTTCGGTGAAACCGTCAATTTCTACCTGTTCTTCGAACTTGAAACCTGCATCCATGATCTCCTGCTTGAAAGTTTCCAGTGGTGCTCGGATATGTCCTTTGAGCCATTGTTGTCGATCGGGACTCACTTCAGGTTCACGATGAAAATCGACAAGAATCAACTTTCCACCTTCGCGCATGGCCCGGTAAATCGACTTGAGCGAACTCTCGGGATACTCAAAGTGATGATAGACGTCGCAAATAAATGCGCGGTCAATTGTGTTGGCCTTCAAATTCACGTCGCTGTCGGAGCAGAGCACCACTTCCACGTTAGCCAACTTTTCTTCTTTGGCCCGATCTCGCAGGTGCTTGACAAATTTTGGAGAGATATCGATCGCATAGACTTTGCCTTCCTCACCCACGCTGCGGGAAAGTGGCCGCAAGTACAATCCAGTCCCCGAGCCGACGTCGGCAACATCCATTCCCGGCTTGAGCTGCATGGCAGCCAGGATTTGCTCGCGGCAGGCGAAGACTTCACGGCTTTCCACTTCAAAGCGTTTGATAAAGTCTTCGACGTTCATGTCGGGATCAAGAAAACTGTCGTTGATCCCGGAGGGCAAGTTCTCGGCCCGCTTGGCAGCTTCGTTCGCTACGGCAGGTTCTTCGGCCACTTTGGCTGGTAGCTTTTTCGTTGTCTCTTGCCCCAAACTGGCCGAAGTGAGCGCGAGAAGGATACAAGAAAACTGGACGTTTCTCAAAAGTTTCGCGATCATTGAAGGCTCTTTCGTTATAGTAGTTGGCTGAGTATTTGGTCTATGAAAGATAGTCGATGCCTTTGCAATATCCAAGTCGTCGTGCGTTTTTGCACAGTTCACTGCTCTGTGGCGGAACGCTGGCGCTGGCCCCAACGCGTCTTTTTTCAGCGAATCCAACACCGCTGCAGGCGACCACCGTCGCCCGTGGCGATCGTGGAGTCGTCGCAACTGTTCACCCACTCGCCAGCCAAGCAGCGATCGATGCGTTTGAGCGCGGGGGCAACGCGATCGATGCCGCTGTTGCCGCTTCCATCATGCTCTCGGTGGTCGACGGACACAATTCTGGATTGGGCGGCGGATGTCTGGCTCTCGTGCGTCGCGCGGACGGTACTACCATCGCACTCGATGGACGAGAAAAAGCTCCCCAAGCAGCCACACCTGAAATGTTCTTCCGCAATGGCCGCCCCGCTCCGCAACTTAGCCAAACGGGTGCACTTGCCGTCGGCGTACCGGGTCTGCCGGCCGCCCTTTACGAACTCAGCCGTCGGCATGGGAATTTGACATGGCACGGGGCACTGAACGCCGCCGCGGAAGTCGCCGAAGCTGGCTTTGAGATTACCGAAAACTATGCAAGTGTCCTTCGCTCCGAAGCTCAAGAACTAAAGCAGTTTCCCGCATCCTCCGCAATCTTGCTCGACGCGTCCGGCAATCCTTGGAAAGCCGGTGACCTATTGCGTCAAACCGATTTGGCGACCAGCTTGCGTGCCCTTGCCGAGTTTGGCGTCGATTGGTTCTATCGCGGTGAATTTGCTCGACGGACTGCAGAACATCTGCGTGAACAAGGGGGTTTGATCACTCAGGAAGATTTCGACAATTACAATACTGTTTCGCGTGAGGCCATATCGACCATCTACCGCGACAAACTTGTATTAGGCTTTCCGCCACCCAGTTCGGGCGGCATCCATATTGCTCAAATGCTCGGCATGCTCGGAGCCTACGACCTAAAGCAGATCTTTGTCGAATCGACGGCAACCGGCTTACATTTGTTGTTAGAAGTGATGAAGCGGGCTTTAGCTGACCGCGCGTACTGGCTGGGAGATGCCGATTTTGCCCAGGTGCCGCGTGGCTTACTCGACCCCACCTATTTGCGACAGCTTGCCAGCACCATCGATCTCGAGCGAAGCACGCCAGTGAACAGTCACGGGCAGCCACCGCGCGCCGACGTTGATCTATTCGGACAAGGAAAACATACAACTCATTTGACGACAGCGGATGCCGAAGGCAATGTAGTAGCAATCACGCAGACCGTGAACACATCGTTTGGCAGCAAAATGATTGTGCCGGGAACCGGAATTGTACTGAACAATGAAATGGACGATTTCAGCATCGCCCCTGGCGTACGCAATGCGTTTGGGTTGGTAGGTTCACAAGCCAATGCAGTAGCCGCTGGAAAACGTCCGCTGTCTAGCATGAGTCCGACCATTGTATTAAACGACGCAGGACAACCCATATTAAGCTGTGGCGCGGCTGGCGGTCCAAAGATTATCACCACGACGTTGCAAGTGCTTGTACGCGTGCTCGATCTTGGCCAATCGATTGATGAGGCCATTGCCGCCCCGCGTCTACATCACCAATGGTCACCGGATAAAGCGGTCTGTGAAAATGCAGTGAGTGCTGAACTCGTTGCCGAGCTCGCGCGTCGTGGTCACTCCATCGAACAGATCAAACGCGCTGCCGTATCGCAGGGCCTCGCACGTCTTGAAAGCGGTGCCATGATAGCCGCTTCCGACCCGCGCGTACCAAGTTCAGCGCTGGCATTTTAGTTCGACAAGCCTACCAGAGGTTCAGTCGTTTTCTAAGTAAAAATCATAAAAGATTCGTGCGACAATTGCTGCAAAGAATCCCAAGAGGAGTCCTCCGGCGAGAAACCCCGGCCAGTAGTTGAGAATTTCGCTGTTGTGCGTGACTCCAGGCTTAAACATACCTAACCAGATCATGCATTGCCCAGCGATTGCTGCACCCGCAACAAATGCTATGCCGCCAGCCGAGCCGACGAAGCGAGAACGAATGCGCTTCGGGCGCATCTCTCGGAATTTGTCATATAGGTCCATTTCATTCCTTTGACGCTACCGCGTAAAAAATGTCAAGTGTGCTGAGCGAAATTGTAAGCAGACTTTTCTGTTTACGTACCGCGGCGACCATGTCTCGCCGCATGTGATTGAAGGCCCAAGGCGAGCGAAACCGCTTACGAGGTCGTCACACCGGCGAATTCGCAGCGCAGGCAAATTGAAGGGCAGATTTCCGCGTACGAATGGTTCGGCGCAATTTGCTGCAACATTGTGCGCGTCAACCAGCACTTTTCTTCAATTTGCTTTTTGCGCAACCGAAGCAGACTCAGTGTCACTTCGATCCTCGCTATCAACTGCTTGTCTGCGTCAACTTGTTCCACCAATTTCTATCGTTTTTCAAGAAGCGCGCACAACTGAGTTCAGTCTAACGCCCTTACTGGTATCGCGAGTTCAGTTGTTGGACTTGCAGCCTAGTCAGGTTGAGGCGTGGCCCCGAGCGGTTGGCTAATCGCCTCGCTTCTTTTCAGGAGACATGTGATGTTGCGAGATTTATTTAAACACAGTCGGCTGGCGCGAACTTTGGCGATGATGATCGCTGTGGGCGCGTTACCCGCACAAACGTTGAAAGCTCAATCGTCTGCGGGCGGTTCGTCGAGCCGCGGTGCAGACATTTTGGTTTTCGATATCGTCGATTCGGTCGCAAATGCAACGCGACCCGCAATGGGCGGTGGAGGAGGCGGGGACATTCTGGTGTTCGATATCATTGATTCAGTTGCAAGCGCGACACGCGTGTTAGGGCCGGGTGGCGGCGACATTGTCGTCCTTGACATTGTTGAGAATTGAGATTCTTCGATGAACTTTGACTTAGAGCATCGTTGCCAGACCGAACTCCTGCGAGACCGGAACCTCAAGTCGATTCAGGGACGCAACTTTCTTCGCCGATCGCCCTGGGTAACCGCTTGCGGCGCGGCAAGTATATTGCTGTTCGTTGCTAGTTTGACCCAAGATTGCTTCTACATTGATCGACCCGAGAATTCTCGGGCTTGGTCGAATGGCTTTGGCCTGTTGATGGTCGGTTGGCTGGGTATACTTACCGGCATCTATTCATGGCTGGCCAACCCGACTCTGTTGATTGCCTGGCTGACACTATGGTCTCCTGCACATCGCAGGTATGCCATCGGAGCTGCCGGTATTGCATTGTTACTAGCTCTGAGCTTTTTGCTGCATGATGATATTATGTCGGACGAAGCCGGCAATCGATCCAAGATCACTGCGTACGGACCTGGCTACTGGCTGTGGATTGGAAGTACTGCTTTGGCTTTGATGGGCAGTTGCCTACAGGCTGGCAAAGCATGCTGTGACGAGTATTAATAGTCGTGGTAGAAGACAAATTGTGTTTAAAGATAGAAGCAACCGAATTGATGCTGCAGTCCTCTTTGGCGGCTTACTGCCGGTACTCGTTGTCTGCGCGTTGTTCATCCTCTTTCCCATGTATCAATTGCTCGACATGAGCGTAGTGCGACGACCAATTTGGAATCCGCCACGCATTGTCGTTCGAGAAGCTCTTCAAGGTCTGACGGTTGAAGATGTGGCACGCCTGGAGCAGGCCCCTCGACAACGGGAATTCGTTGAGCAACTTAAAAGGCCCATTTTCTTCGAACCCAAGCCGAGTTGGCTTGGCCATCGAAAGCCCGATCCGAACAAGCCAGCTCGTGGGCGTCCTTACCCACCCAACGGCTTGTTATATCTCTGTGTCGGCTCAATCGCTTTGTATGTCTATGCTCTGAAGTACCGAGGTGTTCTGTAGCTTGGCGAGGCGATTCATCAAGTATCTTGCTGCGTCCTAGCCTCGATACGGGAAATAGCGAACCTGGGGATATTTCGACGTGTGAGCGGCCTCATAGGAAGCATTGAAACGGCTATATGTGATATCCCAGTCACGCGCGCCATCCGGGTTGATCATTCTGACGTGTTGTTCCCCTGGTAGACCGGTCTTCAATCCGTACATGATAAACGAGTGGCCAAACGCTGATGCGTCCAGTCCGCTCATCGCGCCTACCCACAGCATGCCGTGCGTTCGGAGCAGTTTCTCCCAATCTCGCGGCGTCATGCTGGTTGGCGTTAGAGCTTGCATACCCGCAGAGCGTGTCAGTTCGCCCCACAGTCCTGCCTGCATAACCATATTTGTCTCGAAAAGCACACGAAATCGCCATCCGATGCTGTCCAGCAAGTCTCGCGTGTTGTGCTCCTTCTGGTCGCGCCATTCAAACATCATGGTAAGAGCCGCAGCCCAACACAGTGACTCGCCTCCAAACCAGTGACGCTGGTTCGTTCGCCGGATCGTTCCAGGCACACGATAATCGATGATTGGAATGGGTGGAATAGGCGGCGGCAAGTGCTCGTCTTTGAACTGCTCGTCGAGTTTGTTGATCGTGTTTCTGCCGACCTTTCCATCAGGCTCGAGGAAGAAGTCTTCTTGAAACTCAATCACTCGCTTCTTCGTTTCCTTGCCGAAAACCCCGTCCGGTGTTCCGTAAACAGCAAACGAATCCTCCATGGGATATTCAAGATCTGCAAGCGCTTGTTGGATTGCGCGAACACCTTCGCCGACCGCGCCGCGCAAGACTGCTGGAGAATTTGATTGAGCGTTTTCAAGTTGCAGGATACTTTTGAATCGAATCGACTGAAGTGGCATGTTGCACCTAAAAAAGAATTGTTTGTGGAGGTGACCAGGACCACTTGTTTTGGGCGCATTCCGTCGCCGAAGTGAGCGCCAGGTTTGGGTCTTTTTCTTTTTTGACGCGGCATGTTTTCTTCAGTCGCACTCCAAGACATCACACCCAAAATTTGCGCAAACTGCGCTACAGCCATGGAAGCCACAAACAGGCTGCCTTGGAGAAGTGTTCCATTTCTGCATTATTTGCGCACTATCTTCATGCAATCGGCGCCTAACACGTTTAGCGTCGGCACACGTCGACAGGTGGCGCCTTCTGTTCCTAAGAACACTCTTCCATTCTCAAGAAGTTTACCAATGGGTTACTCAACAATTGCAAGTCGTGTTTTCGACTCATCCAGGCCACAAGTCTGGAACGCAGTCCATATGGCCCTTCAGCAAATAGGCACGCATTCAATCCGGTTCATAGCACTCGGTATGCTGACGCCGTTAATGGTTCACCAGTGCACGGCCCAAGAGATTCACTGGAGCGGAAATGCTGGAAACGGCGACTTCTTCGATGGTGGCAACTGGAGTCCGTTGGGGGCTCCGCAAAACGACGACATCATTCGGATCGGTAATCTGCCGGGGACAGCGGGAGCCAGCGTGATGATGGGAGGCGATTGGGGAGTCTCCCATGATGGACTGTATCTCAGCAACGGAGTCACGCTTGATATGAACGGAAGCGAATTGCTGTCATTCGGAACTGTTTCGATCACCGGCAATAACACGAGATTGATTGCCCGCCCGGCTCCGTTTCTTAACCAGCAAGATTTCCAGGGGGAACTCCACCTGGGGTCTGGAGCCCATTTTGAGTTGCAAGACAATGTCGAAGTGATCTTCTTTCCACCATCGACTTCCTCAGGAACGATTTCGGGACGTGGTACGATGATCACCCGCGGGTTTACCAATGACGGCGTCATCCGACCTAACAATAGTGGCGGGTTGATACTCAATGCTGGCCAGGTCGTTCAGGACTGGGACATCGATCTGGATGGAACAACTGGCAATGGCTCGCTGCAACTAACGAATCTTTTTGGGCAGTTGCATGTCAACGCTGGGAATCTTACAGACAGTTTCAGTAGTTCGATTGCAATGGTGCCGGGAGCATTGCTGAACATGAACATCCTGGATGGCTGGACAGCGGACTCCAACAGCCTGATTGCTGTTTCTGGCTTTAACAATGCGGCCACCTCGATCCTCTCTGGTAGCCACCTGACCTTCGGCGGAACGATGAACGTCAGCTTGGCCGAGGGCAAGTTGCTTGTGCAGGCCCCGACCACGATTCAGTCAACAGCCTCGATCAATGTCGGCCACACCGATTCGCTTCGCTTTAGCGGCAATACGAATATTCTAGGTGGTTCATTCAACATGGGCCAATTTGCGACTCTGGAATTCAACGGTGTAACCGACGTGAGTGGAGGCTCATTCAATTCATTTGCTCCCAACTTCGTGGATGGAAGCGTAGTCTTTAACGGCTTGACGTTTTGGCAGGGAAACGTAACGCTCACCGGCTCGGCTCGACAACAGGGCAATGCTCACATCAGTGGTGGTGGTCTAGGCGCCACGATCAGCGCCGACTTGTTCGATATGGATGGCTTATCGGGGACAACTGTTTGGAATCTGAACTCAGCTCTAACGATTAATGCCGATCAGATAAGTACCACGGGTTCAAACCGTTTCGGCGGAACCATCAACGTCAATGGCGGGACAACTCCACGATTGACGTTGAATCTGTCCGATCCGTCCGACTCCTGGACTATGTCCGGAGTCATGAACTTGGCCGGTTCACAGATGTTCTTCGATACGCGCGTGGCCGGCTCGCACATGATCGTACAAGGCGATCTCAATGTCACCGGTGGACGCGTTCGGATCAACTCGGATACGACATTTGCGGATGCTGGGTTTGCTGGCCCTGCTCAGGTCTCTCTCGTTGATAACGGCACTGAATTGAGAATGCACGGTGTTACAGTGGTTGAAAGTGGCGTTGAGTTTATCGGTTCTGGAACGATGATCAACGCTGCGTCTGGCGCTATGCTGCTAGAATCGGGAGTCTCCTTTAACGATATCGGATTAGTCAACGAAGGGTTGTTAAACATTGCCAATGGAGCAGGGATAGCGACCGTAGACCACTTCGCCAGCACAGGCATATGGTCAGTGGACATCGGTGGTTACCTGGCTGGCACCGAACACGATTTATTGTTGGTGACGGGCGGCTCGGCTGAGCTGGGTGGGGATCTGCAGGTTCGCTTGATTGAATTTGTCGGGCCAGACTTTTTTCCAGAAGTAGGTGACGAGTTTACAATCTTGTCGGCGCTGGCGGGAATCAACGGTACTTTCGTGTTAGCCCCGACCACCACCTTTCAGGGCCAGACCTATCACTGGGACGTGCATTACAATCCGCATGATGTCACGCTGCAACTGTCTGCGATTTCTGTGCCTGAGCCTGCAGCCGGACTACTGTTGACTCTTGGTGGGCTAGTATGCGGACTACGGCGTAGGCGACGAGTATTGCAAGTTTCCAATGGCGCAAATGTGGCCCAGAATCTCATCACAGGCTTGAACGATCCGTCCTTATCGCCCCAGTCAGCTCGCATCGGTTTTCGCCGCCGCCACGTCCTCAACTTATCAATGATTTCAATCGCAATGTTCGGTGGAGTCTCGCACATTCAGGCCCAACAAGTTGACTGGAACGCAGGAGTAGGGCTCTGGTCGAACGGTGCCAACTGGGATCCTATTGGGGTGCCGGCTGCAATGGATGATGTCTCGATCAGCAATGGAAGCGGCGCGATGGTTAACCTAAACCAGCAAGCTGAAATTGCCAGTCTTTCTATCTACAGCGGCAGTGCATTGAATACGCAGTCCGCCTATTTGAATGTTCTTGGAGATACGCTTGTCAGTGGCTTTGGTGGTTTTTCGGGTCTGACACCCTCACGGCTATATGTTGGTTCCAGGGACGGACTTTCGATTCGCACCGAAGACTTGGCAGTACGCCAGGGAGCGACGATTCAATTCGATGGCGGGATTGCCGATATCTATGACCGCCTGACCATTGACGAGTTTTCAAGAGTTGAGGGTCTGGGATTCATCAACTTGTTCCGAACGGGAACATCTTTGATCAATGATGGAATCATCGAAGCTGGAACGAATTATGGACTAGTGGTTCATCAGCTCAGTGGAGGCGGTTATGACCTCGATGGCCTCAGTGGCAACGGGATTATTCAAGCAACAGACTACGACAGCGCAAACAACTGGGGAGCTCGCATACGTCTAGAAGGAACCCATTTGACCGACAGTTTTAGCGGTCAGCTAACCATTGGGTCGGGGGCCGAGCTAGCGATGAATCTCAGCGAGGGCTGGACTGTTGATGCTGGCGGCGAGTTTCTGGTTGGCTGGAATTTCAACACCATCGAGGCCGCTCGCATTACTGGCGGATCACTGGACTTTTCAGGTGAAATCAACATGCTTGGCAGTGACGAAATTGTTGCGTCCGACCTGGAAATCAACTCCAGCCAAATTCGTATTCGTGAGGCGGCGCGCATCGATACCAGCCACAACAATGTGCTGAGTATTGGCGGCAACGCTACCTCACTGGTTCATGTCGATGGAGGACAGTTTTCTATCGGGCAGTCCAGCCGATTGGAGTTCAATGCCCCCACGGAAATCAATGGCGGTACGTTTCAATCGTCCAGTAGCGGTCTTCTGGGCGTCTACGGAGTCGAATTTAACAACGATACGTATTGGAGCGGCAACACTTATTTCGAGGGGGGGGGCTCGTCAGAATGGGACTGCCTACGTTAATGGATTAGGCGCGACGATTAACGCGGAAGAGTTCGACATGGATAGTTACCTGGGTACTACTACTTGGAATGTCAACTCCAGCCTCGTTGTCAATACCGCGTCAATTGAAGCGGTGATTGCTGGCAGCAGTTTTGACGGCACCCTAAACATTTCGGGTGGAATTCTGCCTCGCTTGACGATCAATCTGACGGACCCTGCTGAAGCTTGGACCATGGCAGGCGAGATGAATTTGTCAGGTCTTACACCATTCTTCGAGACGCGCCTGGCCGGATCGGCGATGCTCATGACAGGAGAGCTGAATGTAACCGGCGGTCGTGTTCGCATCGACTCGGACGTTACATTCCTGGGTTCAGGTGCAACCCCAGCTCAAGTTTCCATCGGACCTACCAGTGCTGCTCTACGAATGCAGGGCAATACGATCCTGGAGAGTGATGTCGAATTCAGCGGTAATGGAAGTTTCGTCAACGCAGCAAGCGGCCAGATGATGTTTCACGACGGCGTGACGCTTGACAACGTCGGCTTTGAAAATCACGGCGATTTCGAAATTGGCGAGACAATTGGCCTAGCATCCGTCGATCGCTTCACCAACACCGGTAGCTGGACAATTGACATCGGTGGTTATCTGGCGGGTGCCGAGCATGACTTACTGTTGGTGGCTGGTGCGACTGAGTTGGGAGGTTTTTTGAATGTAAACATAACAGACGACCCCACTCTGAATTTTAGTCCCAATATTGGCGATGAATTTACTTTTCTGCTGTCAGGTGGGAACATCAGCGGCACATTCCTCAACGATCCAACCAGTATCGCTGGCAACAATTTGTACCACTGGTCGGTGTTATACAATCCCCACGACGTGAGATTGCAACTGTCAGATATCAGTTCAGTTCCAGAACCGACCTGCGGATTAATGTTGCTCGGGTTCTGCATGCTTGCGGTTTACCAACGTCGTGCAGAAACCGCCCTGTCTATTTCGTCAAAATGAAAACCGTAACGACCTTTTTGTTGTTAATGGCGGCTTCTTCAGCCAGCGCGGGCATTGTTGGCACAGACGGCAGTCCGCTTCAGCCAACGTTGTCGGTTCAACTTAAGTCAGCATTTCATGGCGGCACGTCAGAAAATCCTGTGTAGATCGAATCGATAGAATCCGCTCAACGGCAACATCTTGGGTACAATCGCTTAGGCAGTCACCTTTGCCCTACACTTCGTTGAGGCCGGTCTCATGCACGTTCGATTCATAGTGAAGTTAAAAAAATATTTTTCGATTTTTCATTTTTTCCGCGCATAAGTGCGAGAGATTCTGCGCCCTAGCGGCTAGACGCCGATTTCGCGCGCACTCAGCTCTCCCCTTGCACGACACCATTTCGGCTAAACTTCAGATATTGAATTGCCATGACAGTACCCGATTCCAAGGTTGCGGAAATTCCAGATCTCGGGCAATTCCGCGAGCTTCTGAGGTCTTGTGTCGAACGCATTTCGCACAAGTATCAAGCCAAGTTTGACGCGTCCGACATTGTCCAAGAAACGCTTGCTGATGCGCAAAAACACTTGAGAGACTTTCGGGGCAAATCGGAAGCTGAATTGGCGAACTGGCTTCGATGTATGTTGTCTCGCAATCTCATAGACAATATTCGTCGATTGCGATCGCAAAAACGCAATATAGCCAACGAGCGCCGCATGCATCGGCCCAGGCAACGTTCAGGGCAATCGACCAATTTATCTTTGCGCGCGGAGCAGACTTCACCCAGCGCTCGGGCCTTGTGGAATGAGGAACTTCAGCAAATGCAATGTGCGATGGAAACGCTCCCTGAAGCTCAACGTTTGGCCATCAACCTCCATCACATTCAGGGAATGACATTAGTGCAAGTCGCTGAACAGCTGAATCGCTCGACGGCTGCCGTGGCTGGACTCATTCACCGTGGTTTGCGAACGCTGCAACAGTCCATGGGAAAATAATATGGTCACCCAGTCAGATTTTCCTCACGAATCGGCTCAGCCAGGCGAGGTACTGGATGAAGCGCTCGAACAGATCATCTTGGCACTAGAGAGTGACGAACCACTGGATCGCCACGCATTGCTGGAGCAATATCCGCAATGGGCCAATGAGCTCAATCAGTTCATTGACAATTGGATGTCGATGGAACAGAAGACTGCCGCACTCGTTGAGAGTTCAAAACCAGAAGCGATTTTTGAATCCGAAAACTTGAACGGAAAGATGTTTTGCGACTACGAACTGCTGGAGTTGATCAGCAGTGGTGGCATGGGTGTTGTCTATCGCGCCCGCCAAGTCAGTCTCGGAAGAATCGTCGCGCTGAAGATGGTGCTAAACGCAGTGCGCGATAAAACTCGCTTTCGGATCGAAGCGGAGGCAGTTGCATCGTTGCATCATGCCAACATCGTCTCAATCCACGAAGTGGGGGAGTTCGAGGGGCAGCCGTTCCTGAGTATGCAATATATCGCGGGCGGCACTTTGCATGATCACTTAAAACCTGGCCCAATGGCTCCCAAAGCGGCTGCCGTTCTGGTACGAACCATTGCCAACGCCGTTCATTATGCTCATCAACGCGGCATACTGCACCGCGACCTCAAGCCTGCAAATGTGTTGCTTGATAGCGAACATCGGCCGTTTGTAACTGATTTCGGCCTGGCAAAACAGATCGGCAACAGTCTCGAACTCACTCGCAGTGGCGCCATCATTGGGACACCCGGATATATGGCGCCTGAGCAGGCGATGGGACAGGTAAAGTCGATTACCATACAAGCGGACGTCTATGGGCTGGGGGCAATCCTCTACGCCACACTCACTGGAAACGCACCTTTTAAGTCCGACAGTGAGCTACTTACGCTACGGAAAGTCATAGAGGAACCACCAGTTAGCCCTCGCGCGCATCGGCCCGAACTGGATCGCAACCTCGAGACGATCTGCCTGAAATGTCTCGAGAAATCTCCTGCGTTGCGTTATGGGTCCGCCAGACAACTTGCAGACGATTTGTCGCGTTTCTTGCAGGGCGAACCAGTTAGTGCCCGTCCAGTCGGAATGCTTGAGCGGCGGTGGCGATGGTGTGCCCGTAATCCCGCCATGGCCATCACCGCGTTCTTCGCAGGGCTCATGCTCACTGCCCTCGTAATGATCTCCTTGGGCTTTGCATGGAGAGAATACGTAGCCAAAATGAATTCCGAGTTTGCGAGTATCCGCGAGGCAGCTATGACCGAGGCGGTTAAGCTGGCGCACGTCGATGCAGCCAGTAAAAATCAAAAGGCGCAGCAGGCTGTCGCAGAACTTTATACCACCAACGGTCTGTGGGCGGCTCGCACCGACTTGCATGGCGAATCACTCCTGTGGTTCGCTCGAGCCGCAGCGCTCGAAGGCATTGGCCCAACCGCCATTTCGGATAGTAGAAGTCGCTGCTTAAGCTGGCTTTCGGAAAGCCCGAAACCACTAGCCGCTTTTCAACTACCAGCCCCAATCCACACAACGACCTTTCAAGACGATTGGCGTTGTTGGCATTTGTCCGAAACACTTTCCGAAGTGATGTTCAAGTCTGGCGATGACTTTGGCATATGGAATTTTGATACCGATGAGATCTGGCGCCCCATTGGAAGAGGCTTGCCCGTGAGTTCCGCGGCCTGGAGTAATGATGGCAAGCTTCTTGCCATCGGTAGCTCCAGTGGAGAACTGCGCTTAGTTGACGCGGCGACAAAAGCGACTGTGCGAACCGTATTCTTTGACGCAGAAATCACTAGTATCTGTTTCTCAACTTCTGGTCATAAGATCGTCGTCGGCTATTCCAATCGGCTGACGATCGTTGATTCAAGCGATTTAAATCGTGAACTCGATTGGGAACTACTCACTTCAAGCTTCATTTCAAAGTTTGCACACACCGACACAATGATCTCGGTAGTGACCCGAGATGGAAATGTAACTGTCTACGATCTCGCTGAAGCGGTTCCAAATCAAATACTGCAAGTACCATGCTATTTGGTACCTTCGACCGACTCGGCAGCCCCGTTTATTGCTGAGTTTTCTGAAGATGGTACTAAGCTGTTTGTACGGACTGAAGAACGACGCATTCGTATTTTCGACTGTTCCGACGGATCGCAACTAGGGCAACCAATCCTCACTGGCACAACACTCTCCGTGGCGCTTTCCCACAACCAATCACATTGTGTGGTAGGAGGAGACAGCTATGCGCGTATTCAATCGATCAAATGGAGACAGGAACAACCCTATTATGTTCGGCATCAAAATCGATTGTCTCACGACGATGCGGTCACATTCGCAGCTTTCGGAGGTCAAAAGCTGGTAGCCACGAGTGGACGCGATCAAATTGTTCGATTGTGGAATGTTGGAGAAGAAAAACCACCCGGTGGATTGTTCAACGAGCGTGACATTCCTCTAGCAACACTTGCCCATACCGACAATGTAGTTGGAATGCTGTTTCATGAAAACGGCAGCCGACTCATGACGTTACAACGCGATGGCCTAATTCGAATTTGGCATGTCCCATCGTTCGCACCGCCGGGTTATACCGTCCAAGGGAATTCCGGTGGGACAACACTTAAGTCTATCAATGCCAATCACTGGCTAATTGCTGGCTCCAGCTCTTTGGCCAGCAAAGTTGTCAATGCGAGTCTCCGCAGACTTAGAGACGGCGTTGTCGTCGCTGAAACTCCACTGCATAGCTCAACGGATAAAGGCTTCTTGCTTGATGCCGTCATGACCGCAGATCAAAGCAAATTGGTTTCTCTCCACGCAAATCCCGTCCGCAGTGACAATACCATGGTCACAACCGATGCCACGGCCGGAACAATTCAGGTTTGGGAGTTTCCAGAAGGGCGCCCATTTGGACCAAGCATTCCGCTGCATGCGGAGCCACGTTATGTAACGCTTCATCCAACCAAAGCACTGGCAGCAGTATTTTTGGTCAACATGGAAATCGTATTGGTCGACCTTAAGGATACCTCGATTATTGCGACATTAACTTTGCCAACTTTTCCGCATGACCAGCGACCTGCAGATATCGAATCTGTTCTCAAGCCGGACGATTTTCGCAATGGACAATTGCAGTTCAGCTCCGCAGGCGACTATTTATTGGCCTGGGGAATTGGCAAAGGATTTTGCGTCTGGGATTGGCAAGGCAAGAAGCAGAAATTTGCCACAGATTTTGCGGACAACTGGACGATTCGCCACCTTGCTATTTCAGTAGTCGGCAACCAGCTCGCGATGGCATGTGATGACACCAATCGAGTTGCATTACTCGATTTTTCAGATGGCAAGACTCTTCGTGAACTCGAGTTTGCGGCAAAAATTCGATCCGTTGAGTTCTCGAACAACGGGCAGGAGATCTTGATAGCCTGTGAAGATGGTCGAGCAAGAATTGTGGACTTGATTCAGGAGAACCGCAAAAGTATTGAACTCATACATAACAAAAAAGTCCTGGACGCTTGCTTTTCGCCGGACGGTTCTTCCATTGCCACGCTTACGAGTGAAATGCGAGTGTACCTCTGGAACGTTCGTGACCGACAGTGGTATTTGAAACCTATGCCGGTGCCCAAAGGTACCACGGAAATTGCCTATAGCCCAGATTCCATGTATCTATTTACGATGGGTATCGGCGATGAATCTAGAATTATTGACTTGAACTCCTACGATGGCTCTCGGCATCTGGACCTGAATTACGTAACCATGTTAGGCGAGTTGCTTTCCGCAAAATCGATCGGTGATGGCGGCATCGTCAACTTGACCTCAAGCGATTGGCTCCAGCGATGGAAAGCTTACCAAGAGAAATGCCTAAAATAGCCGGTTTTCCATGTATCGCTTTTAATCTGAAATGATGTCTGTGGCGGCTCGAGTCAAAAGACAGCCGCAATGCTAATCAACCTCGGCAAATCTGTTAAACTACAATGCAATTGATTGGCCCCATGACGCTCTAATTTGTCGAGTTCCGTTATGACACATCTGACTGGCACATCCAGAATCCCTCGCTTTACGCTTGCTGCTTTCTATTTTGTTACTTGCATTTCTGCAGTATCTATGACGCACGCTCAACAGAGCGAATCTGAGTTCACTCAACTGTTTAATGGCACGGACCTTAGTGGATGGCATGGCAACGATCCCCATCGCACGTCCCAGGCAGCTGCCGAGCAACGCGATGCTGCGATCGAAGCCCAGCAAGCGGAATTCAAACAGCACTGGCGAGCTGAAAACAACGAACTCGTCAACGATGGACATGGCCCCTACGCTACCACGGACCAGAGTTTTGGCGACATCGAGTTTTTAATCGACTACAAAACCGTACCGTTTGCCGATAGCGGCATCTATCTGCGGGGGACCCCACAAGTGCAGATATGGGATTGGACGGAAGCTGGGGGGAAGTGGAATATCAAGGCAGACAAGGGCTCGGGCGGACTTTTTAACAACCGCGCCGAGTCGCCTGGGCAATCGCCTCTGGCCTTGGCTGACAATCCATTTGGCGCGTGGAACCGCTTTCGCATCATCCAAATTGGCGCTCGCACCTGGGTGGAACTGAACCATAAACTGGTTGTCGATGGCGCGATCATGGAGAACTACTGGGACAACGAACGTAAGACGCCACTTCCCGCCCGAGGACCTATCCACCTGCAGACGCATGGTGGTGAGATTCGCTGGAGCAATATTGCGGTACGAGAAATTGGCAGCGACGAAGCGATTAGCCGCCTGCGCGGTGACGACCAAAAACATGGGTTCACTTCGGTGTTCAACGGCAAAGACCTTACTGGATGGGCAGGCGCAGTTGATGACTACGAAGTCGTCAATGGTGCCATCGCCTGCAAACCGGGAAAGGGTGGCGTGTTATTCACCGAACAACAGTACGACAACTTTGTCGCGCGAGTCGAATTCAAACTTCCACCGGGAGGAAACAACGGGCTGGCCATTCGCTACCCTGGTACGGGACGCGCCGCCTACGATGGGATGTGTGAACTGCAGATTCTGGACGACGATGCCGAAAAATACGCCGATTTGGATCCAAGACAGTATCACGGCTCGGTCTATGGTTTGGCCGCCGCTCACCGTGGTTTCCTTCGCCCAGCCGGCCAATGGAATTATCAAGAAGTGACGGTTAACGGCTCGCAGATCAAAGTGGAATTGAATGGCACGGTCATCGTCGATGCCGACGTAAGCACGATCAGCGAATTCAAAGATGACACGCCTCACCCAGGCCTTGAGCGAACCATGGGCCATTTTGGCTTTGCAGGACACAACGACCCAGTCCTGTTTCGCAACATTGCCATCAAGCGACTGGCACCGCCAACGCCCCCACCCGCAGCTGACGAGCCAACAACAGCAACGGCCGATGCCTTGAACAAGCAGTTGAACGATGCACTGATTTTTCACGCATCATTCGACAGGACAACCGATGCCCAAGTCTTTCAAAACGACCGGTCGATCTACACGGCCGAATCCCTCTCACGTGAGAAAAGCAAAGCTGGGAATCATGTCGCAGCGGTCGAAATTGCCCAAGGCGAAGGCGTAAGCGGCGATGCATTGCAATTCAAAGCCAAGACGGATCAGGTGCTCTTCTACAAAGGAAGCGAAGTTGGCTATCAAGAAAAGAACTGGTCAGGATCGATGTCTTTGTGGATGAAGCTGGATCCAGACAAAGATCTCGAGCCGGGCTACTGCGATCCGATTCAATTGACCGAACGAGCTTGGAACGATGCCGCCTTTTTTGTCGACTTTGACAAAGAATTGCCGCGGGACTTCCGACTGGGCGTATTTCCGGATCTCAAGAGCTGGAATCCGAACAACATTGACTTTGAAACCATCCCTGTTGATCAACGTCCCATGGTGCCGGTCAAGAGTCCCCCATTCAATTCCGACAAGTGGACACACGTCTGCTTTACATGGGAAAACGTGAATGCCGCCGATGGTTCCGCAGGTAAGGCAACGCTTTACCTCAATGGCCAGCCACAAGGTTCACGCGAAGGCCCCATGCAATTTACGTGGGACCCATCGAAAGTCGGCTTGATGATCGGCATTTACTATATCGGCCTATTTGACGAACTGAAGATTTTCAATCGCGCTTTGACGCCAGAACAAATCGTTGCACTCAGCGGTACACCCCAAAGCCGCTGACCAGCCTACCCTTCCCCAACTGCAAACCAGCGATACACGCCAGGAGTCTCTCAAATGAATTCAGTCAATCGACGTCGCTTTGTCACCACCACGGGTTTAGTGGGAGGTTCGCTGATACTTGCTGGGACGCGCGCATCCGGTCAGGTCTTCGGTGCCAATGATCGCATTCGCATAGCTGTCGCTGGGCTCAACAGTCGCGGCAAGAGCCATATCGAAGGTTGGTTGAAGCAGGAAAATGTAGAGATCGCTTGGCTTGTGGACCCTGATCAAAAAGTGCTGGAACAGACTTTGAAAATGGTTGAAGAAATGTCGGGTGGCAAGTCCAAGCCACAAGGGGCCGCCGATGTTCGCACAGCCTTGGACGACAAATCGCTGAATGCGATTTCCATCGCTACCCCCAACCACTGGCACTCGCTGATGACGATTTGGTCGGCTCAAGCTGGGAAGCATGTTTATGTTGAGAAACCGATGAGTCATGATGTGGCTGAAGGTCGCGTGGTGGTCGCAGCCCAGGAAGAACATGGCGTGGTCATACAACATGGAACGCAAAGTCGAAGTAATGCACGTATCGCCGGATTGCATGAAGCAATTCATGCTGGCAAGTTCGGACGATTGAAGATCGCCTACGGCTATTGTTGTAAACCGCGAGGCTCCATTGGCACTTCTCCCTTCTCTGCTGCCCCCAGCCAACTCGATTGGAATTTGTGGCGCGGTCCTGCAGATATCGATCAGTTTCATGACAACTATGTCCATTACGATTGGCACTGGTTCTGGAAAACTGGCAACGGAGACCTCAACAATCAAGGCACCCATCAACTCGATATCGCACGCTGGGCCATCGATCCCGATCAAACGCACCCAGTGCGAACCATGGCGATCGGCGGTCGATTTCAGTGGAACGACCAAGGCGAAACTCCCAACACGATGTTTGCCTTGGCAGAATACGCTAACGGGCAACAGGTCTTCTTTAATGTGCGCAACGTTGACTACCCAGACTATCAAAAACAGGTCGAGAACGAATACTACTTTGAAGATGGTGGGCGGATCGTGCGCGACAAGTACTACGCACCAGGTTCATCTGAGGGAGTTGCCGTAGATGTACCAGCGGGTCATGTCACGCCTGGCGGCAATTGGGGGGCATTCATTGCTGCAGTCCGCGCCGGGAATCCATCAATGGCCAATGGGAACGCAACGGAAGCGCATTACGCTTGTGTGTTAGGCCATCTGATGAACAATTCGTACCGACTTGGGGAACATGTTCCGTTCAACGCCAAAGCGGGCCGTTTTGGGGATAATGCAGACGCCGCCGAACACTTTGAGCGACTGCATAGCGTCATGTCGAACGGTGTAGGGCTACCTGAAGATGGAAACAGTTACACCGTGGGGCCTTGGCTGACTTTCAATCCTGAAACCGAGCAACACGAAGGAGAACATGCAGCGGCCGCCAACGCTCTGCTTCAAGACTCCAATCGCAAAGGCTTCGAAGTCCCTGCCGTCGAGACTGTGTAGTGCAGCGACTACCCCCCCTGTCCATTGCCGTTTTCCACTTTTTTTGCTCCGTTTCCCACATGCGCCATTTCGGTCGCTCCATTTCCTACCCGCTCCATGTCCTACCTGCCGCCATGCCCCAGGTTGGTCAGGAAGCTCTATTGCACGAGTTCGGTATTCTTCCACTATAATGAACGGATACGAAACGCGTTTTGACTAAGGATGAACGGTGAACAATTCAACTCGACGTCAATGGATCGGCAATAGCGCGCTGGCAGGTCTGGGCCTGGCGCTGGGCACTTCGAGTCGGTCCACTTTTGCGCAGTCTCGACTTGATCCCGTGTGGGAACAATCGATCCGTTCTGGACTGGATTACTTGGCGCGCACCCAGTCTTCCCGCGGACAATGGAACACGCCTGTTTATCCAACGGCCCTGGCGGCTCTGGCGGGAATGGCGTTGATTTGTTCAGGCTCCACGACGACACAAGGACCTTATTCAACACAAATTGCCCGTTGCACCGACTTTTTGATCAGCAAATGCCGTCCCAATGGTCTGATCGGCGACCCAACTTCAGACAATCGCTACACCTATGGCCACGGCTTCTCGATGATGATGCTCAGCCAAGTCCTGGGAGAGGAAGGCTACGAGGACCGGCGGCGGGAATTGATTGAAGTGCTGAACTCAGCGGTCGACTTCTGCTGCAACGCACAAACCGATGCGGGTGGATGGGGCTACGTCAGCGCTCGAGATGGTGCAAACTACGACGAAGGCTCGACCACGATTACGCAAGTCCAGGGTTTGCGGGGATGCCGCAATGCGGGAATACCGGTCCCCGCCGAAGCGATTGAAAAAGCCAAGCAATACATATACCGCTGCAAAAACGCCGATGGCGGTATCAGCTACTCGAGCAAGCAGATGGGGACATCGCGACCTGCAATTACGGCAGCCGCCCTCGCCGCACTGTATAACGCCGGAGACTACGAAGGAGAACATGTACCCGACATGCTGAAATACTCCCGCGAGGCTTTACACGATCAACTTGCCGACGAAGGCTCGGCATTTGGACACTGGCACTATACCTACCTCTATTACAGCCAAGTTGTTTATCGTCAGGGCGATGAAGAGTGGTTGCCGTTTCGCGGGCGACTCTACAAACGGATTGTCAGCGAGCAAAAGGGGGATGGCTCGTGGGAGGGGCAAATCAGCCCGATCTATATCACTGCTTGCAACCTGATCATGTTGCAGCTCGACCGCGGCCTTCTGCCGATTTATCAGCGGTAACATTTCATTCAGACGACTCGAACGATTCTTGAATTGCGAATTATCGCAACGATAAAATCATTCCGCGAAGACGGAGGACAAGCAGATGTACAGATCGCAAGTGTTTGACCTGCAACACGAGTGGAATCGCGAGAATCAGAGAAGAGCTGAGAGTGAAAACGATATCGAATACGGTCGATTTCTGATATCTGGTTGAACAACGACCTTGACGCGGCTGTTCGCATCTGAATTTGGAATGGTCGTTGATTGGGTGCCTAGCTAGTTGGACAGCGCCACTTGGTAGCCTGGGCAATTTGGCGTCCTGAAGTTTTCGTAGCCACCCGCTGCCAAGCGGTGGAAAACATTAACTATCGCGTCCACCGTCTTGCGACGGTGGCTACCCAGCTTACCAAGTGGCACTGTCAAACTAGGCTGCATTTTGACTGACCTGTCCTGCCGAAGCTGGTGGTGGAATGGCGGTGATGTGGCTCTTGTTGGAGTGCTTCTTGACAGTGCTAGAAGAGCCCGCGGCGGGGAGGGGAAGTGCGACAGTTTGTTATCCCCGGGCGACACGCAATCCAACTCGATCACTCCACTGGCCAATTGCCATATCCGACGAGCACTGCAGCGATCGCGTGAATACATTGGAAAAACTATCCCGTTGCGGCCTCGGTGAGCCTCCGTGCGTTGGTATGATCACCTGCTCGCCCACTTTATGCTCTTTTCAATGTACCTGGGGTTCCGCTTGGCTGGGACGTTTTCTATTAAAAACGTCCCAGCCAAGCTCCACCCCAGGCTATCAAATGCCATCGCTACGCGATTGTTTTGCAACGGGTGCTCGCGTGAGGGTTAGCGAAATAGGTGCAATGAGCAGTTGTGTCACGCCCCATGATCACAACCAGCCAATCACGATGACCCGAACACAACCACCTGATCACGATCACCCGATCATTGTGCAAGTGATTGCCAAGTACGGATGCATGCCCAACCGAACATTCTGCGGGTACCAAGCCAGTTTGTATGAAACAGTTGCGTAGCAACGACATTTGATAGCCTGGGGTGGAGCGAGAACGAGTCCCAGACGAGTTCGGAAGCGGCCCCCAGATCAGACGTCACAGCGAGACAGTGACCGAGCAGATATTTGCCCAACCCTCAGACCCGTTTCAACGAACAGCTCGCCAAGCGCTTCAGACAACTTTGTGGATACGGTTTGCCGTTCGTTGTTCGCCCTTTCCTCGCAGTAGATCTATTAGGACTTAGGTAGCTAACGCCCGATGCGGAACGGATGTAAGTCTATCGGCGGCTGGATGCCTTGCATGACGTCAGCCAAGAGCTCTGCCGTGGCGCACGACAGATGAAGTCCACTGCGAAAGTGTCCAGCCGCGACGTACAAATTGCTGAATCCTGGAACTTCGCCAATGTAGGGAAATCCATCATAAGAGCCAGGGCGCAGGCCAGCCCAAGATCGTTCGATCGTACATTGTCTCAGTTGTGGCAAGACGGTTTCCGCCCAGCTTCGAATTTGAGTTACCGCCACATCGGTTGTTTCGACGACATAGCCAACCTCTTCCTCGACGCTTCCTGCCAACAGATAGCCATCTTTGCGCGGCACAAGATAACGATGCCCCTCGTTTACCACTCGCTGCAATAGCCGTTGTGGGCAAGCATACAGCAACATCTGCCCCCGAACCGGCATGATGCCGTTCGAGACCCCAAAGTCCTCGAGCATGCCGCGCGCCCAAGCGCCTGTGCAAATACAAACCTGTTTCGAGAAGAAGTCTTGACCACCCGCCTTAACCCCCAGCACTTGCCCACGTTCCTGAATCACCTTTTCGAAAGGACAATTTGAATTGAGTGTGACCCCAGTTTGCGCGCAGGCGGCCACCAATGCTTTCATGTGCCGCGGATTGCGAAGTTGGCATTCATCCGGCAAGAACCAGGCTGATTTGAGATGTTTACTTGAGAAATCGACCAGGTTAGGTTCGTTCCTGGCTACATCTGCAACGCTCCAGGCTTCGTATTCGATACCATGTTCGTCCCACCACAATCGGTTGGCAGCCAACGTAGCAACCTCTCCAGCAGTGCTCGCCAGGTAAACGCCCCCGCAGCGATGGTAGCCAGTATCGATACCCGTCTCGTGCTGAAGTCGTTCGGCCCATTGCTGATGCAAACGGTGGCTCAGACCGCGAATTTGTTCATAGGGGTCAACAGCTCCAATTTTTGGAGTCGGTGGGAGAATTCCAGCGCCAGCCCAAGATGCACCACGCCCGATCTCGGATGCATCGATTATCGCTACGCTTTGGCCACGACGCGCCAGCTCCCATGCCAGCGAAAGTCCTATGACACCTCCGCCCACCACCAAAACATCGTTTATTCGAACGGTTTGCTCTTTCGTCATGGGTGGGCACTTACGGAAAATTTCAAATTTGGTCGTTCAACGAAACCGAGACTTACGAGATTTACGATTGGTTGGAGATTGGGAGGTGGCAATGCGCAAAGTTCAATTAAACTTGAATCAAGCGTAAAATAGAAAGCGAGCTGGAACACGAAAAGGTGTGCGGGGCGGCGCGTCGAAAGCTTAGTTTTTCAACGCTAATTGCATCGAGTTTCGGACAAATTCTCGTGGAATTCGTTTACTTCGTCTACGTACCTGCTATGTTCTTCATCCTGCTGGCGTGAAGATTGTGGCCGAGTCCCAAAAAAGGAAACGCCAGCTTGGACTGAGGCGCTCGCTTCAGCCGCCGATCGTGCTACGGGCCTGCAGAGAGCAGAATGGCGACCGTCACTTCAAAACGACTTATTGAACTGGTTGAGAAAAGCCGCTTGGCTGAACCTCTAGTCCTTCAGAAGGCCTTAGACGAGATCCGCAACGAGCATGGCGGTTCCTTGCCAGAAGACCCAGTCGAACTAGCCAAAGCGCTTCAGAAGCAAAAAATCGTGACGCGCTGGCACTGCGAAAAACTACTCCGCGGCAAATACAAAGGTTTTTTCCTCGGAAAACATAAGTTACTCGGGCACATCGGCAGCGGTGGGATGAGTAGCGTCTACCTCGCCGAGCACATGAAGATGCACGACCTGCGGGCAATCAAGGTGCTGCCGCAAAGCAAACTTGGTAAGTCCTCGTATTTGGCACGCTTCCAACAAGAAGCGAAAGCGATCGCATCGCTCAATCACCCGAACATCGTCCGCGCCCATGATATCGACAACGAGGGCGACAACCATTACATCGTCATGGAGTACGTCAACGGCGATGACTTGCAAACGATGGTCAAGAAGAAAGGGCCGCTCCCGTTTGACAAAGTTGCTGAATATTCGGCGCAGATTGCTCATGGCCTCCAGCACGCACATGACATCGGTCTCATCCACCGGGACGTAAAGCCTGCCAACGTACTGATCAACTCCGATGGAAAAGTCAAACTACTCGACTTAGGCTTGGCGTTGTTTTCCGATGACAGTCAAGCCTCTTTGACGATGGACTTCAACGATAAAGTTCTGGGTACGGCCGACTACTTGGCTCCAGAACAAGCCCTGAACAGCCACAAAGTTGACCATCGCGCCGACCTTTATGGGCTTGGCTGTACCATGTATTTTCTCTTAACCGGACACGCTCCATTCCCTGATGGAACCATTGCCCAGCGGATCGCTAAACATCAAAAAGAAATGCCGAAGGAGATTCGAAAAATTCGGCCAGAATGTCCCGGTGAACTCGAAGGAATCTGCTGGAAGTTGATGCAAAAGGAGCCCAAGTTCCGTTACGCCAGTGCGCAGCAAACGGCCGAAGTCTTGGAAGCTTGGTTGGCCAAATATCTAGCGACCATGCCCGTTAAAGTGGGTGGGGGAAGCTCAGTGACTTTGGGTGACGAAGCCGAGCGGGAAGCCAACGACAGCCAGTTGAGCGCTAGCTCGATTGATACGGTCAGCAATCGCGGCGGGGACACACAATCGGGCAGTTCCATAACCAATCTCTCAACCTCCGATAGTGGCGTGCTGGTTCGAGTTGCCAAAAAGGCGAGTGCTTCGGATACCAGCAGCCAAATTGATTTGCAGGCCGAAATGGCGCGACGCTCCAGAATCGGTGGAAGCTCGACTCACGGCGGACTTTCATCCGCCGGACTAGGGGCGAATGCAACTCGCAGCACAGTTGCAGCCCATCCTGCGCCAGCCGCCAGCCCGCTTCCGAAAGCCACAGTTCCCAAAGTTATCTGGATTATCGGATTGCTCATCATGTTTGTGCTGGCGGTACTACTTGGTGTTTTCATTGCCCGCGTCACCGCCCCTGCAGCGACCCACCGGACGTCGCCAGCGGCTAATTCGTTGGCCTGCGAGCCGCTGGCGCCAGCCTGTGAGCCGTTGGCGCTAGCCTCGGGCGCCTCCCATAGAACTGCGACAAACGCCACTTCACCAGCCTGTGAGCCGTTGGCGCTAGCCTCGGGCGCCTTCGGGCTCTCCCGCGCAACGACGGTTTCTGGCATTTAGCCTGAGTACAGGCCTTGGTTCGAATACGCTAAAATTCGAGTCGCAAAATTACTGCGAACAGCTTTTCCCCTCATAAGCTTGAACAGGTCGCCAAGTTTCATCACCGAGTTTCGCCGCCAAGTTTCTTTGCGGACCAGTCTTCAAACTGATCGAGTTTCTACAATTACGTGGTTCAAATGCAGCAGCTTCGTTCAGAAATTTTAATTTTGCTGATCGTCTGCTGTTGCTGTGTGAGTTCGGTCGCGTTGGCGGCCATCACACCGGAACAGCGAGCGAAAATCAAAGAGTTGTCCGATAAGGCGACAGGGGCAAACGAACTTTATTCCAACGGAAAGCTGTTCGATGCTTCGAAACACGTCGGTGAAATACAAGGGCAACTGGTCGAACTGATGAAGAACGACGATGCTGCTCTGCATCGACTTGTCCGCCCGCTTTACACGAAACTCAGTCGCCTACATGGTACCCTCGAGCTTGAAGGTGCGGAGCTTGAACCACTGCCAAGCTGGGAAGATCTGGTGATCGGCAAAGCCACGAGTGACAACTCGCAGATGTCTGAAGGAATCAGTTTCAAAACGGACGTAGCTCCCTGGCTGGTCACCGCCTGCGGAAACTGTCACATCAACAATCAACGCGGCGAATTTTCGCTGGCCAACTACAACGACCTGATGAAGGGCCCACCTGAGGGCACGGTCATTTTCCCTGGAAGCAATACGGGCAATCGAATCGTTGAGTTGATCGAAAATGGCGATATGCCACGCGGCAATGGCAAGGTCGCGCCTGAACAATTGGCAACTCTGAAACAATGGATCGTCGAAGGCGCGAAGTTTGATGGGCCTGATCCGTCGGTACCTCTTGCTTCGTTTGCTGCGGGCTCCCCCTCCCCTGCCCCTGCTAACCCGCCAGCAGACGTTAAGGTGCAAATGGCGACCGGGACGGAAACGGTCAGTTTTGCCCGTGACATCGCGCCTATTTTGAAAGAGAATTGCAATGGCTGCCATATCGCTGGTCGACAAGCTTCGGGCAATTTCCGAATGAACAACTTCGACCAACTTTTGCGGGGTGGTGATAGTGGAGCGGTCATCGTTAGTGGAAACATAGACGACAGCCTCTTGATCAAAAAACTGAACGGAACGGCCGGGCAGCGAATGCCCGCCGGTGGGCGTCCAGCTCTACCAACCACTCAAATCGACTTGATCTCAACTTGGATTCGCGAAGGTGCAAAGTTTGACGGGCCAGCCCCCAATGCAGACATCGACGAAGTGATCAACTTGGCATGGGCAGCCAACGCTTCCCACACCGAATTATCAAAACGTCGTCAGGAACGGTCGCTGGCAAGTTGGACACGCGTGCTGCCCAACGATCAGCCCACCAGCGCTGGAAACGAAGAAGTTTTTGCACTTGGCAATATCACTCCGGCTCGCCTGGAATCGATCGTAAAACAACTGACGGAGGCCACCGCTCTCGTCAAAAAGCAACTTAATGCACCTGAGAAACAACCTCTAATCAAGGGTGGACTGGCCGTCTTCGTGCTTAAGAGCCGCTACGACTACAGTGAGTTTGGACGAATGACGGAAAATCGCGAATTGCCAAAGGGATGGCTGGGACATTGGCAAGCGAATCCGCTGGATGTCTACGGAGTGCTTGCGGGCGATGCAGATATTCCAGATGAACAAATACAATCGCTTGCCTTGCAGATCGCCGCGGGTGCTTACCTGGGATCTTTGGATGGCACACCAACCTGGTTTGCCGAAGGAGTCGCGCGCAACCTGGTTAGCAACAACTACCGACGCAGCGATCCCCGTGTGAAGCAATGGCAAGCCAGCTTGCCCGCCGCCAACCAACAAATCGACCAAGCCAAAACGTTGATCGAAGGAAGATTGGATGAAGAAGCTGCTGGGGTTGTGGGCATGGCCTTGACGCAATTTATGATGGAACGCTCCAATCGCCGTCGTTTCGACAAGCTGTTATCGCTCCTCCGCGACGGACAGAACTTCAACCAGGCTCTGACCACGACGTACGCGCCACCAGAAATCTTAATTAAGAATTGGCTAGGAAAATAGATCTTCAACAGGTCTTCGACGAGTTGCATTGGCCGCACTCTGCGAACTTTCCTTCGATGGGTTGCCACCTTTACGAAATCATCGCGTCGCGTATTCTAATCATCCATCTTCCCCTAAACGTGCTAACATGACTTTGCACTATTTTGAGAACTGATCAAGAATCCAGCCCATTGCATCCATTCCATCGCTGGTTTTCCGATGGCATTCTGCTGATCACCGCCGTGTTATGGGGCACCAATATCTTGGTGTTTAAGAGCACCATCAAGGAGTTCGATCCCTGGGTATTTAATGCGTATCGCTTGATTCTAGCCACCGTTGCACTTGGCATTCTGGCCTTGATCGAAAACGCCTTTTGGCCAAGTAAAAAATCTGAACTGCCGATCCCGTGGCTGCGAGTCTTCCTGTTCTGCATGCTCTCAGGTTTTTTCTATCTGGTGATCTTCGTCAAAGGTATCGAACTAACGACCGCTGGCAACACAGCGCTCATTTTGGCTTCAATGCCAATGTGGACAGCCATTCTTTCTTTTTTTGTCCTATCGGAACGTTTGCCTCGCATCACTTGGGGAGGCCTGCTGATTACCTTGGTCGGCACCGTCATTGTAACGACGCAAAGCAGCGGTGAAGTGAGTTTGTCGAGCCAGTATTTTGTCGGCAATTTGTGCATGTTAGCCGCATCCATGGCGTGGGCCTGCGGCACGGTCATCAGTCGTCCCATCTTGCGAACGATGAGCCCCCTGAGACTAGCCTTTCTAAGCAGCTTGATTACCACACCCTTACACGTCTTACTGGTGGCCGATCAAATGTCTGGCGCTTGGGCCTCAGCGACTCAGCCGTGGAACATGGTAGCAATTGTCTATTCCGGTGTTTTCTCGACCGGGATCGCCTATGCAACTTGGCATGCGGGCGTTCGCGCGGTCGGCGGATCGCATGCGGCGGTCTACCAAAACGTGGTGACCCTGGTGGCCGTCATCGGAGGTTGGATTTTTCTAAAGGAAGAGCCGCTAGTGGCACAGTTGTTTGGTGGAGTCTTAATGATCGCAGGCTTGCTGATGATGCGCCGCGGTCGACCAACTTAAAAGGTTGGTGTATCTTCAACAAGTAGTCGATTGCAAGACTCGCTCACATCGCATCCCACTACACATTCAGCCTTTGCCTCCTTCATTTGACTCAACATGCCACACGTCGTTTGCGTTTCTCTCCTACCACAACTATTCCCCGCGGCCGGATTATCAATCGTTGACGCTGCGGTTGTGATCGACACGTTGAGGTTTACAACGACGGCTTGTCAAGCCTTGGCGGTGGGTGGGAATTCCGTGACCGTTGCATCAGATGTCGAATCCGCCAAGCGACTCGCAGCATCCCTGGCGGATAGACGAGCCCATGTTGAGGCAAACAACCGTCCTATGTTATGCGGCGAACGCCATTGCCGCCCAATCGCAGGCTTCGACTTGGGCAATAGCCCTTACGAATACACTCCACAGACTGTTTCTGGCCGAGATTTAATTTTCACCACGACCAATGGGACGCGCGCAGTATCCGCAGCGCGTCAAGCTTTATGTGTTTTGTTAGGAAGTCTCGTCAACCGCACGGCAGTCGCCAGCGCGTTGCATACAACTTGCCAGTCGAAACGCGATTCTTCAGTTGGGATCATCTGTTCGGGAACGGACGGTGAAGTGGCTGCCGAAGATATGCTCGCCGCCGGTGCAATAATCGACGCCTGGCAGCACCTCGATGCCTCGATTGTCCTGGGGAATGATGCCGCCTGGCTTTCGCTTGCCCTCTGGCAACAATGCCACGCGGCAGATTCTCAGGCGGGCCATGGAGCAACTCGTATTTCGAGGTTATTCCGCGAGTGCCTAGGTGGGAAGAACCTAATGGAAAACGGCTATGAGCGCGACCTCGATTTTTCAGAACAAACAGATGCACTCAACATCGTGCCGATGTCTCAAGCAGCTACTTTTGAACGATTTGCACTCACTTAAAGCAGCGTGCGAAAACATGTCTCCAAAAACTTTGTCCCATCGTGATGAGCAATAGTCAATTCAGGACCCCAACATGGATTTATCAGCACTCCGCCAAGAATATTCGAATCAAGAACATGATATTTCGACCACGGCAGAATGCCCCTTCGAGCAATTCCAACATTGGTTCGAACAGGCTACTAAGGCGGAATTGATCGAGCCCAATGCCATGGTACTGTCGACCGTCAGTAGTGAGGGACACCCCAGCCAGCGCACTGTGTTACTTAAATACTTTGACAAAGAAGGCTTTGTGTTCTTCACCAACTACGGGAGTCGCAAGTCGCAGCAGATGGCAGGCAATCATCACGTATCGGTACTATTTCCATGGCTGCAACTGCATCGTCAAGTCGAGATCACCGGCACGACAACGAAAGTCAGCACCGCGGAGTCGATGAAGTACTTTGCCTTGCGACCGCGTGGCAGCCAACTGGGCGCTTGGGTGTCGCAGCAGAGTGAGGTCGTTTCCAGTCGTAGCGTGCTGGAGTCGAAATGGGAGGAACTCAAACAGAAGTTTGGCCAAGGAGAAATTCCACTTCCAGGCTTCTGGGGCGGCTATCGCATCAAGCCAGCGCGTTTTGAATTCTGGCAGGGAGGTGCGAAGCGTTTGCACGATCGGATCGAATACTTGCCCAACGCCACCGGCTGGCAACGCCAAAGACTAGCACCCTAGCCAGGCGCAAGCTGCGGGCTTGTACGAACCCTCCGCCGCCGCTCTCTGTGGATCCCCGACTCTGCGTCATCTTTTCCTATCCCGAATTTCTGGTCGTGAGAAAGTGACGCAGTGACGCGGGAGGCACTGAGACGCAGAGTAGTGATCGAACGATGAACTCCGGGTCTTCGAATCTTCCACCATCTGCCGCAATGTTCTCAAAGTCCGTTTACCACGCGATGAAATCCGTCTTTTACCATCCGTTCACCAAAGTTGACAACGATTCCAAGCTTGAGGTTCGTCAGCCGAAGGTAGGTGAGAGTTT
>JBGSUV010000082.1:0-10788 GCA_041753315.1 Pirellulaceae bacterium | reverse complement strand
GCCACTGGAGCGCCCTTGGCAAACTGTTCTACAATATCAGACAACATGATCGGCTCCTTCGTGTAAGCTAGAGGACTACCTCTATGTTACCCGGGAGCCTAATGACAGCTTTACAGGGTTTATTGAGGACAATTGTTCTACTCTCCGGTGTTGTATCGCAACTTCAGACGGCTAAAATGCGAGAAACCTCACGATCTCATCCTTGTCATCCCGCGCTCTCCTCGCGTCCTCCAGCGACTGCGGTAGCGTACCAGCCTCACCCCACTCGGCTAGAAAGTCCTCCATCATGTCGACGCTCCTTGTTCGTTATCACGCGAACACATGCTTGTATCTTTTGCTGTTTCTCGCAGCATTAACCGTATTGGGTTGTTCGGACCGAACTACTTCAACAAGCGATGCGACGAGCGGGCTGGACAGTCAAGCTGGCGATGGCACCAAGACATTGAGAATCGCCGTAGTACCTAAGGGGACGAGCCATCAGTTCTGGAGGTCGGTGCATGCGGGGGCAGAAGCGGGTGCAAAGGAGTTGGGAAACGTCGAAGTGATCTGGAAGGGACCAGAAACCGAGGCGGACACTGCCGGGCAAATCGCCGTTGTCAAAAATTTCATCACCAGTCGAGTTGATGGCATCGTGCTGGCGCCCAATCACTCGCAAGCTTTGGTGGATGCCGTGGTTGAAGCCAACGCCGAGGGAATTCCAGTGGTTGTCTTCGACAGCGGTTTAGCGGCTGGCGCGGACCTGGTCAGCTACGTTGCTACCGATAACTTGCGGGGTGGGCAATTGGCTGCCGAGACGCTCGCATCCGCGATGAATGATCAGGGAGCCGTTATCCTGTTGCGCTACAAGCAAGGAAGTGAAAGCACCGAGCAACGCGAAAATGGCTTCTTGGAGGTAATAGCCAAGAAATCAAATATCAAGATCCTATCGTCCGATCAATACGCCGGCACGTCGACCGAAGAAGCGATGAGCGTGGCCACCAACTTACTCAACAAGTATCGAGACGAAGTGACCGGGATTTTTGCAGTGAACGAATCAAGCTGCAACGGTACGCTCGAAGCGCTCGTGCAAACCGGCCTCGCGGGCAAAGTCAAGTTCGTCGGCTTCGATGCAAGTGACACGCTCATCAGGGGACTGAGCGAAAACACCGTTGCCGGGATTATCCTACAAGATCCCTTCGAAATGGGACGCAAGTCTGTCCTAAACATAGCAGCGCATCTGCGGGGAGAACCCGTTGAACCCAACATCAATACCGGGGAGTATGTTGCCACTCCCGACAATCAAAGCACGGAGCCTTATGCTCGATTGCTTCGCCCCGAATTGTTTGGGCAGTGACAGCTATGTCCCTGCCTCCACCTAGTTCGCTTCCGCTGCAGACGGCGTCGAGCAAGGTGCCCCTGTTGGTCATGGACCATATCGGCAAACGTTTTGGGGCCACCGTCGCTCTGAATAACATTTCGCTCGAGGTCTTTGCGGGCGAAACTCTGGCGCTAATCGGTGAAAATGGTGCCGGCAAGAGCACGCTTATGAAGATCCTGAGCGGAGCGCATGCGCCCGACAAGGGAACGATGCAAATCGCCGGTCAGCCGTTCCGCCCCAAGGGCCCGCACGATGCTCGCCGCGCCGGTGTAGCCATGATCTACCAAGAACTCAACCTCGCACCGGATCTATCGGTTGAAGACAACATTATGCTTGGCCAAGAGTCCTCTCGCGGCGGCTGGTTGCATCGCACGTCACAACGGAAAAGGGTTTCCGAAGCGCTCGATCTGCTGGGACATCCCGAGCTTGAACCAAACCGGTTGGTCGGTTCCCTCTCCATCGGTGCGCAGCAAGTGGTCGAAATCGCAAGAGGACTGGTCTCTAACGCGCGCGTGATGGTCTTTGACGAACCAACCAGTTCGCTTCCCAAGCAAGACGTCGAGCGATTATTTGATATCATCGGTCGATTGCAAAAACAGAACTTGGCGATCATCTACATCAGTCACTTCCTGGAAGAGATTCGACACGTTGCAGATCGCTTTGTTGTGCTTCGCGACGGCCAAACGGCAGGGGCAGGCGATGTGCGTCAATCGTCCGACCAAACCATTGTCGCACTGATGGCAGGACGCGACGTCGACACTCTTTTCCCGACGGTCCCTCATCAATTAGGCTCCGCCGTTCTGCAGGTGAAACGACTTTCGGGAAAAGCCATTCCCCAAGATGTCTCGTTTGAATTACGCCAAGGAGAGGTCTTTGGACTATTTGGACTGGTGGGTGCGGGTCGAACCGAGACGCTGCGCCATCTCTTTGGATTGGATAAAGTCGTTGATGGCGAAGTTCTGTTGTATTCAGCGCGCCACCGATGCGCACCCAAATCTTCCATCGAAGCCGGGATGGGCTTTGTATCCGAAGACCGCAAGCGCGAGGGGCTCGCACAAATCATGTCCATCGCCGATAACTTAACCCTCAGCCATTTGAAGCCCTATTCGCGATGCGGAACCTTAAAGCTCCGCAAGCGCCGGCAGGCAGTCGAAACTTGGTTGCAAAAGTTATCCGTCCGCACGCGTGGCCCGGAGCAGATGATCTCCCAACTTTCCGGTGGTAATCAGCAAAAAGTAGCCATCGCTCGCGTGCTGCATCAAGGCGCCCGACTGCTTCTGTTGGACGAACCGACGCGTGGTATTGATGTCGGCACGAAGGCGGAAATCTATCAGTTAATCGGCGAGCTGGCGGCTGGTGGAACGTCCATCGTTTTGGTCAGCTCGTATTTGCCTGAACTGATCGCGATCTGTGATACCATAGGCGTCATGTCGCGTGGTCGTCTACGCGAAGTGAGAGCGACAACCGACTGGACAGAACACTCGATACTCGAAGCCGCTGTTGCTCGAGTGTCGAGCGATTGTCCCCAATCGCTACAAAACAAAGCGTCCAGCGATTGTCCTCAATGAGGCAGGAGAGCGGGTTTAAGTTTAAGTTCGAGTTTAGGTTCAAGTTCGCTCCCAAACTTCAACTTCAACTTCAACTTCAACATAAACTTCAATTTAAACTTAATTAACTTTGCTCCCAAACTTCAACTTCAACGCCATTGACAGAACCCACCACAGGAGCCGATTCGCTGGAAAATCCGTGCACCGGCTTTGCCATCCGTGCTAGAAAATCGAGTGCGGGTCTATCGCGATCTGTGATACCATAAGCGTCATGTCGCGCGGTCGTTTACGCGAAGTGAGAGCGACAACCGACTGGACAGAATATTCGATACTCGAAGCCGCTGTAGCTCGAGTGTCGAGCGATTGTCCCCAATGAGGCAGGAGAGCGGGTTTAAGTTTAAGTTCGAGTTTAGGTTTAAGTTTGCTCCCAAACTTCAACTTCAGCGCCATTGACAGAACCCACCACAGGAGCCGAATCGCTGGAACATCCGTGCACCGGCTTTGCCATCCGTGCTAGAAAATCGAGTGCGGGTCTATCGAATCGAGCACGATGTCAACTAAAGTCAAAGAACCCCAAGCGTAGAAAGTGACCAACTTGGCGACTTCGAATGAATCCATGCCAACGATTCCGATGGGGGAACCTCCGCCCAACGCCTCGTCAACGGATCGATACCGCGACATGCGGCGTCGGATGGTGAGCCTCCTCGACACCTTTGGCCCCCTACTAGCGCTGGCACTTGTTACCATCGGCTTTGCCATCGCAGATCACTTGTGGGGCGCTGGCCGATTCACTGAAATGCGCAATCTGCGAGTCATCCTTGTCTTGACGGCCCCTGTAGCCGTAGCCGCGCTGGGCATGACGTTGGTGATCATCATCGGTGGGATCGACCTGTCTGCCGGAACTGCCTCTGTACTTTGCGCCACCGTTTTGGCCACTTCGTTGAACAATGGCCAGGCGATCAGCGTTGCGATTGGGCTCGCGTTGTTCGTAGGTGCTCTGTGCGGAGTTAGCAACGGATTGCTGATCGGGTTGTTACGCATTCCCCCGTTTATTGTGACCCTGGGAACCATGACCATTTACCTTGGGCTGGCCAAACAGCTCGCCGGAGGTTCGACGGTCGTTGTCGATCGAGCATTGATTCCCAAATGGCTATTAAATTTGACCTCCTCCATGCCGCCGCATTGGATTGGTTGGTTCCCGAACATAGCGTTAGGCGTGTGGCTTGCGCTGGGAGTTGCGGTGCTGGTGGGAGGTTTATTGCAATACACCGTTTTTGGGCGTCATCTGTTTGCAATTGGTTCGAACGAGCTCACGGCGAGACTGTGTGGTGTGAACATATTGCGAACCAAGCTGCTCGTCTATGCGATCGCCGGGCTGCTCATCGGTTTGGCTGGGATTTACTCATTCTCCTTAGTCAAAATCGCCAATCCGATGGATGGTATCGGGAAGGAGCTCAAGTTCATTGCAGCCGTAGTTATAGGCGGTGGCAGTTTGAGTGGTGGTCGCGGAACCGTACTGGGCACGTTAGCAGGGGCGGCCATCATGGGTGTCATCGCCAGCGGCTGTGATTTGTTGGCGATCTCCAATTCGACGCAAGATATCATGATTGGAGTCATCATCATTGCCGCTGTAACACTTGACCAACTCCGCCGCCGTAGGCAAGAATTAACGTAACACTGTAGAACAATTGTCCCCAATTGTTTCGCACATGATTTAACTAATAGAATATGCCGTCGGGAGAGCGAGGCTCCTGCCGAGCATTTTTTGGGCAGAGTCCTAACGTCCACAAGCCAAGAGAGTATGGCCCCTTTGCTTGTGAACGGCAGGTGGCTGCCGGAGAAGGCTCCGCAGGAGCGTCGCCCTCCCGTGACCGCGTCACAAAGATGTTTAGAGCGGTAGAACGAGGCTCCTGCCAAGCTTTTTTTGGGCAGAGTCCTAACGTCCACAAGCAAAGAGAGTATGGCCCCTTTGCTTGTGAACGGCAGGTGGCTGCAGGATAAGGCTCCGCAGGAGCGTCGCCCTCCCGTGACCGCGTCACAAAGACGTTTAGAGCGGGAGAACGAGGCTCCTGCCGAGTTTTTTCGGGCAGAGTCCCAACGTCCACAAGCCAAGAGAGTTCGGCCCCTTTGCTTGATTCCTTAACTAACAGAAGCAAGTCAATTATGAACAACGATGCAAATCCCTTAGCCTCGCTGGACGAATGGGAAGATGACTTATTGCGGCGTTACCCTGAAAAGCTGCCTGCGGAAGCGGTGCCAACAGCATCGGTTCAGAGCCAGTCCGTGGTGGATGCAGCTACGGGAGAGAAGGTGTTTCGCGATTACGCCGCCGAGGCGCGCGACAGCGTCAAAAAGTTCTATTACTTGAATCACCGTTATCAAACGTTTGACTTTGTGCAGGGGAAACGCGACCAGTACCTGGGGCTCAACAAAGTGCAGATGAGTATTTGGGAGGCGATGGAATATCTCAACACGTTGATTGATGATAGCGATCCCGATATCGACTTGCCGCAGATTGAACATCTGCTTCAAACCGCCGAAGCGATTCGCACTGCTGGGCGACCTCGTTGGTACATACTGACTGGCTTGATCCATGACCTTGGAAAGATCCTCTGCCTGTGGGACGAACCGCAATGGGCGGTGGTGGGCGATACCTTCCCAGTCGGCTGCAGATACTCCGACAAAATTGTTTTCCACGAGGCCTTCTCCGAGAATCCGGATACACAGGATGCCCGCTATCAAACCGAGTTAGGCATTTACCAGCCCAACTGCGGCTTGGACCAGGTCCTGATGTCGTGGGGGCACGATGAGTATTTGTATCACGTCGTCAAAGACTACATGCCACTGCCGGGACTTTACATGATTCGCTATCACTCCTGTTACCCGATTCACCGCGAAGGCCAATATGGCCAGTTGATGAACGAGCAGGATCGCGAAATGTTCAAATGGGTGCAAGACTTCAACCAGTATGATCTCTACACAAAGCGGGACGAGCGGATGGACGTAGCCGGCTTGCGGCCATTCTATGAAGATTTAATCGCTGAGTATTTCCCCGCCAAGCTCAAGTGGTAGAGCCAAATTCCAGCGGAGCTTTATGCCACGTGACCCGCCATGTTGTCGCTGCTACAATGTGGTCGTCAACTGAATCAAGAAAAACACGCTTGGAAGCGATTTTGAATTGTGGCACAGCTAAAACTAAAACTTGGACGGGATATCGAGCTGCGCGTTTTGAACGGCGACTGCGGCAAATTATTGTCGACATTGGACGCAAATTCCATACAGTGCTGCGTGACATCCCCGCCTTACTGGGGACTCCGAGACTACGACCATCCGGACCAAATTGGCGCCGAGCCGTCACCAGAGCTTTATGTTCGCAACCTGGTTTCTGTTTTTCGTGAAGTTCGCAGGACGCTAAAGGAAGATGGTACCCTTTGGCTAAATGTCGGCGATGGATACGCACGAAATGGTGGAACTGGACGGTGCGGCCCCAATGCTGTCGTGGGAAACACGAAAAAACTGATCCAGAAGCGGAACTGTAAAGTACCAGATGTATGGGGGTTGAAAGACCGAGATCTAATGGGACTTCCTTGGCGAGTTGCGTTTGCACTACAAGAGGATGGCTGGATTCTGCGCTCAAAAATCGCGTGGATCAAAAAAACAGCGATGCCGGAAAGCGTGAAGAATCGGCCTACCAATGCAACCGAGGAGATATTCCTTTTTGCAAAATCTCCTAGTTATTATTACGACTCCAAGGCAGTGCGTGAGGAATCGGGTGCCAACCTACGCAACTACTGGGTCTTGGGGCCAGATCCTAGCGGCTATGGCCACCCCGCAGCCTTTCCTCGCGAACTAGCGCGGAGGTGTATATTGCTGGGATCGAAGGAGCATGATTGGGTACTTGATCCGTTTGGAGGATCAGGAACGACTGGGATTGTTGCAAATCATCTAGCCAGAAACGCTATGTTGATCGAACTGAATCCTGAATACGCTCAGTGCGCTAAGGAGCGTGGTCCGCATGGCTCGCCGTAAAGGGTCAAAACAACTCATTCTTGACTACTTTCTTGAAACATTGGCAAAGTGCTTGAGTCTCGTGACATCCAAGCTGCAAGCGGTGGTGCGGTGGAATGGGCGAGACGTGTTCGAGAATTGAGGAATGAAGAAGGATATCAAATCCTGTCTCATAAGGACCGAGCGGACCTTAAGCCAAATCAGTATCTGCTCGAAACCGCAAAGCGGATTCCGGCGTTCAAGCGAAATATCTCTAAAGAGACACGGGCGTGGGTACTAGAACGAAACGGCTACACTTGTCAAATGTGCGGCGTAGCGGCAGGTGATGCAGATCCGTTTGGTGGAGATCGCACGGTGCGACTTACCATGGGGCACATTATCGATAAGTCGAAAGGCGGTGACGACTCTCCTCAAAATCTGAGAGCGATATGTACGAACTGTAACGAAGGCTTGCAGAACACTAGTCTTCCAAAGCCCGACCAAATCTACTTGCTGGCACAAGTTCGCCGCGCAACTATTGACGATCAACAAGTATTGTTAAACTGGCTACTTCAAAAATTCAAGCAGAAGCCTAATTAATCAGCTGTCCACGGCGTTATTCGTCCCCCGTAGTGGATTTTGCTTGCAAAAAATCCCGAGCCCACCAAACAACATCCCCCACGCCGCGTTTCATCCGTGCCCCGGCCTTGCAATCCGTGCTAAATCTTCTCCTCCAGTTCCTCCGTCCCCGTATTGGATTTTGCTAAAAATCCTGAACCCACCAAACGACATCTCCCACACTGCGTTTCATCCGTGCCCCGGCCTTGCCCTCCGTGCTAGTTCTTCTCGTCCAGTTCCTCCGTCCCCCGTAGTGAATTTTGCTAAAAATCCTGAACTCACCAAACGACATCCCCCACGCCGCGTTTCATCCGTGCCCCGGCCTTGCCATCCGTGCTAGTTCTTCTCCTCCAGTTCCTCCGTCCCCCGTAGTGGATTTTGCTAAAAATCCCGAACCTACCAATCGACATCGCCCACAACAAAAGATCGGAATGGATCATTCCAAAGCGAGTCGGTCGGACGGACTGGTGATGGCCAACCCTGGTCGGTTCATAACATGCGTATAGATCATGGTGGTTTTGACATCCTTGTGTCCTAACAGCTCTTGCACGGTTCGAATATCCGCACCATCTTCCAGCATGTGTGTAGCAAAACTATGGCGTAACGTGTGCGGTACTGCTGGCTTATCAATTTTTGACAATGCCAATGCTCGATCAAAATGATTGGCAAACGTCGATTCGTGAATGTGATGTCGTCGAACCTCATGACTGCGAGGATCGATTGAGCGTCGATGAGCGGGGAACAGATACTGCCAACAAAATTCCTTGGATGCGTTTGGGTATTTTCTCTTCAATGCGAACGGCAAATACACATCGCCAAAGCCCTCGCTGAGGTCGATTGAGTGCTGGACGCGGGCCGAAGCAATTTGCGACTTAACTGCTTCGACCGCATTGGCGGCCAGGCAGGTCACGCGATCCTTCATTCCCTTACCGTCGCGAATCAAGATCTCGCGGCGATCGAGACAGATATCTTTGATACGCAGAGTTCGGCACTCCTTATGCCTCAACCCTCCCCCATACATGATCAAGAAGATCAACCGCGGCACACCAGAAAAGTTTTGGAACAACTCCGTGATCTCGCTTTTTGTCAAAACAAGTGGGCGATAATCACTGGCTTTGGCGCGCACCGCATTGATGAAGGCCACTTCCCGCGCGAGTACCTTTTCGTAATAGAAAAGAATAGCACTTAATGCTTGGTTCTGAGTCCCGGCGGAAACCTCCTTTTCCACGGCCAAGTCGGTCAGGAAGTCAGTGATCTCGCGCTCGCCACAATCCTCTAGTTTTTTACTTCCGACATGTTTTTGAAAGCGACGCATCCACCCCAAGTAAGCCTTTTCGGTGGACAGCGGATGGTGCAGGAACCGCAATCGTCGTTGCATTTCCTGAATTGCTTCCGAATCGGTTCGCTTGATCTTTCCCGCATTGCCTTCACCAGCCACCATGTCGCTGGCGCCAGGGCTAATTCCCGGATTTGCCTTCTCGGCTGCCGCAATTTCCATCAACTTTTTACGAATTGGCAGGAAGTCGACATTGGGAGTTCGCAGAATCACATGCTGGTACAACTCCATTGCCCGCGTGGCCTGCAAGCGCCGCCAAGCCTCGACTTTTCGATCCCGGAGGCTCCGCAAAAAAGCGATGACACGAGCTTCATCCATCTCCAGTTGAGTATCTTCACCTTCCACTCCATGGAATTTGGCGTAGCTAGAAAGCCACTTGGGTAGCCATTCCCGCTCGCCGTCCTTGATTGTTTTCAACGCCACACACCTTCGAAAACTTGCCACCGTCATCGCGACCTCCTCTGCCACAAGGTTGTGTTACCGGCCATTGCGAAGCGGTCACTGTCGACGACCGGAGCATAAGCCGCAAAAATTTTTCACCATAATAGCGTCTTTAGTATTGCTTTGGAATCAGGGGATTACTACCTTTGGGGGCTGGGAGATATTTCATGGATCGTCCGTGGAATAAGCCCCAAAAATCCAATTATCCACGGTCCGTCCGAGGATAATTAATGGTTCGTCACGTACACCACACGCTGCCCAAATCAGGAAGCCATTCCAGTTCGCACGGCATTGGACGAGGAAGAAGAGATGGCTTGCAAGTCAACTCCTTCGGTTGTTCGGCAACGGAAGCTTTGTTGGCAAACACCGTGACGATTTGCTACACTGCTACTTCGTCAGCGTAGAGCCCAACCGTGACGAACCACGGCGATGCACCTCAGTCGCCGAGCCCGTCCGTTTTGCTAACTTATCAAACACGGCGACGAGGTGATCGCTAACCGTTCGTCGGCAAAGACTTTACTAAGATGAGACGCAACCAATTCACTCCTAAGAAGCTTGCAATAGCACTTGCTGTTGGAGGGGTCTTTTGGGGCACGGTGCTTTTACTCATATTCGGACCCGTCGTGTTGTTTCCGGTACCGTTCGGAATCGGCTATCTTGTTACTGCTGGATACATTTTCAGAGCATGCCATGACGCTAACGGGATTCGGTCATGGATCTGGGGACTGTCGGCGGGTGTGCAAGGAATCTGGCTCGCGATGTTTACGCTATTCACGCTCGCTGGAAGTGCGGAACCCGGTATCATCATCCTGATGCCATGGTGGATTGCGTCATTCGTTGGGTCCATTTGGGCATTCAGAAACGACTGCGATTACGATATACACGAGTGGCACACCCACACAGCCAATGCCATCGATCAAGTCACCGAATAGCCGACGAACAAAGAAATGCACCGAAGTTCCGGTGGCTCGTCTACTTTGCACAAATTGTTAACTCCCGGAACTCGGTGATTTCGGGCCGTTCCGTGGCCGAAAGTGCTCGGATGATGCATGACAAGATTGCAAGACGTATACCTATCGCGTTGCTCGTGGCACTGCTGCTCGCATTCGCGGGAATTGTATGCGTTTTTCTGTTCCTGGCCTACAAGAAAACCCCTCAGGCTAGAGCGTCAAGAAATCCACCAACACCTCTTGTCGGAACCTGGATTGATGAGCAAGGAAACGTAATAAACATTCGATCGGACGGAACCGCTCGAGCCCGAAATAGCGTGAACGCCGGAGTGGTAGGTTACTTTGAATGGACCCTTGAATCGGGAGAGTTCGCCTTCTACCAATACAAGAACAAATACAACTTGAGTTGGTTTGTACGCCGCGGCTTGATGGACGATAATCCAACGGGTCGATTCGACGTCATCGAAATCACAGACACACAGTTCAAAATGTCCACTAGTAGTGGTGCAAACCTTCACTTATTCCTCGGTACGCGATCTTGAGTTGGAGTCC
>JBGSUV010000081.1:0-14079 GCA_041753315.1 Pirellulaceae bacterium | reverse complement strand
GGGAAGTGGTCTTCATGGAAATAAGCCTTGAGTCTTTCGATGGTCGGAGGTTGTGGAAGCGTACGATTTAACGCGTGCAATCGAGTCAACGTTTCAGCAGGCAGATTATTTGCGTTGTTTCTGGATTTCTCTCGCATAACTTGTAATTATCCCGGTATGGGGATTTGGATAATGGCATTTTCGGACTTATCCGCGGATTGTCAACAAAATTATCGCCTGGTAAAGCCACTTATCCCGGATACTTATCGCGGACAGCGGCATTTATCCCGGATTCGCCTATACCGGGATAAGTACTTATTCCCGACAGACCAGAAAAAATGCAGGTTTAGAATAGGAGGCTTGGGTTGTGTGGGGTGCTTTCGATTCGCTAGGCGAACGACTCGATGATGGCTGTGGTGAAGCCGTGGTGAAGGCGCAGTGAAACTGTAGTGAATGCCTATTAGAGCTGGGGGCGTGTGGGGTTTACTGATTTTCCAGACGGAAGATCTAGACGAGTTTACGATCGTTCCGTTGGTCTGCTAGCAAAGAATGTGAGTTCATTACTGCAGGCGAGTGCGTGTGGCTACATGCTCGGGTTGCGACGAGTTGTAATGACCTTTTACCTTTTCAAGTGACGCCGGGGGCGGGGACCATGACCATCCAGCCAACGTTGAATTTGTCAGTGACTTGCCCATAAGTTACAGCCCAAAATGTCTGCTCCAACGGCATGTCTACTTTTCCTCCAACAGCAAGCGCGTCGAACAGCCGTTCGGCTTCCTCCACCGTCGAGACCGATAGCGCTAAACGGAATCCGCTGAACGTCGTCTTATCGTCGCAACCATCAGAGGCTAAGATCGTCAAGCTGCCCACCGTAAAGGCGGAGTGCATGATCTTGTTTTCGAAGCCCGGCTGCAGGATCCCCGCAGGCAGCGCCGTGGGACTTTCATTAAATCGCATGATCATGCCAACTTTGGCACCTATGGCAGTCTTGTAGAACTCAAGCGCTTCCTCGCACCGCCCGGAATAAAACAGGTAGGGCTGCAGCTTGTAACTCTGCGCTGCCAAGGCCTGCTTAAAGCCTGCTTCTTGTTCAGCAAATTCACCACTTGGGTCGAGCTCCGCAAAGTCGGACATTTCGTAGAGTGGTCGGATTTCAATGTCCGAGTCTTCGAGCATGGGGTTGGGACAACGTTTCACCCACTCGATCGCTTCTTGCATCGAGTTGACTTCCCATAACCAGTAGCCTGCGACCAGTTCCTTGGTTTCTGTGAATGGCCCATCTGTCACACTTCGGCTGGAACCAGCAAAACGCACTCGTACGCCTTGTGAACTGGGCTTTAATCCCTCGCCATCGCGCATGATTCCGGCTTGGATCAACTCTTCGTTGAAACTTCCCATGTCGCTCAGCAGTTTTTGGCTCGGCAATTCACCTGCTTCTGAACTTGGAGTCGCTTTGACTAGCACCATAACTTTCATGGGATATCTCTCCTGCTTGTCGTTGGTAGTTGTAGATTGACTAGAAGGCTGACTGTGCTCCTATCGTCGAGTCTGATATCGCCAAATCGACAGCCTGTAAGAAACATATCGGATGTTCAGGCGAGGGATTGTTTTAAACAGGCAGTGATACTCTGAGGGGCTGGCGTAGAAGATGTGAGTAGAACGGATGGTGAAGGCCGGGGGCCCGGGGGGAAGGATATAAGAGTAGGAATAGGAGGGGGAGGAGTAGGAGTAAGATCAGGATTAAGATCAAGATTAAGATCAAGATCAAGATTACGATTAGGACTAGGATTAAGAAGGAAGAAGTGGGAGAAAGTTTAGGTTCGAGTTGTAGGTTTAGGTTCGAGTTGTAGGTTTAGGTTTAGTTAGGTTTAAGTTCGAGTTTAAGTTCGAGTTTAAGTTTAGAGTGGACAAATGAACCCACACCCCCCCCGGAGGGGTTTAAGTGTAATGCTTGAATTTGTCCGGGGAGGGGAAGTTGGGGGAAGTTAAGCGTTAGACAGCAGCAGGGTTGGGTAAGAGGTAAGAGATGCGGTCGGTGAGTAAGGCGGGTCGGTCAGACTGTGGCTTACTTTTGCGTGCCATACTCGCTTGAGCCAGCCATACCCGTCAAGAACTGGGTGTCAAAGTTCAATTGGGCATCAGGCTTGTTCAAGCCGAATGTGGGTTTTGTGTCCGCCATATCGTGGGTCACCAAGAACTCGGCTACCGCAGGCATGGTTTCATTCAAGAACTTGGGCTGCGTCAATAATTCCAGACCGTTGGCAGGCGTGTTATAGAACTGCGTCTGTTTGACGACGATCTTCATATCTTCGGCGCCGAGTTTACTGAAGTTGGCACCGAGGGCAACCAGCGTTTCATCCTGGGTTTCTGGATTCTCCATAAGCTTGTTGACGGCATAGAAGGCATCGAGAATCGCGTTTGCAAAACGTTCGCCGCCTTCGCGTGCCAACGAGTCTTTGGCGATAACCACCATGTCGATGATTTCTTCTTCAATGCTTGTGGAGTCGAAGAGCACTTTCGATTCAGGTCGACTGCGGAGGGTTTGCATGACGAAGGGGTTCCAAACCATGATTGAGCGGATTTCTTCTTGGCTCAGTTGCATCGCTTGTGCGGCAGCGCCGGGATCCATGTTCTCAAAAGGAAAATCTGCTGGGTTCTTGCCGTTGAGTTCCAAGACGCGTTCGAAGCAGTACTGTGAAACAGATTTCTGCAAGCCATAGGTTTTGACGCCGGCGAGGGCGTCAATGTTATCGATCCCGACGGTGATACAGGCATCGGCACCCGCGCTGGTCGAAGTTGGCAAAACGCAGACCGCCGGGCGAGTCACGCTGGGTGCCATGATATCCATGTTCGTAATGCAGACCGCATCTGCGACACTCGAGCCATATTCGGTGATGCAGGTATCGTAATCGCGAGGATTTAAAACGATATCGACATTCCATTTCTTTTCGATCGACCCTAACTTGCCTTCCTCTTTTTCGATCAAGCCCTGCTCTGCGGCCACGCCAAACACGGACCAGCTTGGGTATTCACTCCACGCAAAAGAAAAGACGGGAAAGTCACCACTTTTGCCACTGGCTGCTGTCGAAGTGCTATCCGTCTTCGACGAGTTGCAGGCGGTCAGCATCAGAGTGCAGCAAAGGAGGGCAAGACTTGTAACGGATCTCAGTTTCATCGTAATTCTCTTAAGGTAGAAGAAGTTGAACCGTACCGAGTAACGCGGGCTACGCCTCGGGAATTTGCGTGTCCTGTTGCTGCGCGGGTGCGGCAGTTTCTTTTTTGGACAATCCGATCAGTGCATCAAATTCGTCGTCCGCGTCGCTCGTTTGTGCGTATTCCATAAATTCAGCTTCGGCGCGTTTGGTGTCCATGCCGGCCAATTCGCGGCTGATGCGAGCGTTAGCGGAGGCTTTCTGTCGCATTTCACGCAATTCTCGCAGCTCTTCGCTGGTGCGATCGTTCGACAAGCCGGTCATCATGTCGGCGATTTGCTTTTCTTCGGTAGCGGAAAGAACGTCAGCGACGGCATCATGCTTTTCTTCTTTGAGTTTGTCGAGATCTCGCATCAGCGATTGGATCTGTGTTTTGTGGCCGCTGACGTTGGCCACCAGTTGTTTCAAGTCGTCATCGATTTCGGTTGCACGTTGTTGTTTTTCGGCTAGCGTGCTGGAGAAGTCTTTGAAGGCAGACTGGCATTTGATGTAATCGGGATCATTTTTGACGGCATTGACATCGCCGTTGTATTTTTCGACGAGGCTTTTGGCTTTAGCTGCCGCCCCGGATCGCAGTTTTTCAAGTTTGCCGATTTCTTCGGTTACTGCTCGCAGTTTTTCTTTCTTCGACTCTTCTTGAGCGATCATCGCGCTGACGGCATCTTTATATTGATTGAGTCGGCTACGTTTCTCTTCGATCACGCGATCGTAATTGGCTGAGATGACGCCGGGGTTCATCCGCAACGTTTCACTGGCTTTGTCGACGCGAAATGTCATCAGATACCAAACGGCGCGAAAGTACTTACCGACGGCTTTAAACATAGCGGGCACCCTCAATAACTGGTGGAAAAGATCTACTCTTGATTAAAAGATTCATAATTCGTGGTTGGTTGTTCCAGCTCGCGCATGCGCAATTCGGTACGTTGGGCCGCGCGCATGGTGGCTTCCAACTCTTCACGCATCGAAGCCAAATCAACTTTTTGGTCCGATTTCATCAGTTCGTTAAATTGCTCAACGGTTGCTTGCAGTCGCTCTACGGTTACGTGTATTTCCGATAATACCTGTTCACGATTTGCGAGGACTTTGTCGCGGGCTTGTCCCACCAAATTTTCGGACAGTTCCCACATGCGATAGGACTGTCGCAGTTGTTCGACGGCCGCATTAAAAACTTGGCCAACTTGTTCTCGAACTCGGGCGCTTCGGATCTGCACGCCTGGCCGTTGAGCGGCCTTCTCGAAATCGTCACGCATGGATCTTAGCAAAGTCAAATAGTCTTGGGTACGATGGTCCCGATCGGAGCGTAGTTGTCGGGCGAGTTGGTCAAGCGCTTGCTTTTCATCGCGGAGTTGTTTGTCTAACGCGGCCTGCATCACCTCTTCGGTAATGTCCTCCACTTTGAAAATCATGCGGGTGAGCATCCATCCCACACCGCCGAGTATGCCGACGATCGCGGCTCCTGTTAGGTAAGCAGCTCCGCCGGTGGCCCAGGATAACAGCCCTGCGCTGATCCCTCCGACGATGGGCAGAACCACACTCGGTGCGAAAAATAGTTCTGAAATGACTTTGCGTTTGACCGAATCCACGCTTACGGCACACACTTTTTAAAGACGTTTTCGAACATTGGGAATCGGAAATTGCCGGAGGTATGGAGCTTGCTGAAGCTTGTCGGAGAAAAAGGGGTGGAAGTGGAGCTTGCTAAAGCTCCCCTTCCTGGGTGCATAATTTCAGTTTGGGGGAGAGTTGGGGCAGAGGAGCTTTGGTTGTTAAGCTCCACTACGGGTCGTCAATATGCGGGCTGTCCCAAGATGAAGGTGACCGACATGTTGCCGGTGATTTCACCATCGATCGCGCGCATCCGCCGTTCGACGACTCCCTTGGACATCAGATATTGTAGAGCAGCGTCGGCTCGTTGTTTAGCCAGCGCACGATTCGCTTCCGCATCGCCTCGGGAACCGGCATTGCCACGCACCATCAGGTAATATTGCGGCCAACTTTGCAATTTTTCGACCAGGTCGTCGAGCTGTTGCTGGCTCTGTTCGGTTAGTACGGCGGTACCGCGCGCAAAAACCAGTGGGGGAACCGAAAGCGTTCCTACGGGCTTCAATTTTTCCCACTGCTGCGAGTTAAGTGTGGCCAGTTCCGCATCGCCGCGAACCGTTTCTGGCGAAATGCCGGGGTGAAAGCCAGAAGCCTGCAGTTCGCTCAATACGTGCTCATAAAAGAGTTTGGTCGAGTCTCCTTGCGTGGGATCGGTAGTAAGTCCCTTGGTCGCTAACAGGACTCGTTTGATACGATCGATCATGCGTTCAATAAAGACGACGTTTTCGCTGGTAAGCCCAAAATGGGCTAGGTTCTCTTGAGTGTTTTTCCATTGAATCGTTCCCGTCAGCTTTTCGGCCTGTGCTTGCGTAAGCTTGGTTGCTCCTTCAGCCGCATCGTTGAGGATAAGTTCGGTTAGCTTTTGCGGATCGTTAAACGCGTATCGCGCGCGAAAGTAGCACTCCAAGACTCCGCGAACCGCCGACTCATTCTTGATCAAGAAATCGCGACTGACGACCAAGGCATCGACGATATAGCCGCTGGGGCTCTGGCTATCTACCAGCACATGCAGTTGGTCGTTTGCCAGCAATTCGCTGACAATCGGCTCCCAGGTTACGAATACTTCGTTGCCCTGAGCGGTGGCGGCGCGATAGCGAGCGAGCAACTCCTTTTCGTTCGCCACTTTGACAAACGAATTTGAATTGACGCTGTCCAGTTGAATATCATCCATGAGCACGCGGACGAGCGTTTCGCTGGGCGAATCACCGACGAGCACAAATCTTGTGTTGGGTGAGTTGAGGGCATCCACGGTCGGGTATTTTTGCTGGTAGGCGACCAGGGCATCGGCGCCTCGCGATTCATCGATAATTGCAACAATCGTGGCCGGCAGACTTCCGAGCGTTTCGCTTGCTTTGAGCAAGGCGTCGATGGGGAAGGCGGCCATCTGCAATTCACCGGATGCCAAACCTGACAATCGCTGTTGGTAGTTCGCTCCATCGTCAACCAACTCGACTTTGATTCCTTGGCTTTCCAACTGTTGATTCATCTCATTGGAGCGAAGAATCGCATAACCTGAGAAGGCGTCGAGTCCTAGTTTGAGTCGCGTCTTGTATTTTGAATTACCGCTGGTTGCTTCAACGATCTGCTGCTCCGCTTGTTCGGCTTTTTGTGCAGACGTGGGAACGTACCACAAGCGATAGAGGAGCACACCAATCGTAAGGATAATTAACCATACGAATGAAACCAGAACGATCTTGGCTTTACTCACTTATCTGCCTCTGCCTCGACGGTTAGCATTGTTTTTTGCGATTAAGCTGCCGATCAAGACGGCGATTGCGATGAACGTACCAAAGCAACAGACCAAACTTCCGAGTGCAAAATTTGCGAAACTTTCGCCGGAATTTGCTGGTAGGGGATTTCCCGCATTGTAGTTGATTCGCAGCTCTTCTGCTTCAGGCGTTCCAGCCTCCGCCAACGGTTCGTGGCTCGTCCGCGAGAGCGAGGCAAGAGCCACCTCCGCAAACCCGTCGGGAAGTCCGGCGATCAGTTCAAAATCATCTTGAGCATTTTGATCATCGTTGGAAGTTTCAGCAAAAACCTCGGATATCGCCTGCTCGAGCGACGCATCATCATCGGCGCTGCGATAGGAATGGGCTCGTGCGGCAAGCGAGTGCTCGGCGGTCATGTCAACGCCGATGACATCAACAATCAGGCCACGTGAAAGTATTTGCGGTAGGTAGCTATTGATAAGCTCTGGGTCGTTGGCTTCGCCATCGGTGACGATCAATAGGCGATAAGTACCGTAGATCTGCTCACCGCGTGTCACGAGCAATTCGTCGGCCGCGGTTCGCATGAATTCACCCAGCGGTGTACCACCGTCCGCTTCGATGTCGGCAATGTTGGCTGCCCATTGTCGGCGATCGGCATTGCCAAGTGGGACGATCCAGGGGCTGTCGTTCACCCGGGTGTTCAGTGCGAGCACGCCGACGTTGGTGTTTTCGGGAAGGTTGTTGAGTACTCCGATCAATGCTTTTTTGGCGGCTTCCATGCGTGCGACGCGGCCGTTTTCGGTGCGCATGCGATCGCGCATCGAGCCCGAATCATCGAGTACGACCACGACATTTTGATCGGCGCGAGCAACCGGTCCCAATTGCAACAGCAGCGTAAAGGCTAGTACAAGGTACTTGAAATGTGACATCGCAATTGGCCGTTGATTAAGTTTGGAGCACACAAGACGCGATTCGTTAGAAATCAAAATCGCTTGGAGCTATCGACTCTGCGTCAACTTTTACGATCCGGAATTCGACCCGCATGTTTTCTTTGGCCTGTTCCATCGAAACCGGTTTGGGGATAATGGGTTCGGCAATGCCGGCGCCAACTGGAATAATCTGCGTCAAATCGACGTTGGCTCCAAGTTGTTTGGCGTAGGCAACCACCGCCTCTTTAACCTTTTCGGCGCGCGACTTCGAAAGATTCAAGGCGGCTTGCATCGTCACGGCTGGATCTTCTTTACCACCGCTGAATGCGCCCGATTCGATCAGCGTCACCACTTGTGGTGTATTCTCTACATCCAGCGGCTTGCCATCGACAAAATAGCGATAGTTACCGGTGGTCCCTGTTTGCCGAATGAGACCTTTGCTAATTCCTGCTCGAATTAGTTCACCAAGTGCTTTGGTGGGATCGGAGTGGCCACGAATCACGACGCGGGCGTTACCGAACGTTGACGCAGCCTTCAGTGCGCGTTGGAATTCGGCGCCGTAGCGGTCAGCCGAAAACTCATTCTGATTGGGCTCAAAGTTGATCGAAAAACTAACGATCGTATTGGGGTCGAGGTTTTCCTCCATAAAGAAATCGCCCCCCTCAGCAGCTTCAGCGAAGCGTTCGGCATTTTTTTCTGGCTCTTTGTATTCCACCCCAGCCAGCTTGGCGATCGCTTTGTAATCAAAATCGTTGGGATCGAAGCCGTTGCGGGCCTTGGCATAGCCCCAGCCGGTCGCCAGGTCGAGTGCTTCAGTGAGCTTGTTGTCGAAGCCGCTGAGATTTCCTTTGTCGCGGAAGAACGAAATCTGTCCGGTGAGTCCGGTGAATGTGCAGTCGAGCAGCAGGCCATGCGCATCGACTTCGAGCGTCGGTAGCACTTCGGCACCAAAGATTTTTTGAGCCTGAGTGAGCAATTGTCGGTATTCAGGACTCATGCGTTTCGACTGTTCAAAGTCGTTGCGCTGCTTTACAACTTGTTGAGCCGACTTGAGGTAGCCTGCGACAAATTTCTTGACCCACTCCTGGTTGGCGTCGTACCAGTCGCGGCGAACGGCGTAAACGTCTGCAATCGAGCGACTCATTTGTTGAGTGCTGTTGATCAGGTGGGCACCTTTGACCGTTCCCTCGGCTCCGCTTCCGACTTGATCAAAACCGCTGGTGAGTCCAAACAGGTCTGGGGTGATGACGCAGCAGGCGTCGATGGTGGCATCTTGGCGAAAGAGTTCTGCAGCACCGTTGGGACCGGTCAGGTCTTTGGTCCAGACGATTGTTACATCGGAATTGGTGAGTTGGGCGGCAGCCAGCGAGTCATAGAGGAGACCGACGTGCGGGCCACCTTGTTGGCAAGCGATTTTCTTGCCTTTGAGATCATTAAGCGTTTTGATACCTTCGCGAGCCACCACATGGTCACCGGCGCTCCACGAAAGCTGCAGAATCACGACTGGTTTGGTGCGGGGATCCGCGCCGAGCACTTCGCTGGCCTGTCCGAGCATTTGAAAGGTGCCGCGGAGCAAGGGCGACTTGCCACCAACATAGTCTTTGACTTGGTTCACGAAGTCGTCACCGGCGGTCAAGTTGATATTGAGCCCCGATGTTTTAAACGTGGAACCGTTTTGTGTCTTGAGGTCACCATTGGCCAGGAAGGTGGCGACGTCACCGCCCCAGGTGATGTAGGGGACTTGAACTACATCGCCAGCAGCAACGGGCTTGACCGGCACATTGCCGACCAATTGTCGAAAGCTTTCCTGTGCTGGCGTCGTTGTGCAGACCACGCACAGTCCCAACAGAATGAGATTGGTCAGCAGCTTGTTCATATTGGTTTCCTTTAAATTAACCGAATGTAGAACAATTGTCCCCAATTGTTCTGGTTACGAATCAATTGGGTAAAACAATTGGGTAAAAAACAATTGGGGACAATTGTTCTACATTGTGATGCTTGCCTTAAGCTGGTTACAAAACAATTGGGGACAATTGTTCTACATTGCGGTAACTCAGCGGATGCCTTGTGCTTCGAGAAGGCTGATTTCTCGTTCCCACAGGGCGCGCTGTTCTTCGGTCACTTTGGGATCTGGTAACAGACTCCGGCGCGTGCAGTTTACCAAAGCTTGCAGGGTCTGGTAGCGCCGAGTCTGGCCGATTGCAGGTTGGATAAAATCGCCAATCGACTCCTTCAACTCCTCTTCGGAGGCGGGTGGAATGGCTTTGATCTGGCTGCGCAGGGCGGCAAAGCCGGCGGCGGAGAACTCGGGCGGCAGTCCTTCCTGATCAAGCCACTCGGTCAGGTTCTCACCAGCAGCACCAGCCGGCTTGAGCATCCATTGGATGAAATCGAGTCGATCTTGGTCGGTTGGGTCGAGTACGGGGATGATTAAGTCGCCCACGCGGCCCGGGCGACGAATGTCTGGGGAGAGCAAGTGGATCCGAGCGGTCATGAGCAGCCAGATGACTTTGCCACGCAGCATCGGGTCGCTCATCATACCCTGGATCTTGCCCGTTAGGCGACGTTCGGTTTCATGGGTCCCCTCCCCTACTCCACCAAACTGCGTGTCCGCTTCGTCGACGAAAATGACCACTTTTTCGAGCGCTTCGAGAACCCGCTTGAGTCGTTCAAAGATCACATCGGTTTGGCCAAACCACTGACTGCGTATGCTCTTCAAGACCAACACAGGCATGTCGAGTTCAGCCGCAACGGCTTCGAAAATAAAGGTCTTGCCGCCACCGATGGGGCCAGCGACCGCCGCGCCGGGGAGAGCTCGATCGTCGGGTAGCTTCAAACGCGGCAACATGTAATCGGCCAGAAACTTTTTGAGATTGCTGAAACCAACAACGTCATTGAGCGAATGCTTCGGTTTTTTGAACTCGACTACATCTTCGCCCAGTTGGGCTTGAATAAAGTGCTCGACCTGCAACACAACATCATCGCGTGAAACTGGCCGCTTATTGTAGGCGGCAGCCAACAGAAGCTGGCGAACCGCATGAATGCTCAAGCCGGCGGTGGCTTCCGCCAACGTCTCGTTGCTGTTGGCTCCCGTGTTGTCGGCCAGTTGAGCGTCGGGAGAAGCAGGAACCGGTATGGCGGCTGCCAGCGGCTGATTGCCATGCCAGGCGAGAAAATGGCGACGCGTGGCGGTGTCGGGTGCAGGTACGTCCACACTCAGCACTTGCGGAAGCCGTGAAACGCGAGGATGAATCAAGCTGCGCGATTCGGCGATCAAACAGACCGTGTCGCGACCGGCAAAAAATTCTGGGTCGCTAAACCAGTCAGTCATGATCGCCAAGCGTCGTAGTTGAGTATCGTTCATGCGGGCGACATCGCCATCACCCGATGGGAGCAACATGTCTGCGGCTTCGATCAGGATTAGCAAGTTTTCACGCAGACTGGCACGGGAACAGATCGTCAATTGCCGCAAGAACTCGAGAGCTTGAGTTGCATTGCCAATCGCATCCCGCATGTATTGGTCGAATTCGCGGCGGCGAAGGTCGATCTTGCTGCTTTCGGCTCCCATGTCTTTGATGGCCAAAGAACTGAGGTCGACGCCGGTTTTCCAGGCTGCCCAAGCCTCACGCAACTTGTTCCGATCGTCGTCGCTCAAACGGACGGGACCGTTCAGCTCGTAAACGACTTGTATTAATCCGCCGACCTTCGTCTTTTTTAGAAGGAAGGGAACGAGAGGGACGTAGGTTTCGCCGTCATAGTACAGGTCGTTGACGTTTCCCGCCAAGATGATCGAGCGGGCTTGACCAGCGTTAATTATTCGCGCCAATCTGCCAAAGAAGTCGTATGCTGGTGATGCTGGGGCGTTATCGCTCATGAGGCTCATTTGCTAAATTCTGTAGAACAGTTGTCCTCAACTGTTTTCCAATAACTCGTAGAACAGTTGTCCTCAACTGTTTTCCAATAACTCTGTAGAACAGTTGTCCTCAACTGTTGATCAAGAACACTGTAGCACAGTTGTGCCTAACGTTGTTCCGCCAGTGTAGAACAGTTGTCCCAACTGTTTTTAGACAGTGTAGAACAGTTGTCCCAACTGTTTTTTGCCAAGTAGAACAGTGGTTCTCAACTGTTTTTTAGACGAGCGAGGCGAGCGAGGCTGCGAACAGTCGTGCGGAAAGAATTTGGGGAAACAGTTGGGGAGAACTGTTCTTTATTGCTGGGGAAACAGTTGGGGACAACGTTGGGGACAACTGTTCTACATTGCTGGGGAAACAGTTGGGGACAACTGTTCTACACTGCACTAAACCCGTTTCTGGCGGCGGTGGAAGAGGAGCGCTTTGCGGCGAACGCGCTCGAGGGCGGTCAACATTTCTGCCGCGTCCTTGTATCGCTTGCTCGGTTTCATTTCGAGCGACTTGCGAATCACAGCGATTAGTTCAGGGTGGGCTTTGCGTCGAAGATTGGCTGCACCCGTCAGCGGCCAATCGAAGGGCCATTCTGGGAGATGCCCTGTGAACATCCGGTAAATGATCAATCCGAGTGAAAAAACATCACTTTTTGCGCTGGGACGCCCCATGGCTTGTTCTGGAGCCATGTAGCCGACTGTTCCCGAACCCGATCCATCAATGGTCTTTTGAGCGACTCGGGCAATCCCAAAGTCGGCCAACTGCAGTCGTCCATCGGGCAGAAGGAGCATGTTTTCGGGCTTGATATCGCAATGGATAATCTTCATTCCGTGGGCATAGGCAACTGCGGAAACCATCTGCATCGATAAATCGAGGGCCGATTCAAAGGAGATCCGCCGCCTAAGTCGGTCGCACAATGTTTGTTCGCCCAGTCGCGAAGTGATGACAAAGCGACCATCGATGAAGCTAGCATCCTTCAGCGGTAGGATGTTGGGGTGGTCCAATTTGGCCACCATCCGAGCTTCTCGTTGGAAAAGATCGAGCATACTTGGGGTGACCACGTTCTGGTGTGGCATCTTCAACGCCACGCGTACCCCCTCAATCGTGTCCATCGCTTGATAAACGTGTGCAAAACCGCCTTGTGCCAATCGTCGTTCAATCCGATATTTGCCCACGCGCGAGCGAACGCGCAGACTGTCGGATTCGCTTCGTCGTTTAGACATTTGCCAGTTCAGTGCAATCATCGCCGATAGGACTCAGGGTTACTCAGCAGCGGCAGTCGAACTTGTCAATCGCGCCGTGATTAGTTCAAGAATAGCTTACAGTGGAAATAATTCGAGTTGTGTCGCTAAGATCGTCAAAAATACCGCGTGCCATTTTATCGAACCTCCTGAACTGACAGAGTGGCGACAGCGACACACAACGGGTGTATCGGCAATCGCCGTGCCGAGAATAAGCAGAATTCCAATCGTCATGACCTTAACGCCAACCAATCAAGCTGGCCCATGCAGCCGCTTCAGAGGAGTTTGTTTTGACAGAATTTAATTCAACTAGCGACGGTACGCCTCCAACTCATTCTTGGCGGCTCGAGGAGCTGACTTTGTCGGATGTGCGGCAGTTTGAGCCTCAAGTTGCTCTGTTGCCGATGGGAGCCACCGAGCCGCACAATTTACACCTGCCCTACGGTACCGATTCTTATGAGGCGTTGCATTTGGCCGACCAGTGTTGTCAAAAGGCGAACGCGTTGGGTGGGCGGGTACTGATGTTGCCGGTCATTCCGTACGGAACGGAGAGCAATCTTCAGAAATTTCCTCTGGCGATGAATCTGCGTCCCACCACGCTGTTTCAGATATTGACCGACCTAATAAAAACGGTTGAAAGCAGTGGAATCCGCAAATTGGTGATCTTCAACAGCCATGGAGGAAACGACTTTAAACCGTTTTTGCGAGAAATTTATGGTCAAACAGAGGTTCAGATTTTTTTATGCAACTGGTACCAAATGATCCGCGATGTGGCTGACAAAATCTGCGACCATGCCGATGACCATGCCGGCGAAATGGAAACCTCGTTGATCCTCCACTTTCGCCCCGACTTGGTCCGCAAGCAGGAGGATGGGACGCTGGCGGCCGACTTGGGAACGCGGGCAACGCTCCGCTTTGAAGCGCTCCGCGAAGGTTGGGTAAGCATCACGCGACCCTGGCATTTGCTGACCACCAATTCAGGATCGGGCAACCCTCATGCTGCGACCGCGGACAAGGGAGAACGGTTGGTCACGGCAATTGTCGACCGCATCGCCCCATTCCTGGCCGAATTGTCGGCAGCCGACTTGGCCGAACCGTTTCCTTTTCTGGAGCCTTGACGCCTTGCTGTCCTCATAGATACCCGCGTCACTGCCCACTCAACTCTGTTTCTATAGCACGGATGGCAAAGCCGGAGCACGGATGAAGAGACGCTGGTAGCGATGATTTTTAATGGCTTGTGGACGTAGGGCGGCAGCCCACACGTTGCTTTTTCCGGCAGCGCCCTAACGTCTACAAGCCAAAAGATAACGGCCCCATGCTTGTGAACGGCAGGTGTCGGCCGGAGAAAGCTCCGCAGGAGCGTCGCTCTGGGATTATGAATCTTTGCCATTCAAGGTTAAATTGGATTGTCACGTTTTTGTTGCGCGTTTTGAGCCTAAACCGAGAATCAGTTTCCTTGCAGATTGTAGCGTTTGGCCAATCGCTTTCTTTGCCCAGTTCGTTACGTC
>JBGSUV010000080.1:0-65638 GCA_041753315.1 Pirellulaceae bacterium | reverse complement strand
GAACGCCCGGGAAGAGGAGGATGTTGTTTGCCACCGAAGTTACCCAGATACGTGGCACCGGTGAGATCCATCAATGTCGGCAGTACATCGGTGATGTGAAGCGGTTGGTCGATGAACTCAGGATTAGCCTTGATCGCTTTGGGCCACTTTGCGATGAACGGCGTTGTGACACCGCCGCTGTGCTGGGTCCGCTTGTAATATTTCAACGGAGTGTTGGATGCGTGTGCCCAGCCGACTCCGACGTTCCAACTCGCAACGGGTGCACCAAACTCGCCGCGACGAACGCGATCATTGGGGCTTGCGCCATTGTCGTTCATGAATAGGATCAGCGTATTGTCGGCGACTCCCAGTTCCTCTAGAGTTCGCGTCAATCTCCCCACGCCTTGATCAACGCAATCCACCATCGCTGCGTAGGTTGCCATGCGAAGATCTTCGAAGTCTCGCGACTTCTCGTCCAATGAATCCCAAGCGGGAATATTGTCGGGCCGGTCGGGGAAATGCCAGCCAGGGCCAGCCAGTCCAATGGCTTGCTGTCGCTCAAATCGCTCCTTGCGCATCGCATCCCAACCCTTGAGGTACGTGCCACGATACTTGGCCACTTGATCCGCGGGTGCCTGGATCGGTGAATGCGGGGCGTTGTAAGCTAGGTACAGGAAGAAGGGCTGATCGGGATGATCCTTTTGCTCTTCGCGAATGAATTGATCCGCGTAATCCGAGAGGGCTGTGGTCACATAGAAGTTTTCTTTGGGAATCGGCCAGGGGCGGCCATCGAGGGTAAATGAATTGTCGCCAAGGAAGAAATTAGTTCCCCCGCCCATGAATCCAAAGTGGCGATTGAATCCGCGTTCAAACGGAACTCCGGCACAATGCCACTTGCCAATCATCATCGTATGGTAACCGGACGCTTGCAGGATCTCGCCAACGTTTGGGCTGTCCCGCCGCACCGCGACATTCTCGTCGTGTGTCCAGAATTGATGGCCTGTTGTCAATGCCGCACGACTCGGTTCGCACTTGCCGCAATTGTAGAACTGTGAGAACTTGACACCTTGTTTGGCTAACGCATCGATATTGGGCGTATGGATTTCTCCGCCATAGCACCCAAGATCTGAATACCCCATGTCATCGGTAATGATCAAGATGATGTTGGGGCGCGGCGTGGCTGCATTAGCTGCGAAACAGCCTAGGATCGACAAAAGAGCAAACAAAATGCTTGCAACGCTGTAACGGTTGTTGATGCCAATCATTCGGAGGTCTTCGGGAATAGGGAAATCTGCCATTCGTGCTGGTCCCCGGGTGAGAGAGTGTTGATTGTTTTCCATTGGGTTTGTTCATTCGTCCGTTCGGTGATCCAGGGTTTCCCTTGGCAGAATAAATCGTAGTGAATTTCCAGCTCTTCTTTCGACAGGGCATAGTCATAGATTGCCAGTTCATCGATCTTGCCACTGAACGTCTCGCGTTTTCGCCAACCACCAATCATCGCTGGTTTGGGACCGCCACTCTGGATGCAGTGCCCAATCGGAAATTGGTTCGAGAATCGACATTGCCCGTCGATCGCAATTGCTTTAGTCCCAGAAAAACTATCGTAGGAAGCTGTGATGAGGTGAGGTTTGCCGTCAGCGATTTGAGCAACGTTGGGACGTCCCTCCTTGCCGTCCAAGGGCATATCCAACTCGCTGTAGCCAAGCTCGCGTAAAAAGATTCCGAAAGATAGCACCGGACCAGGTGGGACTTTGGGCATCGCGAAATCGTTGACCGATTTCTGATTGTTTTGCAAGCTCAGTAGGATTCGGTTGGGACCATCTTCCTTTCGAAAGATGACATCGTGGTTGTCATCGGCAGCGTCCCAGGTGGACGTGATCACCGCTTCGATGGACATTCCTCCACTCATCGAAAACAAACCGCCGCCGACCTGCGGTTCTGTTCCACCTAGGATGTTAACGAAGCCCCCGCCGCGCTGGGTGAAGCCAAGAGCTCCCGATCCAATCAATCCGGGAACTCGCTCCACGTAATCGCTGGGTAACAGTGGCAACTTCTCAAAGTGCAGCTTGTCATGAATGTTAACGCTATCAAACGACCAATAAAGACGTGGGATTGAAACTCGCGATTGAATCTCGACTTGACCTGCCAGCGCTTCAACGCGGATCAGGTCTTCGCTATTCCGTTGAACTCGAAATCTCGCCTTGTTTCCGGTGACCCGTATGTTTGGTAGCTCGATGGAATAAACAGCACTCGAGGCTAATGATGAAACAACAACCTCGCCGCGATACAAAAGCCCACTTGTTTCAGAGGCGAAGCCATAGCGAGAATCAGACGCAACGTACACGGTACTACCGTTGCCAGTATGCATCACAGTCGGTTGTCCGCCAGACGCGTTCGATCCGGCTATCACCGGAAACGTTTGGTTCAGATCAGAGTCCACGTATCCAACAGTGCGAATTGGAATCGGAGCTAGATCATAAGCGGACTTTGCTGCATATTCCGCAATGAATCCATTGGCCGAAAACCAAACAACGGCACCTAACAAACATGCCGCCACGGCAGACGCAACCAACGCGCGCAAGGCCGATCGTTGAGCAACAGCGACCGGCGTTACCTGCAAGGCGTAGCGATGAGTGGCGGTGTTGTGGAGGAACTCTGGCCGTTCGGCTCCAGCCAGTTCTTCAGCAACCATACCTAAATGAGCATGCAGCACAAGATGTTCCACGAATTCTCGCTTCGACACTGCATCGCTCCGCAGGACACTTTCCAGCTGCAACAACTCCGTTTTGGTTAAGGTGCTATTGAGATACCCTTCCGCCTTTTCACGCAGGTCGTCATTCATGATTGTCGCAGCCTCATCGCGATACAGCTTTGCAGTTGCTTTCGGATTTCGCGAAGTGAGTTGTAGACCGCGTGCGTATTTCGCTCCCACTGCTTGGCAATCTCACCGGCGGACATTCCATTGGAGTAGAAGTCTCGAATGAGGGCTCGTTGTCGCTCCGTGAGTCGGCTGACACAATCTCGCAATGCTTGAAAGCGCGGTTGCTCATCTGTCAGTAGCTGAGCTGTCTCATCCGCAAGTTCGTTGAGCATGGATTGACTGAATGTCAGTGGATCGCGACGTTTGCTACGGTAATGTTTGAGCACTTGATGTCGAGCCACACCAAAGGCCCAATTCGCAAAATCGCGGTTGGGATCGTATTGCGAGAAACTACGCCACAGTTCCAGACTAGTTTCCTGCAGTACATCACCAGCTTCTGCCGCATCGACCACCAGAGATCGCACAAAGCCCGCGATTCGAAACTGCTCGCGGGTGTACAGCCGCAGGAATGCTTCTGAAACTGCACGTGGATCTTGGCTGTCGGGCGTCATGGATACCAGCTAATTCGGCTGCAAATGAGGACATCGGGTTTGGGAAGTAGCCTGCGATAGTAAGCAATGGCGCACTCAAACGCGACTTTGTAGAAAAACATTGAAAAATCTAAAAAGTCGCGCAAGCTGGATGAATTCCCACAGGCAGTCTTGACGAGGGCGGTGGATTGGCAATGAGTATAGACACAAAAAAACAAGTTTTCTGGGATGCTGGGAAAACGATACTGGGGGAGCATTGCCCACGCCTGTAAAGCATCGGGTTGCTTCAAAAAGGGATGTTCCAATGCGAATGCCCGTCAAGTAGTTTTCTAACTTGGAGGATGCTTACTGGGGCCGACCACAATCAACACGCGAGGCCCCGCGGCCTGCAGGCCGTTGGTACCAAAGCACATCAAAAACATCGCCAGCGTAACAAAAAAGCGCTGCAGCATCATTGGTATCTCCAGTCTGAATAAACACATTGCCGAAGAATGGGAGCGTCTGGCTGTTGGAAACACACTTGAATCGCGCACGTAGAACTGGTTGGATACAAAGACGCAGTGGTACAGCGATCGAAGCACGCGCGCGATCTGGCGGGTCCATATCTTATCACAACTTCCAGCTGAATTTTCAGGTCAGCCGATAGGGGCACGATTCGCAAAAACGATCCGCCTATTTTTCCGTTGCGACAGGTGTACCCCCGCATAGGTCAAACAACGATGCTTTGTTGCCCTCGGTGCTGTCGATCGATGCCAACTTCGTATTGCTTCAGCTTCCAGGATTTTATTTTGGACAAAGCACTAGGATTTGGCAGGTATCAGCAATGATAAAAAACTCGCCCGTGTTGTTTAGGATGGGCCACCTTTGAGTTTGCTTTACATTGCAAAATCCGAGACTCTTCGCGTTTGCCCTTTGATCCGCCGTCTCAAATTGACTGTTCGCCGCGTCATTCCGTTGCCCCAGTTGGGCCGCTCATCAAAAAATCTCGCGGACTCCATCAAAAAATTTGCGAATTGTTGTCGGCTTGCATGTCCGGTTTTCCATCAACTAATTGGCCAGCCATCGCAATGGCACCACAGTAATGCCGGCCGTGGGGCCGAGGCATCGAACTACAACCATAGCAGAAAGAACAATCGTGAAAGAGACTCGGAAAAGAACGCGGCGCACGCGTGGTCTGTTGATGGAAACCATGGAGCAAAGAGAGCTTTGTGCAGTGGATATCTCTGTCAGCGGAACAGTATTGACAATCGATGGAGACCGAGACGACAACACAGCCACGGTTTCTAAACTCTCGAACGGACAATACAGGGTCGTCCACAGCTCTAACGGTGGATCGAGTAGAACCCATACCCTGTCGCTTGCAGAGTCCAATAAGGTTCAGTCCATTCATTTCCAGGGCTATGAGGGAAATGATCTATTCCGCAATGACACCGCCCTCCCTTCAACAGCTAGAGGCGATGCGGGCAACGATACGTTTTTCGGTGGTCCCAAAGGTGACAATTTTCGTGGTGGTTCGGGCAACGATGTCCTGTGGGGCATGGACGGAGACGATCATCTCTACGGCGACGTAGACAACGATCAACTTTTGGGTGGTAGCGGAGTCGACTATCTCGCTGGGGGGGCTGGACATGACAGCCTGTTCGGCGGTGATGCGTCTTCTGTAGACACCCTGGTTGGCGGATCGGGTAATGACCGCTTACTCATTCAGGGAGCCGACAAATTGGAAGACGTTCAGTCCGGAGATGTCCGCATCATCTTCAAAAACGGCAGTAGCCGCTGGAGCGAAGCTGAGATCCAGGTAGTTGACCGCGCGTTTGCCGAACTGCAGGACGCAACAGGCAGCACTAAGGTGTTGAAGGATACGGTCAACAACTTTGATTTGGTCTTCCAAAAGGAATCAAGCGGTTTTGATGCTGCCGGAAAGAATAGCACCCAGGTCGTCAGCGAGAAATACTGGGATCCTTGGCGATTCACATGGAAGACGCGGCATCTGTGGACGGAGCGCTTAATCCAAATCCGAGACTTCAATCCCAACAGCTCTGCGGGACAGGCTCAGGCGATGGATACCGTGATACATGAAATTGCGCACAACTGGGACAGCGGCGCAGAGCGATCCGCACGAGGTCTCCAGGCCAATGCCTGGAACAAATTCATGGCCATTAGTGGCTGGCGAACAGCATCTGCCTCGACCCACTACAAGTCGGGCGACGGTGCCTGGTATTACAGCAAGGCAAGCAGTCAAGGATTCTTCGGAGACGTCATTGCCACGGGTAGAGGTAACAGTTTGACGTATGGAAAATGGAACCCGATGGAGGATTTCGCGACATCCGTGGAAGCTTGGTTCAAAATTCGACGCGACGCGGGACCATTTGGAACGGCGGGCGGTATCGCGGGTTCCGGTCGCAACAGCTTCGCGCAAGCCAAGCTCGATGCTGTGGGTGAATTCATGCGGGCGCTCGGCTAGGGAGCAGCTATTTGGGCTTGCTGACTAGCTGGCGTGTTGGATCCAGGTTCGCCTTACACTGTTGCCCGAACCAGCAAGGCGCCAATCGTGTTAGACTGGCGCGCCAGCGGTTTCAGACTTGGATCGGTGGTAGAATGTCGTCGGCGCGAGCAAGTGACAATTCATGCCGGACCGTATTTTTAAGGATCCCCGATAAATATGACCGAGCAATACAAAAAGAACGAATCGCTTTTCAGGGATTCTGAGTATGTGCAGGAACTGTGGGATCAGTTTTATCCGCGACTGAAAAATGCCGTTAGCAATCGAGTGCGTTCTATTCGACGTGCCGTGGCTAGCGACAGTGAAATTGCATTAAGTGCGTTTAATAGCTTTGTACGGCGTGCCAAAGACGGCCGATTTCCACAGTTGACTGACCAAGATGAACTATGGCGTCTGCTAAAAACGATAGCAATCCGCAAAGCAAATGATGCACGAAAAGCACTGAAAGCGAAAAAACGGGGCGGAGACTATGTTGTTTACGGTCAAGCCGATATGGCAGTCGATAGTGACGGTGCAGGCGGTGTCGAGGCGGTCGCCGCCAGTCAAACAGCCCCTTCAATCGATCTAGAGGTTTCGGAACTCTTCAACTCATTGCTTAACAAGCTGCCTGACGATCGACATCGCGACGTATTGCTGCTCAAGCTGCAAGGCGCATCGGTGGCTGAAATTGCTGAGTGCCTGTCAACCAGCACAAGGACGATCCAGCGCCTACTCAAGAAAATCGAAGAAGAATGGCAATCAGACTTGTTCGAGAAGTAGACTTAATTTTAAATCATCGTAGGAGGCAGCCACAAACGTTCACCAACTGAGTAAGCCCCCGTGCATTCAACACTTGATCTCTTGGACAAACTGGACAGCCAATGGCAGCTTGGATCGCGCGCTGATTTGAGCGCGCTATTGGAAATGGTACCAACCGATCATCGTCGAGAAATGTGTGTCGAAATCTGCGCTGCCGACTTGGAATGGAGATGGCGGACCAGCGCAGCCAGACACCAACTCAATCAAACATTCGAAGGAGAGCACCTTTCGAATCGCCCACGTTCAGTGGAGTACATTCGATACCTCGGAGGCCTGTGGGACGACCCTGATTGTCGCCGTCGCATTTTAGAGGCGGAGTGGAGCGTTCGAAGCGTCTGGGGTGATTCACCAGACGTCGATAGTTTTGCCACACAGCTCCCCGATCGCGTCGACTGGCACCTTGAATTAGAGCACTTGCTCGATGGTATCGCGCCGTTGATCATCTCGGTAGATAGAAATCCCGAGCCGCTAGTTTGCCGCATTCCATCACGGTTTGTACTAGGCCGTCAGAACAGCGATGAGCCGTCGCCACCGGCTTGGATCGCATCTTCCAATCGCATGATCGTAAAAGAAATTGAGTATCGCAATCTATCTCGAGAGCAAATCAGGTTTCGCAGAACCCGAGCGCAGGAGATCGAACTATCCAACATTTCTGCCAATGTCGGAGTCTTGCTTCACTGTGGAACTTTGCTACCCGGGCAAAGGGAGCGTGTGGCTACACCAATCACGATCGCGATTGATCAATGTGAGATCGAGATCGCGATCGAATCCAAATACTACTAGTTTCGAGCGTCGATCGCGTGAATTGCGTTGAGCCAGCCTGGTCAGCTAGGGATCGGTCGAAAAATAAGTGTGCTCTCGAATTTCGCGAAGTGCGTTGTAGACCGCGTGTATATTTCGCTGCCACTGCTGGGCTATCCCACCGGCTATCCCATGCTAATGCGCAGGATCGAGTTCAACAACTTCAAGAACTCTTTGAAGTCCCCCGGAAGCTGCATCTCCATTGTTCATTTTCCGCAGTCGGAGCATATGTTCGATTCGGGCTTCCGGGCACCCATTAAACCCCTCTCGAGTTCGATCCAGCCGCAAGTAGTAAATTGTTCGAGATCTTGCTCGGCTGCCTTTTTAAACAACTCGTTGTTAAATCCCGGAGTAGATATTCCATGTTGTGGACAATGTGTTCCTAAGCCCAGTAGGTACGAATCAACTTTAACTTGCGGTCTATGGTACGCGTGGAGACGCCTAGATTTTGGGCAAGCTCTTCGTTGGTGTAGCCCTCCATTTTACTCACAGCTAGCGTGCGTAGACTTGGATCGGGCAGGCGGTCCAACAAGATGCGAAGTTGCTCGTCCATCTCGACCAACATATCAGGCGTGGCTGCACGATCGGCGATCTGTGCGAGCCCAAGCCCCTCATACCCCTGGGCGTTACCAGCCTGATCGAACACCGAATCGCCACGTATACGGTTCGAACCACGTTTGACGCTATTGGTTGCACGCACGTGGTCGATCACGTCATGCTTCATCCACGATAACAACTGTTGCCACAGATCATCGCGATTCTGAATTGTAGGTAACTTGCCTCGCCTAGCACACTCACATAGTGCGGCCATTACACCAGCAGCGATATCCTCTTCATCCTTGATGCGGCGGTTTGTCGTGGTCATTTGCTGACGCGCGATACCGACTAGGCGATCGAAAAATCGCTCCCACAATTTAGCTGCTGCGTCGGGGTTGCCTTCACTGAGCTGAGCAAACCACACGGTAATCGACTCTTGACTGGGCGAGTTCGCAGGCATCGTGTCGCCTATTCTCGGTTGCTAGAGCTTGATGCCGGAGAATTCTCTAGCGGCCAGCCATCAGTTTGCGCGAGGTTCAACATAAAGCCCCAATTGTACTCCCCTTGCGAAATCTTCAAAACTAACGTGTGAGTTCCAGCCGCCAAGTTGTCGCTCGTATCAATAATATCGTTACCTTCGTACAGTGGTCGCGCCACTGGGTTGCGATACAACAGTTTTCCATCAATCCAAGCCTTGATGCCATCGTCGCTACCAATACGAAAGCGAACGCGCTGTGGCTGGTCTAACATGAACTGCATGCGAGCGTACATCACGACGTTTTTCCGTGCACCGAATTCCCGAATCAGATCGACCTCGCCGCCTGAATAGCAGTCAATTTCTTTATCCGGCGCAATTGATTCTCCCGCGAGCAGTTTCGCCTCGGGGCCAAGCGGGACATCGAGCACGCTGGACGAATCAAGATTCTCAGGTATCAAGATCGGGCCATAAGTTTTCCAAGTTTGGCGGCTCGTCAACCAACTCTGCAGGAGCTCTCGATGGGCTGGCCAGTCCGCATCGGTATCGATATCCGCAGTCCGTGCCAAGACTTGCTCGACCAGGCTACCAAGCCACTGATCAGACCTGGAGTCACCTTCTACAGCTTGATCTTCCTTGTAAGTAGCCAAAGCTCGGAGTTGACAAGCGACGCGATACCAAGCGTTTAAGTTCGTCGCCGAAGTGGGTGCCAGGTAGTTCAAGACAGGCTGCTTGGATCGAAACACGGACTTAGCATAATTGGCGAACAGTTCGCTCGATGACGCGTACTGCTGGGTATGTAGGGCCGACCACTTCGCTGCTTGGTCGAAATCGCCAATTCGCAGAGCCCCGGCCGTCGCGTCGCCCAGGACCTGAGCATGGAGCACTGTTTGTTCGAATTGCATTTTCTCTAGCGGAGTGGTTTCGATCGCTTGCATGGAATCACGAAAGTGGCTTAGTGCAAGCTGGTCTTTTCGCAGTTGTGCGAGGACTACCCCGTATTCGTGGTGCGCGCGTGCGAGTCGCATCTGAAACTCGCGGCGTTCTGGATCTTGCGCAACCTGTCGTTGAGCCACTTTGATTTCAGTGCGGCAACCTGCAACTTGCGGGCTGGCGATCGACTGACTGAAATGCGGAATCCAAAGTCCCATCCAGCCCATAGTGACAAGCAACTGAACTGGCCAAGGCCAACGCGCGATAACAGAAACCACTCCCAGCACAGCGACTAAGACCAACATAATCGGGAGAAACCAGTCCAGAATGTAGCCGCTTCCCATAAGAACCCACGTCGTTACTTCTGAGCCAATGACAAACAAAATTTGAACGAAAGCGAGCGAGAAGCATGAGTAACTAAACAGACCTCTCCATCGTCCATGGTCGCGAACCAGTCGCCCTGCAACCAGAGTCTCGATAAAGCCAAGAGTACCAAACCAAACCCAACACACGAGAGTTCCGATGAGTATCCCGCTGAACGCAGTCCCCTTAAGGTCACCGCTTATTTTCGAATTGAGTGCAGAGATACGCTGCTGTAAGGGCAATGACTCGAGGATTGGATAACGTGTTACGAGCCGCTTTTGTGCGTAACTATCGGCTTGATTGCTGGTTACGGCGAGTTGGAAAAGCAATTCCCAATCTTGCGTAACGCCGCGCATCTGGCTTTCAACCAACACTGAGCCCATGCCGCTTGAGAAAGCGATCATACCAGTCAACAAACCCACGGCTAAACCTGCGCCCATATCGGCCGCGCGATTCCGGGTGCTTACTAGCTTCGCAGTTGCCCAGCCAATTCCTGTGAGGGTCAGTGTGAATAGAATCAACATAGGAATCGCTGCTGGCCGCCAATCGAGCGACAACCATGATCGATCGGCTGCGCTGAAGTTGGCATAGTTCGACTGGTAGAATGCCATGTCTTGACCAATTGTGCATACCCACAGTGAAAAGCCGCTGATCGCGCCGATCACCAACGCAATTATTGGCACCCATAGTACATTGCCAAAGTTGCTGGAAAGCCACATCTTCATCAGCTCAATGATCGATGGCGCGCGAACATGAAGAGGCTCACCTGCCTTGAAAGCTTGCAGGTCAGCGGCAAATTCTCCTGCACTGTGGTAGCGATCATCGGGTTCTTTCGCTAAACATTTCATGCAGATCAATTCCAAGTCGGGATGAATGTCGGGATTTAGCTCGCGCGGCATAGGCGGCGCCGAATTCATCACCGACATTAGCGTCCCAATCACTGAATCCTTTTGATGCGGCGGGCGACCGCACAACAAGTGATAAAGAATCGCACCTAGAGAATAGATATCAGCGGCTGTCGTCACACCCTTGCCTGCAGCCTGCTCAGGAGGCATGAAACCAGGTGTTCCAACCACCGCTCCTGTCTGAGTTAAATGTTGATCCGACTTGGTGTTGCGCGCTAATCCAAAATCCGTAATCAGCGGATTACCCGAAGCGTCGAGTAGAATGTTAGCTGGTTTCAGGTCACGATGTAAAATTCCGCGTTGATGCGCATGATGAATCGCGTCGGCAACCGTCGCCACAAGCGATACTGCCCGCAGAGGATCGGCTTTGAGTTCGCCACTAATTTGGCCCAGCGTACAGCCTTCGATCAGCTTCATCGAATAGTAATGCTGACCGTTATGCTGTCCGATATCGTAAATAGGTACGATGCCAGGATGATCCAAGTTGGCCGCCGCTTCCGCCTCTCTTTGGAATCTGCGAATCTCATCTTCGCCAGCAATAGTGCCGGTGAGTATCATCTTGAGAGCGATAATACGGTTTAAACTGATTTGCTTGGCGCGATATACGACGCCCATTCCGCCTCGCGCAAGCTCCTCAACCAATTCGTAGTCGCCGAAATAATGTACTCGATCGTTTGAAGCGGCTGGCTGAGTTCCAGCTCGGTTGCTAGAGCTTACTAACGTTGCGTTACCATCAAGAGTTTCGTCCGTTGAGGCACTGGATTCGCCCTGTTGATTGGCAAATGCTAAAGATACTGCAGCTGCATACTCAGGAAGCAAATCACGATAATACTGTTCGTCACAGGTTGCCTGGCCAGCTTTGGCGCGATACTCACGATCCAGCAACATCAACTCGTAGGCCAGAGGATAGCGGACTACTAACTCGGCTTGCTCCACTGTAGTCCGCAGATCGGGCGTCGAGCCTGCCAGCCAGGCTTGTTCGAATGCATCACAAATGCTATCGACCGCCCGTCTTTGATTAATACTAAGGCCTTCATCGATCCGATTTGCCATTAACTGTCTCCGGGATTTGCCAACAAGCTGGCGACTTAATTCTGGCGGTGCATTATAACAGCGTAAAACCTGGGCCTAGCACGACACATCTTTCGGGAAATGGCGCAGTTCCATTGCTCCAGTTCTGGGAGTCCGTGCGAGCAGCCCTCGCTATCCCACCGGCTATCCCATGCTAATGCGCAGGATCGAGTCCTTGGGGAATGTATCAAATTCGAATGTTAGGGTCAGTGATCCAAGTCATCGAAATCTTTATGGGGACCACTCGCTCGCTTGTTGATTTTAAGGTCGCTCAAGCTGATTAGCCGAACCTCGTCGAGTGTTGCTGAATGAGAGCGATGTAGCACGAATCAAACTCAACCGCGGAGATGCCAGTCAACACTTCAATTCGCATCGGAGGAATACCCATTCGAATCGGCTGTGCCAAAGCCGAACTCGTCCAGAGCAGCAACGAGTTTGGATGCGTTTCTTTCGGTCCGTGCAACCCAGACATCGATATCGTTAGTTGCACGGGGATAGCCGTAATAACTGACGGCAAAGCCACCGGTGAGCAGATACTCAACCTTGTGGGAGTTCAACAACTTCAAGAACTCTCTGAAGTCGTCCGGAAGCTGCATCTCCATAATTCATCTTCCGTAATCGGAGCATGTGTTCGATCCGGGCTTCCGGGCTCTGTTGGTGCCAATAGCTTCGCTCGTCGTCGGCCAAGCTTAGGTCGACAACCGAAAAGGCGGAACGGTCAAGTTTTTGAGTTTCAGGTTTAGGCATGCCAGCATTCTACCACATCAAGTATCTGATTTGGTCGTTCCCTGAGCAATTGGCTAGAAACAGAGAGCAACAAACGCGACCACAAAGACGAGGCTGGCAATCATAAGCCACTGGCACCAGCTACAGTTCGCCGACGCATCGGTGTTTGTAAAGGAATCTTCGCGGAAGCTTCGTACACACTTTGAGAGCATAATTCGTCGAGCTGGCGTCGAACAATGGGCAGAACCTCCGAGCTTCAGCCGCCACTGATATGGCTAAGAAGTTTCCTGCTCACGTCGCGGCAAAATTTCTGCGGTCACTCCTCGGAAGTCGCTCAAGAACACTGCTGGACCACAACGGAAGCCGATCTTGATGCAGCACTGAGCGATGGATTGGGCAGCATCAGACTTTTGGCGGCCCGAGATGCCTTGCGGCAGTTGGGGGCAGAATGGGGTGAGTGGGCGAGGAGGGACTCGAAAAAGCATCTCAAACCCTGGGGAAACGAGCGAGTTGCCAGCGGCGGTCTCAATGGCGGACTTATTTGACGCTGACTACAAGGGTTTCGCCCTCCTTGAGATGCAGGTCGGCGATTCAAACGGAACCCTTCTCCCCGGCCCTGCCATGAACCTAGAGACTGCGGTCACTGAGGCGGGCAGGATGGCGAAGTCCGGCCGTTGCGCGGTGGTTATTCCGTCAAATCTATGAAACAGAGAAGACGAGCATTTTTTGATTCATCGCCGCGCATAACGTGGTGCTTTCGCGAACGTTCGCAGTAAAAAATTTCTGAATCCCTTTGCTTTCCAGGGAGATGGTGATGTCACCATATCTCAAGCATGGTGATTCGCTGGTTATTTCCACCTCGCCATTCAAGTACCTCTCGATCAACAATTCTGCCGATGCTAGTTCATCTGTCTTCTCTTTTTCGGGTAGAGCTTTTACTTCGCGGAGAATTGATCGAAGCGAATCGTGATTCAAATCAAAGAGTTTGGAAACTCCGCATGATCCTGCGCTACTGCATTTAAGGGGGCCTAAATTGTAAGTTCCAGAATGATCAATAAGTATATCTTGAAGTGCACATCCGCAATTCGAAGTTCGAACTAGCTCGGCGGTAACATCAAACAACGACAAGCCGTCTTCGAGTAGCATTATCAGGTAATTTTCCAATCGCTCTCCGGCGTCCGACGCCTCGCTACCAAGGCCGGTCGCCAGCAAGTCGAGGCAAATAGAGAGCTTTCGACCAAGGAATCGATTGCTGGTCAGTTTTCGGTTGATATGTTGAAGAGTTTCAGCATATGACAGGTTCTTTTGCCTAAGTACCCCAAGGACATATTTTGCATCCGTTAGCAGGCGGCGTTTCCACTCTTGGCGAACCACTAGGCCAGTTAATGGAAGTGCTCCAATAAGCTTCTGGCGTATTTCCTTCTTTGATTGCTTTGTGCCTACGAAACGAGCAATCTGAACTGTTGTATCGAGAAAAACTGCGCGAGTTTCTTCGGCGAGGCTACTCATGGATAGTTTCGGAAGGCTCATTTGACAGTTTTCGGAACACATCGAAATTTGCACGAAATAGAATTTGCAGAGCGTTTTGGCGATTTTCGGGAAGCAGATGGCGATCATGAAGATAGTTTGAGACCACGCATTCCAGCGTCTCGGCTTGGTCCGCCTCAATGTCTTCGTATGACTGCCAATCTGCTAAAATATCTGTGAAAGTTTGAACAAGTTGCTGCCATGGTTTAGAACCGAAACGACGAAGTTCCCAGAGTTCTACGCATGTTGTGCAAAGATCGGAAGCAGCAACGGAGATCGCTGGTGCGTCATTACATATCGCCGCTTCTCGAAGCCTTGAAGCTGCTTCGGAGGATTGTTCGCTTAGGTCATGAAGCCGTCGTAACATGTAGCCAGTCGGAATGATCGAAACTTCACGTGCGCTGTATTTGCTTGCTTTCCGCGATGATATTTGTGAGGGCTTAACGGTCGATTTCGAAATGACTGCGTATTCACCTCCGGTAAGGGACGAAGTAGAGTCGTGGCTCGTGGTCCGTGAAACAAGTACTGCAGATTCGATATCACCGGTGGCCATTACAGTTTGCCTTTAATTGCAGAGGAAAGCTTATGGAAAGTTGTTCGATTTCGCTCCAGTATAAAGCGTGCTAAGTCGCACGGATCACTCGGAAATTCTTGTGATGAATCTAGGTCTATTGCCACGGCGAACCCCTTACTTTTTCGAACTCGAGATGCCTGGCGTTGTTGCTGTTTTCTTAAAGCTTCTCGTTGGTGCAGGGACAGAGATCGAGGCTGAACTTGATTTAATTGATCTTCTCGCTCGATTTCCATAGGCAATTCCATCGTGCTGAACGAAACCCGCAACTCAGATTCTCCGTCCTGGTAAACACGCACGATAGATGATTTAAGTGGACGTCCGAAAGCGTTTGCTAGGCCTTCTGAGTCGTCGCATATGTCCAGACTGTGCAACCAGTCGTTTGCTTGTTGTTCTCCATCGAAAAAGAAAAACCACCATTCTCGGTAGCCCATTCGTAAGTACTCAACGGGCTTAGCTTTGCTCGCGTATAAATCCATTGCAAATCCGCATGTTCTCGAAAACGCCAGTACGTCGTCCGGGCCATAGGATTTGCGATCTGCATTTGCAACGAGGGTCAAACGAAGTGCGGAATCAGAGAAAAAGGCTTCGGTCCCGTCAGCCGTAGAAATAAATGACACTTCGCTTATTTTCAAGCCTTCGGGAGCGATCAACCAATCGGGCTTTTCAATGGTAATTGCCTCGTAGATTTCTCCAACTTTTCCGTAGAATTTGCTATTACGGGCAAACCGAACTTCAGCAGCCAGCCTGTGGAGGGATGGCGAGACGCCGCCAAGTGAGGTTGTTGAAGTGAAGGTCATATGCGTTCATTTTGTTTAGGTTCCCCAATGTACTATCGGTACTTGGGCCAATAGTCTTCCATCTTTGCATTTAGAGTACCGCAATAGCAATGGTGAACTTCGAGGAATTAATCAAAAAACGGATAAAGCACACCCAAACAGGGGTGCGTGGCCGCATGTCCCCGCTATAAGTCGCATTGCGTTTGGGAACAATTAAAGTGGGGTTTGATCAATTCTCACTGCACCGCAAGTTCCAACCAAACGAACATACTCCCACCCACCCCATTTTGTGCAAGGGTCTCTAGGTTCGTAGACTCGGGTGAGGATGGTCTGAAAGTTGTTTTCCGGCGTTGAGAGGAAGTTCATTAGGTCATCAAACGAATCGTGATCTAGGCTCGCAATGCCGTCAAGCAGTAGAATAGTGGGCACTTTCTTTGCTGAAAATCTGGCCCAAGCCACGCAGATCTCCACCAAAAGCCTGGTCTTCACACTACCAGACATAACGCAGAATGAAGGCACTACCAACGCTCCGCTTGTTCCATGGCTTACCGTCTGAATTACGGAACACTGCACCACTTCCCAAAGCCTCAACCTTGGCAGCGTACTTGTCGCGAAGGTGTCCAGGGATGAGCACCAAGCGGGCTTGCTTGCGGCCCTTCGCTCTCGACTTGGGAAGCGTGAAGCGATCACCGCCAAAGTCTTCACACGTGAAGCGCATCGCTTCTTGTACGCGCGCACCGGTGTACAGGAGGAACTCAACGAGGTCTCGGAGAGGTTCTGCCGTGCATTGCGCCAACAGCCTTGGCCAGTCCCCGTTGTTCGGCAGCAGGCAGGCTGATCATCGCGAGTGGTTGTGCCCGATCAACCCACGCTTCGTGGCGTGGGAGTAGACCGCCTGGGCTTCAATCAAGCGATCACGGCGGTCCGACGTTCGGGAAGCACGCTTCAATCCACTCAAACTGGACTTGGTGCGCTGTAAGTTGAGTTGCGTCGAGGTCACCATACTTGGCGGTCAGGGTGTCAAGGATCGCTCGTTTCTTGCGGACAGTGGCAGCGGCAAGGTTAGGCTTGTCCCCCAGGTAGATCGCCACGAGGTCGTGGACGGTGGGGGATTTGATTGCACCTGCTTTAGCTACGAGCTCCGCATAGAGAAGCTTTGCGGACGCCTCATCTGGACTCAGTCGGGAGTGCTTGCCATCTACTTTGCAGTACCAGCAACTCCAATTCTCATGATGTTTCCTCGCTTTGCAAGCGTAGGTCACAACTGAGGAGCACACCGAGCTGGTGTACTAAAAACCCGACTGCCAGTCTTGGGGTGTATCCCTAAGTCGTTGCTATGAAATGACTTAGGGAAGTGGGCGAGGAGGGACTCGAACCCCCGACATCCACGGTGTAAACGTGGCGCTCTAACCAACTGAGCTACTCGCCCAAATCTTTTTCGATTGGGTTAATTACGGATTCTGCCGCTCAAGACACTAAGCCCTTGAAATTGGAGCTCGGTCGAACGACAAACGGGCTGTCTGAATGAGGTCAACGCGGTCGCTTGCGACCGGGGTGTTAACCGTTGGAAAGCTGGCGGGTGCGACGCGCTCGACGCTCGGCGCGGAGACGACTGCGACGCTTAATTTCACTCGGCTTCTCATAATACTCGCGACGACGCATCTCTTTCTTGATGCCACTTCGCTCTACCAACTTTCGGAAACGCCGGACCGCTTCTTGAATCGTTTCCCGGTCACGGACCAACAACCTGACCATGCATGTACTCCAAATACCCTAAATCGTAATGTTTCTTACCCAATGTGCCTATCAGAGTGGCATCGGTTCGGCCAGTGCCAACACAACTACCCACCATTTATGGATTTCTCTCCAGTGCGAACTCGGAAGTGTATCGGCCTTTCCCTGGTTCGTCCAGATACGTTTGCAAGAAAGGCGCAAGGCGAACGGTAGAAATACCCCTCCGGTGCTATCCAGAAGGCCTCGGGAACACGGACTTGGGTAGATTGCGGTGGTGTCAGCTAAGTGTTTGACAGGAGGCCCCAACAGTCCCCACCGACGCGTCTTGCTCGCCACCTCCCCCGCAGGGAGATACCTATCGCCCGGATTACATTCCCTCTCCTAGGCACAGTTTGCGCAATCGCGCCAATGCGGATTTTTCGGACATCGGTCAGTTGCTGCGGCAAACCGCTCGATGAGTATGGCGTTGGGAGCTGGACAGTGCAGGAGCTTTATCAAGCAAGGCCCACTACGGACAGGGGCGGATTGCCGATGGGAACATGACCTATGGAAGACAAAAACGAAGAAACCCTCGAATTCCTGCAGAATCTTGATGCGCGACATTCGCAGGTTTTGGACGAGTTGGATGCGCTAAACGCTCGCATTGAGGCGGTCCTGGGGACTTTTTCGCAGAAACGAGAATTAAACGGCGAATCAGTCGATCCAGTACTTTAGCCTCAAGCCTCAAGCCTCAAGTCTCAAGTCTCAAGTCTCAAGTCTCAAGTCTCAAGCCTCAAGTCTCAAGTCTCACGCCTCAAGAGGCTCCAAATTGCTTCTTGTAGATGGCCTGGATTAGGCTCTCGGTGTCTTTGAACTTGCCGCCGCTGGCCAGAGCCTGTTCGATCAATTGCCTGGCGTCTGACTCGGCGTGGCCCAGCGCCAGTAGGGCATGGTACGTGTCCTCAACGACTCCATCTTTCACCACATCCCCTGCAGGACTCTCGCGACGGACGAGCAGTGCGAACTTGGGCATCTTTCGTCGCAACTTGGCAATGATCCGCTCGGCAGTGGCAGGGCCTATGCCGGGTAACCCCGACAGCCCCTTAGCCTCCTGCTGCTCGACCATAATGGCGATGTCTTGAACGGGCTGGGTCATCGCCCGCAACGCCTTCTTCACGCCCACGCCATCCACCGAACAGAACAGTTCGAAGAAATCGCGTTCCGGCGTACTGAGAAAACCGACCAGTCGCGGCGTTAGTCGACCGCCCGTCGAGACATTGCCCTCCAGGTAGTGAATTGTGTGCAGGGTCACTTCTTTGTTGAGCTGCGATTGCAAGTGCCGACGCGCGTATTCGGCAATCAGCACTTCGTATTCCATCGGTGGAATGGCAAGTGTCGCGATATCATCGCTAACGGTAACGAGCTTGCCGGTGATTTTGGTGATCATGTAAGGATCGCTGTGGTTTGGCTGCAGTGGTGGTGGGTCAAGGCAATGGCCAGCGCGTCGGCTACGTCAGCCGGCTCAGGCAATGTGGCGAGTCGCAGTTGATGTTTGACCGCCAACTGCATTTGGCTTTTCGAAGCACGTCCGTTGCCAGTTAAGGTTTTTTTGATCTGAGTTGCCGCGTACGAATGGACCGCTAAATTGGACTCCGCAGCGGCCAAGTAGATGACGCCGCGGGCATGCCCCATCAGAATCGCCGTCGTCGGGCGATCGTAGTGCGAGTAAAGTTGTTCGATTGCAAAACAGTCGGGCTTGAGTTCTTCGATGATCTCGCACATGCCTAAATGAAGTTCGTGCAGACGCAGTTCCAGAGGGCGGTCACGCCGGCATTTGATGAATCCGGCGTCGATCAGTTGTATCGCGTTACCGTGACAACGAATGAAACCATAGCCGGTGGTTCCCAGCGCTGGGTCAATGCCCAGGATCGTTTGATTGGACATGGACTTCCTTGCAAGTGTCGAGCGATCGAGTGTCGAGCGATTGTCCCCAATCGCTTTTGAGTCGGTTTTATTGGGAACGATTGGGAGAATTTGGGAAACGATTGAGGACAATCGTTTTACACTGGAAACGATTGGGGACAATCGTTCTACACTGGAAATGATTGGGGACAATCGTTTTACACTGGAAACGATTGGGGACAATCGTTCTACACTGGAAACGATTGGGGACAATCGTTCTACACTGACTTCTCCCATGTGGTGCCTTCTTTCATGTCTTGCAGCGTAATGCCGACTGCAGCCAAGCCGTCGCGGATCGTATCCGACGTGGCAAAGTCCTTGTTCTTTCGTGCATTGGCGCGGATCGCGATAATCAACTGCATCAAGCCATCGACCACTGCGGCTGAAGATTCATCCCCACCGGATTTTTTAGGTGGTACGAGGAAGAGTCCCAAGATGGCTCCCAATTCCCGCAGGACACTCATGGCTGTTCGCAAGGTGTTCAGGTTCGCTTCGGTGCGCTGTTTCGCATCTTCAAGATTAGTTTGGTCGATGTGGCGATTGATCGAACGAGCTATTTCAAACAAATCGCTGACGGCACCCCCCGTATTGAAGTCGTCGTCCATCTTCTCCAAGTAGGAAGCTCGGAGCCTGGCGATTTCGCCCAACAAGCCGTCGGTCGCGCTCGACAGTTGAGCATCACCTTGCACCCGAGTCTTTGCATACGCAAGTTCTTGAGAATCGCCGTTCCCGCTGCTGAGGTAAAATGGCGTGTCCGTCAGTCGCTCGAAGCGCTGAATCAATCGATAAAATGCGGTGAGTGCTTGCCCGGCTTCTTCGAGTCCTTGATCGTCGAAAACGATGGTGCTGCGATACTGCGATTTGAGCAGGAAAAAACGGATGCGTTCGCCTGTATGTTGTTCGATCAATTTCGCTAGTCCGCCATCTCCTTTGCTGCGGCTGATCTTTCCTGCGGCAGCGTCTTCAGCAGGAGTCGGTGCAGTACTTTGTGCGCGATCGCTCTTACCACCAACCTTACCCGCTGCACCGGCGCGCATCAATCCGTTGTGCATCCAGTACTTGACCATCGGCTGGCCATGGCAGCAGCGGCTTTGCGCCAATTCGTTTTCATGGTGTGGAAAAACCAGGTCAAGGCCACCGCCATGAATGTCAAACGTCTTGCCCAAGATCTTGCGACTCATCGCCGAGCATTCAATGTGCCAGCCTGGCCGACCGCTTCCCCATGGGCTCTCCCAACTTGGTTCACCCGGTTTGGCCGTTTTCCATAGCGCAAAGTCGCCGGAGGAACGTTTCTTCGCAGCCGCCTCACCACCCTCTCCCTGCTGGCTATCGGCGGATCGGTTGCTGAGCTGTCCGTATTCGGGATCGCGGGTTACGTCGAAAAAGACATCGCCATCGCTTTCATAGGCAAAATCTTTAGCGATCAATTCTTCGATAAAGTGGATGATCTCTTCCATGTGATCGGTCGCGCGAGGAAGTTGATCGATTTGGTTGACACCCAAGGATTGCAAGTTGGACAGATAGTCCATCGTCATTTCCGTGGCAACTTGCGACATGGTGATACCGCGTTTGCGAGCCGCACCAATTAACTTGTCATCCACGTCGGTAATGTTCACGACCCATGTGACTTGATAGCCGCAGTAGACCAAGTAACGCTTGATGGTATCGAAAATAACGGGCCCGACCATGTGTCCAATGTGCGCTGCGGCGTAGACCGTGGGACCGCACAAGTACATTCCGACATGGCCAGGTTCGATCGTCTCAAACGGCTCTTTTTGTCGCGTGAGCGTGTTGTAGATGCGTATTTGGCTGAGCGGTAGCGTCGCAGTGGGGGTAGAAACGTGCGATGCAGGCAATGCAGTAGTGGAAGTTTGAGGCTTGAGGGTCATCGGCGTGGTCGTCATCGTCTGTTTTGTGTGGCGAAGTGAATGCTTGGAATCGATCGTCGTTCGACCAAGGCTCCCCAATTGTGATTGGGCGGACTGGGGGGCTGCCGAAGATTATAGAGACTCTCCGGCCAAACAAGTAGGCCGAAAATAGGTTGCGTCGAGGTGGGGGACACACGCACCGCGACTGGTCATTTTGCGAGATGCACGCTCATTTCGGGGAGAGCGGGGACGCGGAGTGATGTTCGATGGCGTCGAGAAGTTCAGGTGCGGGGCTGGGGATGGTCACGACGCGGCTTTGTCCCGATGCGTCTCGCACAATGCAAATGATCTCCTGAGGAGACGCGGCGTTGGCATTCCCGACAAGTCCGCTGCCGAACTGATGGCTTGATGCATTTCCGAGCTGCGTATTGGCGTGGTTTTCTGCTACCGAATGGGAGTTAGCAGCATGGGTGGATGAAGCGAGCTGTTGGTCGGGCCAGGCAAAGTCGTCACGCGCACCGGGACTGGTCCAAGCTTGGTCGTTTGAGGTTGGGGAAGCGGTCGCGGCGTAACTGGCTGGCTGTACTGGAGCGGAAAGCTGGTTAATGGGGCTCGGATTGCCAGACGAGTCGGCGGCCAAATGTTGTCCGTTGGCCGACATGTTGGGTTCAAACAAGTGTGACAGTTGAAGGCGCTTGAGTTGTGTATAGACAACATCGGCAGCGGCATAGATTCCTTCGTCGTCCTCAGCGCAGGCTGCGTTGCAGACTCCGATCAACCTCCCTTGTTGATCGAACAGGCCTCCGCCGCTTCGTCCGATGGCAGGAGCACCAACAATTTCCACGTTGGCCGCTCCCAAATAGCGGTTGATGCTGCGAATCTTCGTGTCGCGTTTGGTGGGGGGCTGACCATGATCGCAGCCGAAACTAAATGCCGGCTGGCCAACTTGCAGCGTTTCATGCTTTGGCAAGAGTTCTACGGCATCAATGGCCACGGGGAGAGTAAAGGTGACGAGCCCAATGTCTTCGTCTTCCGCTTTAAAGTCTAGCAATTCCGCCAGCACGTTTATTTCGTTGGGCGTACCAGCAAATAGATCGACGCTGAGCTGAGAACCATTTTTCATATCGCGAAACAGATGGCCGCAAGTAAGGACAAGTGCTTGGCTTCCGTGAACGTCGATGATCGTTCCTGAGCCATACGCCGTGGTGTTCTCCTCTTCGACCTTAATGCGTACGGTTGCGGCAAGCGCTCGCGTAATGGCTTGGCTCAGTGATAACGATTGTCGAAGCTTATTCGAAGGTTGATCGGCGGCCAAGCTCAGGCTGTTATCATGCGCTGTACGTTGCCCCTCGGATGGCGGCAAGGAACGGTTGTGCACGGCGTGTTGAACGGAACTGGACCTGTCGTAAGATGCCAAATCGTGGATGGCCGCAGCGGCTGACGAACTGGCCGCAGAGGCAGCAGCCAACAGAGGAAAGCCACCTGGGCCTGGCGATTGTCCGCGGACGGTTGGTCCGTCTTGCGAAGGTTGTTGTAGTTGTAGTTGCGGTTGTTGACTTAGTTGTTGTTGAGTCAACTGTTGTTGAGTCAACTGTTGTTGCGAGTCAAGCAGTTTTGGTGCTTGGAGATTTGCCTCGGAGGCTGTGGTGTGACGAGCCGCGGCGCGGGTAAAGCGACTGTGGAGTTGTTCGTAGCTGACAGCGCCAACGATACGGTCCACTTCTCGGCTTGCTTGCTGGCTAACAATCACGACCGTGGGAAGGTTGTCGATTTTGTACTGTTTCGCCAAGTCCGGACGTTGGGGTGCATTGACGGCGCGAATATCCCAACCTTCGCTTTTGAGTTGTTCCAGCGCGGGTGTAATCCGCTCACAAGGTGCACAATTCGCTGAACCGAAGTAGACGATCGTGCAATCCGCTTGACCAGGGATCGTTGCGAATAAGAGGCACGAAAAAAGCCAGGTAACCATTGGAGTCCCTTCCAAAGGCGGACAGTCGATGAGTCAAATTTGGGTCGGCGTTGCATCCTGCATTGCCATCGGGAGTCTCGCAGGGAGATGGCGTGTGCCGCAAGTGGAATTTTGCGAGATTGATTAAAGTTTCGGCTACTGCAGTTCGGGGCGATAGCCGCCGCCGGGCAAGATACCAGCTTCTGGAATGCGAGTTGGGGGTTGCCCGCCGGGCTGAAAGAAGTTGCCTAGAAATTGACCTGGTCGCCACCCGGGAGCTGTGGGGCCTGGGTCGCTGACGATCGGTGGTGGCAAGACGGGATAGGTTGGATCGATTGGCTGAGCGGGGAGGGCGCCGGGGTAATTAGGCTGTGCGGTCGGAGGTAGAGGCGTTGCGAGTCCTTGAACGGCTTGGAGCCGCAGCATGTTCGCGCTGCTTTGCAATTCTTCACCTGAAATCACCTGCTCCGGGATCATGGTGATATCGATAATACGTTGGTCGCGAATTTCTCCTGGCCACACAGACTCACTGACGAAGTCGAGGGGCGGAATTTCGTACCAGGGTGGAGCTATCTTTCGAAGTACTTTCTCGGTTCGGTAGCCTGCCAGCACCACCTCGACTTCCCGTGTGCCATAATAAATAAAGTCGGTAGATACGGGACTTATGCCGATGTACTGTTTATCGACAAACACGCTGGCGCCAGGTGGATTGGTGCGAACGGTCATCCTGCGTCGAACGCATCCGCTGGTCACCAGACAAGTGGCACACAGTAAGATTAGTAGGATATGTTCCCGATAACGCACTTCGACGGCCCTGAGCAGACGGTTAGACTCGTTGAACCCGGTAGGATTGGCGAGTATAGGTGGGTGATTCGCTCAGTCGCTAGGGCAATTCGCCCTGAAAAAACTTGAAAAACTGTTTGCGCCCTGCAAAAGTGTCGGAAACGGTGCTCCATGCTGTATGCGCGTTGCGCCGATAAGTACAATAATTCCCTTTCACACACCCATGACGAATGCATAATGGGGGTGTCCCACCATCATCCAAGTGAACTAGCTAGCCATTGAATTGAGTGACTCTCCACTGAACAGCGAACCTAAAGACGCTTGGAAAAATACTGTTAGTGTTGCAGTGATTTCCGACGTGGGAATGCGTCGCGCCACCAATCAGGACTCAATGACAGTCATGGTGGCCGAATCAAAGTCGGCGTGGGAAAAGCTAGGTCATGTCTTTATCGTGGCCGACGGCATGGGGGCTCATGCGGCTGGAGAATTGGCCTCGAAGCTTGCCGTAGAGCTCATTCCGCACCACTATCTGAAATTGTCAGAGTATGCGCCAGCAGAGGCGATGCACAAAGCGATCTCCGAAACCAACGCTGAGATCTTTCGGCGTGGGCAAGCCAATATCGAGTTTCGGAGCATGGGTACCACCTGCAGCGTTTTGACGCTGTTGCCCGAAGGAGCGGTGGTGGCACACGTCGGCGATAGTCGAGTTTATCAGTTGCGCGGCGAGCAGTTGTTTCAGCTGACATTTGATCACTCGCTCGTCTGGGAGATGCAAGCTGCCGGTGAGGTAACCGATGAGACCGCGCGCAGTGGAGTGATTCCGAAGAATGTCATTACGCGATCTTTGGGACCAAATGCCAACGTTCAGATCGATTTAGAAGGGCCCTTCCCCGTTCGCGTTGGCGATCGTTTCTTGCTCTGTTCGGATGGCCTGAGTGGACAGATCACCGACGAAGAATTAGGCGTGCTCTTGCGAGTACTCCCGCCACAACAGGCGGCGCGCATGTTTGTCGATCTGTCCAACTTGCGTGGCGGTCCTGACAACATCACCGCCATCGTTGTCGAAGTCGCCGATTCGCGAATCACCACAGCCCAGCAGGGGTCGATTGCCGTTCGCAGGAATGGAAAACGCCGCTCCTTTTCACCAGCCTTAGGAGTCATCACGGCCGTTTGTTTTTCAGCAGCCCTACTGCTACTGATTAGTAACGCCGCTTTAGCAATCATTCTGGCCGTGCTGGGAACCATCGCGCTAATGACGGGTTTGGCTCAGGTCTATTGGAGCGACGGGGAAGTCGCGGATGTCGGTTCGCGGTACGGAAATGGACCTTATCGCCAATATTCCGCAGCGGCCGAGGGGGAGTTGTTCGAGCACTTGGTGGGAACGCTCAAGTCGCTTCGAGAGGCGGCAGAAGAACGCAACTGGAAAATCAACTGGGATACGATCAACCTGCGATTCTCTCAAGCTTTGACCGTCGCGGACGACAAACAGTATTCCGAGGCAGTTCGACTGCAATCGGAAGTCATTATCGAATTGCTGGCGCAAATTCGCCGCCAGCGCGACAAACCGCCCAGCGATTCGGCAATCGATCTCTAGTAGTGTCGAACGATTGTCTCAATCGTTTCATTGCTTCTAAAGCAATTGGCACAATTGCTCTACACTGTTGTTTCTGAAGCAATTGGGACAATTGCTCTACACTGGATCTGCTAGCATAACACTGGGTTGATGGGATTGGCATAGCGACAAACGTGCAGTTGTTGCTACAGTTTCGCAACTATGCTGCGCAGATTTAATCGATACATACTTTGGGAAGTGACGAAGCTGTTTGTCGTGGCGTTATTCGCCTTTACGACACTGATCATGCTTGTCGGCATCGTGCAGCAGTTGATTAGCCAAGGTCTCGGACCAATGGCAATTCTTGAATTGCTGCCCTACGTACTTCCAATTTCGCTTCAATTTGCCCTCCCTGCCACACTCTTGTTTGCTGTCTGCAGCGTCTACGGTCGCATTAGCGCGGACAATGAAATATTGGCGGTGACCGCGGCTGGGGTGGCACCTATCAAGTTGATCGTACCGACACTCGTGTTGAGTATGTTGTTGAGTCTACTGGCTGTCTGGCTCAACGATATTGCATTTTCATGGGGACGACCGGGGATTAATCGCGTGGTCATGCACTCTCTCGAACAGGTTGCGTATAGCTATCTCTCGAGCCAAGGTTCATATAGTTCCTCTCAAGGGTTTTCGATTCACGTGCATGGAATCGGAGAGGATGGTGAGTTGTTGTTGCCATCGATTACACCGCCGGCCAGTTCGGGAACCGAGCCAATTAGCATTTCTGCAAAGTCAGCACGCCTGAAAATGGATCCGGTCAACGAGTTGTTGCGGATAGAATTGACCGATGCGGAGGTCAACTATGGGGATTCGATTGGCGTCAAGCCGGGGCTATTCATCTATGAAATTCAACTTTCCGATGCCACTCGGAAAGGCACGACGTCGGGGCATCCAACGGAATTTGCAATGCGTCAGATTCACTCGGAGATTCGTAAACAACAACGAGAAATCGATTCAACCGAACAACTCCTGGCAGCGCGCACTGCCATGGGGCTGGCAATTGGAAAATACGAATGGTTGGACGACGCCCGCACCCATCACGCATTGGGGACCGTCAGCTTGGGCAAAAGTCGGATGCATCGGTTGAACTCGGAGCCTTGGCGGAGGTGGGCGAGTGGCTTTAGTTGCTTCTTTTTCGTCTGGGTGGGCATCCCGTTGTCGATTTGGATGCGTTCGGCTGATCATTGGACTAGCTTTGGCGCCTGCTTTATGCCTATTCTCCTAATCTACTACCCGGTATTCGCAATTGGTTGGGATCATGCCAAAGATGGCAGTTGGTTCCCCGTTTCGGTTTGGCTGGGAAACGGGCTGCTACTACTTGTCGGAGCTTGGTGGCTACGGAAGGTCTATCGAGGCTAACATCGAATGGAGGCACAACATGTCACAGGCATCAACGAGTTCGCGCGGATTCAGTGGAGCGACACCTTGGTCCATCTTGATTGTTCAATGGGCAACTCGCCGCAGGATCGCGATTAGTTTGGTCGGGTTTACGTCATTGGTACTGATCAATGTTTTTGTAGTTCGCAACATTCCGTGCAATCCAACGTTGGTGACCAATCCTCAAGTTGCATTATCGCTAGCGGTCATAGCGATCGGACTCATGATTCGGACTTGGTCCGCAGGAACCTTGAATAAGTCGCGTGAAGTTACCGCTACGGGTCCCTATGCCATCGTCCGGAATCCGCTTTACATCGGCTCATTTTTAATGATGGTCGGGTTTTGCGTCATGTGTCATGACTGGGGAACGCTTCTGTTTGCGGCCGGACCCGTGACATGGCTTTATTGGATCCAAATCCGAGTCGAAGAAGAGCGTTTAAGCCAACTTTTCCCGAGTCAATGGCCAGCCTATATGAAATCGGTACCCCGCTTTATTCCTCGACAACTTACGGGACAGGCGTTTCACGGATGGTCGTTGTCAATGTGGTGGAGGAACCGTGAGTACCGAGCGCTGGGTGCCTCGCTGCTCAGTTTAGCAGCCATCTACGGTTGGTATTGGCTGTCGCAAGTATAAACCCTACATATCCCACGCTAATGATGAACTAGATCAACGGAGTTTGCCGTGTTTTCGCGGATGCTAATTCGCAAGAAACTGCTCATCGGTACCATCCTCTTGGTTTGTACTTTGGTGCCGCTCATGGTGAGCAGCATGAAGGGTGTGTTGGCCTATCGGCAGTTGACGAAAAGCATCGTTGCCTTGTCGGGCGAGTTTGAGGAAATGTGGTACTTCGGACAGGAAGTGGCCGAGCTGCGGGCATACTTCCGACATTCAAATTCCCCGAACACGCCACCACCAATTCCTATGTACTTAGCGACTGATGGACGAGCGAATTTCATTTCGCAAATCAACGAAGTCGCACGGAAGCTTGATCGACACGTCGTGCGCATCAAGAACCACATGAAATCGGATCCGTTACTGAGTACGAGTGAAGATGAGTTGCAGTTGGCGAAGAAGATCGAAAAGACGCTCGAGTCGATCAAAATTGACGCTGAAAGTGATTATCAGTTGGATACGATCAACCAAACGGCCGCCATTGCACGGCAACTGGATGAACTCGGCGAAGATGCTCAGTCGTTGTTCGAGTTCATGCGCGATCGCATGCGCAGTTTCAGGGCCGAGATGCGCAGCAGCTACCACGCCTGGACCGCCGCAATCGTAATTCTCTCGATCGTCGCTCTGCTTATCGTCGGTTGGTCATTTTGGTTTATCCGTCGCGGTGTTGTGCAACCATTCAAAATCCTATTGAACGGCAGTCGAATGATCGCACGTGGTAAATTTGATCACCGCATCTATCTCAATTCTCACGACGAATTGGCTGAATTGGCAGATGCTCAGAACAAGATGACCGATCGGTTTGTTGAAATTCGCGACAACTTGAACGAGATAGTTCAACAACGCACGCGGGAAGTCGTGCGTAGCGAGCAGCTGGCGTCGGTCGGTTTTCTGGCTGCAGGGGTTGCACATGAGATCAACAACCCCCTCGCCTCGATAGCCTGGAGCGCCGAGGCGCTCGAAAGTCGACTGCACGAAATATTGCATGGAACTAAGTTACTGCCAGCCGACGACGAACTGACGAGTGAAGAAAGAGAAGAACAAAATAAGCAAATCGACGTGCTGCGGAGGTATCTCAAGCGTATTCAAGATGAAGCCTTTCGTTGTAAGGGAATTACCGAACGACTACTCGACTTTTCACGCCTGGGCGAAACGCAACGCAAGCAGCCAACCGATATCGACGAGTCGATCTCCGACGTGATCGAACTGGTCAGACATCTCGGGCAGTTTCGCAATCGATCGGTTACCTACGAACGGGTGCCCAATGTCGTCGCTTGGGTTAGTCCAACTGAGTTTAAACAGGTCATACTCAATCTTCTGACAAATTCTCTTGACGCGAGTGATGAAGGTGGCGTAGTTACCGTAAGGTTGACGGTCGACAAGCACCGGTTTGCTGTCACGGTTCAAGACCAAGGTTGCGGCATGACTCCCGAAGTCATCTCACACTTATTCGAACCATTTTTCACGCGACGGCGCGATGGTCGAGGAACTGGCTTGGGGCTCTCCATTACGTACCGAATCGTCCAAGATCACTGTGGCACACTTGTACCATCAAGCCCCGGACCAGGGCTGGGTGCAAAATTCCAACTAACCATACCACTATTTCAACCAATTGATAACCAAGATCATGAAAGACTCCAAGCAGCCTAAGGGGTTGAGCATTTTATTCGCTGATGACGAGGAGTCGCTCCAAGAAGTCATGAGCATGGAACTCCCGCGGATGGGACATACCGTGACCGTGTGTCCTGACGGTCGCTCGGCCATCGCCGCGCTCGATCGCAATAACTACGATTGCCTGCTCGTCGACTTGGACATGCCTGGCATGAGTGGCATTGAAGTTATTCAACACGTGAAAGCAAAGTCGCCGACAACGGAAGCTATCGTATTGACCGGCAAGCAGACGCTGGAAACTGCCGTGCTCGCCATGCGACATGGAGCCTGCGACTATCTCACCAAACCGTGCCGCCTGACAGAATTGCAGGAACTCCTCACCAAAATTTTGCAACGACGTGATACCGTTCGGCAATATCATGCTTCAAAACGCAAGAACCAACAGAGTTCTCACGCTCAGTTGATCGGCGAACACGGGTCGATGCAAGTGGTCAAGAAATTGATCGCCAAGGTTGCGCCGACACAATCGACGGTACTCATCCGAGGCGAGACCGGTTGTGGTAAGGAGTTGGTGGCTCGGAGCGTGCATGAACAAAGTCTTCGCAAAGACAAGCCGTTTGTCGCCATCAATTGTGGAGCGCTACCCGAAAACCTGATTGAAAGCGAATTGTTTGGCCATAAAAAAGGCGCATTCACCGGCGCCGATTCACAACGCGAAGGATTGTTTGAAGTCGCCAACGGCGGAACCATTTTCTTGGACGAAATCGGCGAGCTGCCGTTGGGAATGCAAGCCAAATTGCTGCGTGTCCTGGAAAGTGGTGAGATCCGGCGCGTTGGAGATAATGAGCCGTTTCGCGTCGATGTGCGAGCCGTCTGCGCGACCCACCGCAATCTGGAGCAAATGGTCGAAGAAGGTCAGTTTCGCGAAGACTTGATGTTCCGCATCAATACGTTTGAGATACACCTACCCTCGTTGCGGGAACGCACCACGGACATTCCACAGTTGGCCCACCATTTGTTACAAGGATTTTATTCCGATCGATTGGCGGCCGATGAACTTTTTAGCCCCGAGGCAATGGAACTCTTAAGCGCTCACGTCTGGCCAGGAAATGTCCGCGAGTTGGCAAATGTCCTCGAACATGCGTCGATTCTCTGCGAAAAGCCGCCAATCCAACTGGAACACCTGCCCCGCCACTTCACCGATCGTCGCCTGCGCAAGGAATTGCGTGCCACGAGCCCAATGTCGCTCAAAGAACTAGAGCTAACCGCAATCCAAGAAGCCGTGTCGCGGCATGCTGGGAACAAGCAGGCGGCGGCTGACGAGTTGGGGATAAGCCTAAAGACATTGTACAACAAACTGAACCAGTCGACCGAATTGCCTGCCAAGTCGGCCTAGAGCGTCGAGCGATTGTCGCCAATATTGTCCCCAATCGCGTTTAGAACGATCGTAGTGGATCTTACTTGCTAAAGATCCTTTACCCCTTTAGCAAGGTTCATTACCTAAATTTTCGTTGCTGACGCAGCACTAGTGTACAGCCCGCAGTAGGCGGATCAGCGCGATTATTTCCTCGCGTGACATCGTGTTCAGTAGCCCCTGCGGCATGGGCGATACGGCCGTTGGCGAAGATTGTTCGATTTGGCTACGTTCGATCGTCTCGGTGCGGCCCGTCAAGGGCTCCACCTCGATCACCAACTGCTTGCTGCTAACCCCGACCGTCCGTCCCGATACTACGTGACCATCTTCCAACAAGTAGGTTGTGTTTAAGTACTTGGGGTCGATCTGCCGCGATGGCTCGATGATCGACTCCAACAAAGCTCGACCATCGTAACGTTTGGCAACACCGGTTAGATCGGGTCCCACATGGGTACCACGCCCGTCGAATTGATGACACTTCAAGCAGTGGCCAGCATTGAGAGCTTGGATACCGCGTTGATACTGCTCCATTTGTTCGTTTTCGCGTTTCAGATCGCCTCGTGTTGTTGATTCGCGGTCCAGCTTAAGAACGTCGTCCAGAAGTTCCTCCATCTTCCATTCTTGCACAAATACTTGCGGGCTGACACTAGCACTGATCTCCTTCAGTTCTGGTTGAACGAGTTGTTCCATTCGCGTTGCGTACTCGAGTCGCTGCTCGTTCGTTAATTTGTTTTCTAGGCTTTCCCGCAACTGGTTCCACATCGTCTCTACCAAGCGTCCTCCGTGGTACCGACGACTGCGTTCGAGCCAAGTGAGCATCTTATCGACAGCCGGCATGGACCAGGGACCATCCACATGTAGTAGAGTTTTGGCGTATTGAAACTCTTCTTCTTGCGATGCGCCCACAAGTAACAAATCCAACGTGTCGTCCAAAACAATTTTCGACTGCAAGCCAACCAACAGCTCGGCAAGCAGCCAGTTCACTTGAAAACTCTGGTGGGGATAGAGCGGTTCCAAGCGTTCCCGCATGGTCCGCTGTTCGGCTTGTGTTGGCGTCCCCTGTCGTAACCAGCTCAATTGGATTGCCCGCAATAGGGTTACTAGATCGTGGGTTTCCAGTTGGTTCCACTCTCTTTCTAACAAGTGGTGCAGGACCCACTCTCTTCGCGACTCGCCGCCAACGCGGGCCATTCCTAAAAGGGCTGAAAGCAGCCGGCGGTTTTTGTGGGGCCCTTCGCTGCTTCCAGCGTTATCAGCTAATAATCGTTCGATTTCCTTTTGCCACAACTCCTGGTCTTGATTTTCCATTGCGACTCGGGCGGCAAATTGCAGCCAACGATCTTGACTGCCTAGATGCTGCCATATCAAATCGTACTGAGTTGCATCGCGAACTTCTTGTAGTTTTTCTAGTTCACGCCGCACACCCCGCAAATCATCTCCTTCGATAGCAGGCATCTCTTTTCCGTCCAACGTGGCCAAAGCATTCTCGTCGCCGACCCAGCGAACGCGATACAGTCCCGATTGCGATCCACGACCACCCGTGATGAAATACAAATCTCCGTCGGGTCCAAAGGACATATCGCAGACATTCAATGGACCACCTTCGATGAACACCTCTGCATCTGCTCGATAGCTGGCGCCTTGTACTTGTAGATCGACAAGAAAAATGCGTCCTAGTTGCCAATCGGCCATATACAAAGCTTGGCGAAAGCGGTTGGGCCAACGGCTTGGGTAACCGAACGCCAATGCGGTGGGAGAACTGTAACCCGTATTTAACGTGGCTGGCAGCGAATCGGGAAACCATGCTGGCCACTTGCCTGTTCCCCATCGCCATCCATATTCGCCGCCGCGAACAATGTGATTCAGTCGGGTTGGTCTGTACCACGGCAGGCCAACATCCCATTCCATGTCAGCGTCCCAGGTGAAAATCTCGCCATCACGGTCGAAGGCCAAGTCAAAGGGGTTGCGCAGACCACCGGCGATGATCTTCCATTGCTTTCCCGCGGGGTCAACTTGAGCAATATATCCAACCCGATCGTCCTGGCCCAAATCGTTGGGATTGGGCAAGAACCAATCCTCTTGTGGCCCACGATAAGGGGATGTTGGACTTGCAGGATCAGGAAAGACTACATCGTTTCCAATCACAATGTACAAGAGATTGTCAGGTCCAAGGACCAGTTGATTCATCCCATGTCCATAGCGACTGTTGTATGCGAGGCGTTGAAACAGCTCTTGCGTTTCGTACTCGTCGTCCTGATTCTCATCGGTCAGTCGGTAAATTTCCTGGCTGTCGGTGGCACATACGTAGAGTGAACCAAGCGCGTGCAAGATACCACGAACATGCCGAAAACTATCGGTACCAGCCAATCGTTCGAAGGGGATGGTGCCGTTCGTCGCCTGCAACCGCAAGCGTGCAACTCCTTGATCATCCAAGCCGACTAGCAAATCACCCTTTGGCTCCCATGTCATACTGATCCAGGAGCTTTCGCCTTCCTGAGCCGATCGCAACAATTCGACCTCAAACCCTTGCGCAACTCGAATCGACTCTGGCGCTGTTGCGGCTCGCTCGTCGTTTGCACTGGCTGTCGTCAAGTTCGCATCGCCAAGAACAGCCATCATTTGGCATACCAACAACATGGTCGACACCCATCGCATTTTCCCAATCCTCCACAGTGACGTATGGCGAGGCAACTCACCCTTAAAGCAAACGTACGACGCCGATGACAACTCCCAAGATCTGAACGTGATCCACAACGTTCGCAGGCTGATTGTGCGATATGGGCCGCAGGCGGACCTTTCCACCTTCTGAGTGCCAATACCGCAGGCCAGTTTCGTGTTCTCCCGTACGGACCAATGCCAGTTGACCGTCGGAGGCAGTGAGTTGTTTTTGAATCACGAGCCGGTCTCCAGCTATGAGCGAAGCGTCAAGCAGGCTATTGTCCTTGATGAGTAGAACATAACGCTCGGGGGCGACCAGTTCACCGACATCAAAGGGTGGAATAGCTTCCGTGGTCGAAACGCAAACGCCGTCGACGAGCGTGGCTTCAATCGGAAGACTGCCGCCCATCAAGCGTGAAACCGGTTCCGTCAGTTCAATCGCGCGGCTCTTGTTGGCTGTACGCGTCAACATTCCTTTGCGTTCGAGGGCACGCAGGTGGCACATGACTCCATTAGGAGACTTGATATTCATGTGTTCGCCGATTTCTCGCACCGTCGGACCATATCCGCGGGCGATGATCTTGTCGCGAATGAAGTCATATACCGCCTGCTGCTGCTGGGTCAGTGGTCGATTCATGGTGAGCAGGTTGGTGAGAGTTGCGTTGAGTGGGCGCGTGTATACTTGTGGTGGTATGTCCAGTATAGCGTGGGATGACGGCAAAACCAGCGCTAGCCTTGTAATGTTGCGTTGGGCATTTCGGCAGGCGAGGGTAGTTTGCTGGGTTCACGAAGCGGTGCTGCAAGTGGCAGTCGTACGATTATGCAAGTTCCATGATGGAGCTGACTTTCGGCCCGGATGTTCCCTTCGTGTGCGCGAACGATCGCGCGACAGATACTCAGCCCGAGGCCACTACCCCGTGGTACGTCGAGCTTATCGTACGTATTGGCCTGTCCGTCGAGTGGTGGAAAACGGCGTCGGTCAACCTGGAAAAAGCGTTCGAATATCTGCTGCAGGTCTTGTTCAGGAATGCCAATTCCAGAATCGGAGACTTTAAGCAAGGCAAATTGACCATCCTGCTTGAGTTCGATCGCGACGGTACCTCCAGCCGCCGTGAACTTCAAGGCATTGTCGAGCAGGTTATAGATAACTTGACGCAAGTGATGAGCGTTGCCAAATATTTCGCTAGCAGCGATGTCGATAGTGGATAGCGTGATATCTTTGCACTCGGCGACTCCACCAAACATGTCAACAGCTTTCACGACGAGTTCATCGAGGCGAACGCGTTCGGTATGGACGCGAAGACGCTCCGACTCGGTTTCGGAAAGAAGTAAGAGCTGGTTCACCAGCAAGCTAAGTGCAGCTGCTTCTTCTTCGATATCGGCCAGTAGCACTTCGTACTCTTCAGTGCTACGTTGTTTGGCAAGTGTGACTTCGATGCTGTTGCGAATCGCGGCCAACGGAGTCCGCAGCTCGTGAGCAGCGTTGGCGAGGAAGTCACGATGATCTTGTAGATAGCTGCCAATGCGATCCAGCAGTCGGTTGAAAGTCTCAGATAGTCGGTCGAGTTCGTCGCCGGTACCGCGAATGATCAAACGTTCGTCCAGTCGAGATGGACGGAGTCCTGCCATCGTGGCAATCATTTGGTTCAGAGGTCGTGTGGCGCGTCCGGCAAGCCAATATCCACATAACGGAGCAATCAGCAGTACAATCCCGGTTGTCATGGCGACGAGTCGATCGATGCGACCTACGTCCGCGCGAATCAATTCGAGCGACGAGCCAATGCGGATTCGAACATTGTTCACATTTCGTTCGAAGAAACGCCATTGAAGGTAGCTTTGCGGTGTGAGAGCAGCGCGAGCACTCAGCGGCAACTCATGGGGTGCATGTTGACTTTGGTAAACCACTCGTTCTTGTTGAATATTGATGAGTTGTACAAACCACTTGTGTTGCGCGTGGCCAGCATCCTTGCGGTCGAGTTGTTCTTGTAGTTCAGTGGATTCGGCGCGTTCGAAATTTACGAGCGACAGCTCGATTTCTCGAACATCCTCTGATAAGAGCTGATCCAGTTCACGAATGAGTGTAAAACGCACCGCTTCCCGCAGTCCCATAAGCGTTACGATCGCGGTAACAATAACGACGGTTGCATTCCAGATCATCAATCGGAAACGCAACGTGCGGATGCCTTGCAGGCTACTTTGTCCGGTACGCATAGCCAATGCCCCGCACGGTTTGAATAAGCTGTTGTCGGAATCCGCGATCAATTTTGGCTCGAAGTCGGTTAATATGTACTTCGATTACGTTAGTGACGCCTTCCCAATTTGCATCCCACAAATGTTCGCAAAGCATACGGCGAGTGACGGGTTGCTCCGAGTTGCGAATCAGGAATTCGAGAAGTTTGTATTCGGTGGTTGTCAGCTCGATTTCGCAGCCATCACGCCGAGCGCAACGCGTGGTAATGTCCAAGGTGAGAGGACCAGCAATTAGTTCAGTCGCTGCCTTCTGCGGCAAGGCGGTGCGTCGGACGACGGCATGCAGTCGAGCTACCAATTCGGCGAACGCGAAGGGTTTTACCAGATAGTCGTCGGCTCCGCTATTAAGTCCTCGCACACGTTCTTCTACGGATCCGAGAGCTGTCAGCACGAGCACAGGTACGCTGCTGCCTCGCTGACGCAGTTCGGTCAATACGTTAAGACCGTTCATATCTTCGAGCATGAGATCCAGGACCAGGGCATCAAACGACCCTTGATTCAATTCTTCGATTGCGTCCATTCCCCTGGCACACCAGACGCAATCGAATCCTTGTTCATCAAAGCCACGCTGTAGAGACTTGCCGAGCAGCTCGTCATCTTCAATCAAGAGAACCTTCATAGTCCATTCTTACAAATATTTAACGATTTGACGAAAAGTCGATATTGGAAGGTACAAATCATAAAAGCGGATTCCGCTGATCTTGGTATGCATTTTGGAATGACCTGTGACATTTTCTGCTGCGACAAGCCAACCGTGCGACGTGACTCAAACGGGCAAAAGGACTGAAAAAGAGTTGGTCCAGCAGGCAATAGAGCATGCCACCCACTGGTTGCCTGCGCAGGGGCCGATTTCGGTTTTTGTTCATCATAATACTCTACATGCGTTTGAAGAATTGCCGTTTGAACAAGCGGTCGTTAAAGGAGGGGAGCTTTACAACTGCGAGCCCTATTTGAGCGAGGCACGTTATCACAAGGAACTCACTCGGGGTAGAATTCGACTCGACGATCTCCGCGCGGTACTGTTGGAAGACTTGCAGGAAAATGCGGACGCGTTTGTCGCTTCGTTTGGAACGCGATATGCGCTGCGGTTGGCCATGTTACAGTATCCGATAGTGACGGCAGCGGACGCGGAACTGGAATGGTTGATCGCGGAAACGGCGGCGTGTGACCAATTCCGTCCGGACGTCGGTGAAGCTCTACGACTGCGGACGATCGAACAGACCAAAGCTTGGCTTAGTCGGTTCCAAGGCTCATTGGCTGACAATGGTTCGACCTGCGACCGCGACGTGCTGTCTAAGGTCTTGTCGGGAAACCTTAAGCAGTCGACGGAGGCCTGGTCGGACAAGAAATGGGAGTCATTTACACTGCGTTTTCTGTGGCAGGTCTGCGCCGATGGAGTGCAACTTGTTACGCCGTCGCTTGAAGAAGTTCGCGCGCCGTGTCGCGAAACTGTCCGCATGCGCGACTTTTGCATGGCAGCGACCGGGCGGGATAGCGATCAGATGGTCGACGAACTCCTGATTCGATTTTGCGCCTGTTTCTTAGATCAAGGCTTTGCTAACTGGCAATTGCCGCATCGAGACTTGGGTTTTCTGGAAGCATTTGCACGACTGTATTCGACACCTTCCACTCCGGTACCCAGGTGGATGAAGGGGCTGCGCGAAGAACTGCAGAAAATCGTGAGCGAAGGCATTGGCCCTTACGAGTCGATCGTGGAGTCGATGAGACAACTTGGCGTTGAAGCCATCGAGAAAGACGAGTTTATCTTGCAGTCGCTCCTCGCGCTACGCGGATGGGCGGGCTTGATTTGGCAGATGGAAACGAACGCACCCTGGACACCGCGTCCTGCCCCTAAGGGCTCGTTGGCTGGCTATCTTGCGGTCAGACTCTTGTTAGAACGCGCCGCGCTGGCGTCCATTGCGAGACAGGAATTACCAGGCTTGGAGCGAGTCGCTAGCTTTCAACCTCGCCATCGTGAGCGAAAATTGGTTGCTGCGCCAACTGAATTTGAGTGGTTCTGCGAAATAGTCAGAACCGGTGCTTGTAGCCACCCGAAGCGATACTCGATCGAGACAACTTTCGTGGTTTTCCAGCTTGCGCAATTAAGAGGCTGGGGACCACACGAGTTGTTGCAACTATCGGCGATCGAGTGGAAACAGCTTATCACTGAGATTCAACAGTTTTCTGAACTAGAGCGAAGGCGCTTGTTGCATCTGGCTTATGAACGTACCTACTATCGCGCAGCCTTGGACGCACTGATCTGTCACTCGCAGCGAAAAGCACCGGATTTGCGCTCACTGGGCGAGTCGAATGGCAAAAGGATTCCGGCGTATCAAGTGGTTTGTTGCATTGATGATCGCGAAGAATCTTTTCGTCGTCATTTGGAGGAGTGTGATCCCGAATCGGAGACTTTTGGAGCACCAGGCTTTTTTGCAGTGGCCATGTACTATCAAAGTGCATCCGACGCGCACTATCGTCCACTTTGCCCCATTGTGATTACACCAAAACACTATGTGCGCGAGGAGCCGGTCTTCTCGGCAATTGACTTGAGTCACAAACGCACGCAACGACGTCGACTGGTGGGCCACATGACCTATCAGGTTCATGCCGGCTCACGGACGCTCCTTGGAGGAATCGCCACAGGCATTCTGGGCACCTTTGCCACGTTTCCTTTGGTGGCCCGCATACTCGCTCCTCGACTTACTGCGCAACTGCGAAAAGTCTTTGGAGGTTTTGTATCTCCGCCTGCAACTGAGCTGCACATTGAACGGGTTGCCGAAGCACCGGGGCAAGACGCTGACCAACTCGGTTATTCGGTCTCAGAAATGGCAGCGATTGTGACTCGGGCATTTCAAGATATTGGGCTCGTCAAGGATTTTGCATCCATTGTGTTGTTTGTAGGGCACGGTAGCAGCAGTCTCAACAATCCGCATGAATCGGCTTACAACTGTGGAGCTTGTAGTGGTGGAAGGGGAGGCCCCAACGCACGTTCATTTGCTTTGATGGCCAATGATCGCCGCGTGCGTGCAATTTTGACGAAGTCGGGAATCGCGATTCCCGATGACGTATGGGTGGTCGGAGCTTATCACAACACCTGCAATGATCTGGTTGAGTACTACGACCTCGACCTTTTGCCCCGTTCGCATCGCGAGTTGTTTCGACGTATCGAAAGAAGTGTCAACGACGCACGCTGCCGAAATGCACATGAACGCGTGCGGAGATTCGAATCGGCAGCTATGAGTTTGAGTCGTGCGGAGTCTCTGGAGCATGTGGAAGAGCGTTCTGAGGATCTATCGCAGGCGAGACCTGAATACAACCACGCAACCAATGCACTCTGTTTTGTGGGGCGTCGTGAGTGGTCGCGTGGACTGTACCTGGATCGTCGCGCCTTCCTCACTTCCTACGATCCGCGGCTCGACGACGAGAACGCTTCTATTCTCACTCGAATTCTTGCGGCGGCAATTCCAGTGTGTGCGGGCATCAACCTGGAATATTTCTTTTCGACCGTGGACAGCGAAGGTTACGGTTGTGGTTCAAAGTTACCGCACAATATTTCTGGCTTGGCAGGCGTCATGACGGGTGCCGCCAGTGACATTCGTCCTGGGCTATCCGCGCAAATGGTCGAAATTCATGAGCCTATACGGATTTTGTTCGCCATCGAGACGACACCAGCAAAGATGCTGCGAATTATGGATAGTCAACCCATGTTAGGGCGCTTGATAAGGAACTATTGGGTGCAGTTATCGTTATTCGAGCCCGAGACGGGAGTTGTGTATCGATTCGAAAAAGGCGCATTTGAACCTTACGTTGCGTCTACAAGCGAACTGCCGCAAGTCGCCAGTTCGATGGAGTGGTATGGAGGACATCGAGATCACCTCGGCTTTGCGTCCATCTCAGAGATTGCGAAAAATCGAACCAAACAAAATTCTGAGAGTTCGCCGAAAACGGCACGGGGTGAAGCATCATGACGAGTGAAGATGTCTTCCTTTTTCTGGGGATTGCAGTTGTGGCAAGTCCCACGCTGTTGCTGGTTGTCCTTGGGCTGGCCACGTTGATTGCCAAACCGCTCGGCGAATCGGTGACTGCGCGGTTGACGAGTGCGTCGGTTTTATGCGGACTTATTCCCGCGCTGATCATCTTGGCGATGATGTTGATATTGGACAAACGTTATGTGCCGATTGAACTGGGTGATTGGATTTCAATTGAAGAAGAGCATTTTCATTTCCATTTGAAGTTCGTGTTTGATCGTCTAAGTGTTCCGTTCACGATCTTGTCTTTTGTGTTGTGCGGCGTGGTGGGCGCGTTTACCCGTCGTTATCTTCATCGCGAAGTTGGTTACAACCGTTTTTTTCTTTGTTACTCAGTCTTTTTTTCCGGGATGGTGATTTCAGCTTTGGCTGGGACCATTGAGACCTTGTTCTTCGGCTGGGAGCTGGTGGGACTTTCATCGGCACTATTGATTGCATACTTTCATGATCGAGAGAATCCTGTGCGGCAAGGCGCTCGCGTATGGGCCGTCTATCGCTTGGCAGATGCTGCCTTTTTGATTGCTGCCATCTCGATGCACAAATTGACTGGGGCGGGTGACTTTGATGGGCTAATGGGCTCGGGGCCTTGGCCAGAGGGAACAGCCAACGTTGCCCCTCACCATGCATTGGTAGTTGGAGCGTTGCTCTTGGTGGCTGCGGCTGGAAAGTCAGCGCTGGTGCCGTTTTCCGGTTGGTTGCCGCGCGCGATGGAAGGGCCAACTCCGTCCAGTGCTGTGTTTTATGGATCTCTGTCCGTGCATTTGGGCGCGTACCTGCTGCTGCGTGTCAGCCCCATTTTAGATCAATCGCTTACGTTGCGCATCCTAGTCATTATCGTAGGCGCGGTGTCTGCGTTTTTCGGTTCACTGATGTCTCGCGTCCAAAGCGACGTTAAAAATTCACTCGCTTATGCATCGCTAACCCAAGTGGGAATTATTGTGGTCGAAATCGGATTAGGACTACGATATTTGGCCCTGATCCATATTATTGGTCATGCCAGCTTAAGAACGATGCAACTACTACGTGCGCCAAGTTTACTTCGTGACTATCACAATCTTGAAAACGCACTGGGAGCTCGCATTTCAATCAGCCAATCGTTTTTGGCTCGAGTGTTGCCGGAACGATTCAGAGACTGGTGTTATCGCTTTGGTTATGAACGCGGTTTCTTAGATACTCTCCTGGACAACTATATTGTCAGTCCGTTTTTCTACTGCTTCCGGTTGTTTGATTCACTTGAACGGCGTTGGACCGACTGGATTTCCAAGGAACCGTCACGCGAATCAGACAATATTGAAATGCATCCTGAATCGAAGACTGGAAGTGCAGCGTGATGGCAGAACTGCATTTTCCGTGGATTGAAGTGGCCATTGTCATACCGCTTCTTGGTGCACTGGTTGTACATTTCGTGCAAGACGTAGAGCGAGCGCGTCGAATCACCATAGGGTTTTGTGTACTATCGCTAGGCTGTGCTTTGGCGGAGTGGGCCGATTTCATTTCGCTGGGGAAATTTGAGGCTCATGACCATTGGGATTTATTGGCAAGAATATTTGGACGCGAGACTTTTCTTGTCGACGAATTAAATGCGCCGTTGATGCCACTTGGAGCGTTGATCTACCTGGTCACTGTCCTCGCCACTGTGCGGACGAAAGCTGAGCGATTTTCGTTTTCGAGTAAGCTGCTGAGCGAATCGTTGTTGTTGGCGACACTCAGTTGTCGAGCTTCCTGGCTATTGGTTTTTCTACTGGTTGCAGCCACCATTCCGCCGTGGCTTGAAATGCATCGCCGCCGAAGGTGCACGCGAGTTTATGTCTTGCACATGAGTGTGTTTTCTTTGTTATTGATAGCGGGATGGGGATGTCGCAGTTGGGCAGGCGGCTCGCAAGGGGCAACATTGACTGCGGGAGCACTCCTCACCGCAGCTTCTCTACTGCGCAGTGGTGTTGCGCCGATGCACTGTTGGATGACCGATCTTTTTGAGAAAGTCACGCTTGGAACGGCACTTTTGTACGTGACTCCGTTGACGGGCGCCTATGCAATCATGCGACTTGTTTTGCCGATCGCGCCCGATTGGGCGTTGCAAAGCATTGCCATCATCTCATTGATTACTGCTGTGTACGCAGCAGGAATGTCACTCGTGCAGCGCGAAGCGAGACGATTCTTCTGTTATCTCTTTTTGAGTAATGCATCGTTGGTGCTCGTGGGGCTCGAGTTGGCGACACCGATCGGACTTACCGGCGCCCTATGCGTTTGGCTTTCCGTCGGAATTGCATTGACCGGTTTTGGACTGACCCTTCGCTGTGTTGAGGCGAGAATCGGGAGAGTTTCATTGGCCAACTACCACGGTCTGTTTGAACAGATGCCGTTACTTGCGGGCTTCTTTCTGTTGACAGGCTTGGCATCCATTGGCTTTCCAGCAACCGTCGGTTTCGTCGGTTTGGAGTTATTGGTTGAAGGTGTGGTTGACGTTTATCCGCTCATCGGATCCGCAGTTGTCGTCGCAGCAGCCCTCAACGGTATTGCGATTATGTTTGCCTACTTTCGCATCTTCACCGGCAGGCGTCATCTTTCAATCGTCTCACTACGGATCAGCCGACCAGAGCGGATTGCCGTGTTGATGCTTTCCGCGTTAATCCTGGGTGGCGGTATCGTGCCACAACCCGGCGTCAAGTCGCGACATCACGCGGCAGTCGAATTGAATAAGAAGCGTTTAGCAACCATGTTGCCGGCGACTGATCCATTGCAGAATCAAGAACATACGGAGCATAGCAGTGACTGACATTAGGCAATCCACAGCAGTGGACGTCCCACGTGGCAACCTGCAAGGGTTCGTCAAATACTTTCGGGACGACATCATTTCGGGCTTGTTGGTGTTCCTTATCGCACTCCCATTATGTCTGGGCATTTCGGTGGCTTGCGGCTATCCACCGATCGCAGGCATTTTTACTGCGATTATCGGAGCGCTGCTTACGACCTTTATCAGCAACAGCGAGCTGACGATCAAAGGACCAGCAGCTGGTTTAATTGTGATCGTCATCGGTTGTGTGGAAGAGTTCGGCGGAAATGGAATGGTAGGCGGATGGATCACGGCGGACCAAGCTGCCTACCGCGCGGCCCTGGCCGTTGGAGTGACCGCAGCCATATTACAGATCTGTTTTGGAATATTCCGTGCAGGAATATTGGGCGAGTTCTTTCCAACATCGGCCGTGCATGGCATGTTGGCTGCGATTGGCGTCATCATCATCGTCAAGCAGTTTCCGGTTGCACTGGGCGTCGAAGGTGCCAAAGGTGAGCCGCTTGAAATGTTGCGAGAATTCCCGCGATATATTGCCGAAGCAAATCCGGCCATCGCAGCCATCGGCATGATCAGTTTGCTGGTCATGTTCATCTGGCCAATGCTGGGCCGGCAAATTCCCTGGTTGAAACGCATTCCAGCTCCACTCATCGTTTTGTTAGTCGCTGTACCCATGGGCATGGCGTTCGATTTGCTCCACAAACATTCGTACCACCTACAAAATCACGAATATCAACTCGGTGAACAGTACCTGGTGGTGATGCCAGATCGAGTATTCGGCATGTTCAATGAAATAACCACCCCCGACTTCTCGGTACTTCGACAATGGGTCGCTTGGAAATGGGTGTTCATGTTCTTTATCATTGGCAGTCTCGAATCGTTGTTAAGTGCTAAAGCAGTTGACCTGCTCGACCCATGGAAGCGCAAGACCAACATGAATCGTGACGTGATCGCCGTTGGAACTGCAAATCTGTGCGCTTCTTTGGTCGGTGGACTACCGATGATTTCAGAAATCGTGCGGAGCAAGGCGAATATCGACAACGGTGCCAAAACGCGATTTGCCGATTTTTGGCATGGTCTGTTCCTGTTGCTATGTGTGGCGTTGTTTCCAACGATCCTGCACCGCATTCCACTCGCCGCACTGGCAGCCATGTTGGTGTACACCGGTTTTCGATTGGCGCATCCCTCCGAGTTTGTGAGCGTGTACCGCATCGGTCGTGAACAGCTAGCCATCTTTGTGACAACGTTGATCGCCGTCCTGGCAACCGACCTACTGATCGGTATAGCCATCGGTATTGGAGTCAAGTTGATGTTTCATCGGCTCAACGGTGTTCCGATTCGCTCGATGTTCAAACCGTTTTTGGATATCGAAGACGTCGACGAGAAGACCAGTCGCATCATTGCCCGCGGCTCGGCGGTGTTTAGCAATTGGATTCCATTTCGCCGTCAGATCGAACAAATCGGTCTTGTGCAACAACGCAATTTAGTGATTGATTTGTCGGATACCAAATTGGTCGACCACAGCACCATCGAAAAACTCGAAGAGATGCAACGCGATTTCGAACAAGAGGGGCTTTCGCTCGAACTAGTAGGGCTCGATACGCTGCAGCCACTGAGCAGTAACTCACATGCGGCGCGCCGACGTGGACTCGGGACGGTGCGACGCATGACAGTGGTGGCTGATCTAGAACTGGAAGATTGGTTGGAAGCTGAGTTTGTACGAATGGGGGCCAGTGGCTTCACATCGCAATATTGCCATGGCGCTGGACGGAAGGATATCATCAACGGCATTCCGCAAAAGCGCGAACAGGTACGCATCGAGATCATTGTCACACCCGAGATTAGTGAGACGATTTTAAGCTTCCTACAACGCGAAGTTTCCACTGAGCAACGCATCACCGTTTGTGTTGAAACCGTCAACGTGGCCCGCGTTGGTGATTTTACGCCGCAAGTGGTTACTGCCCACGAGAGGCTTGTTAGCGGCAAGGTGTAGGTCGCGTAAGCCCAATGCCTCGATTCTGTCTCACGGCGTGAACCAGGCAATCGCCCCAAACAGCAATGAGGACTCCAAAATTCAGCGGCCCAATCATGAAGTGCCAGGCTGCAAAGAGACTGATAGTTGCGAGGATCGTCGCGATGTAGCGCCAAGTACCAACGGCATTTGCTTCTTGAGTCGGTAGAGAACGATGGGGAAGCTGCCATAGTATGTGATCCTCAGCACAGACTTCGCGAATCACAGAACCGTTGTTCATTCTCGATCCATACACTTGCATCAGTGTTTATTCTCACGCCTCACGCCTCACGCCTCAAGTCTCAAGTCTCAAGTCTCAAGTCTCAAGTCTCAAGTCTCAAGTCTCACGCTTGTTTCCCTTGCTGCAATATGTCGCGCTCGGGACGAGTTTTGTAAAACTCATCCAGTGGGTAACAGCCGCTCACCATGCCTTGACGCGGGGCGGTCGTGCAGTCGCTGAAGGTGCGACATACCAACTTGCGAACGGGCGGTTGACCAGCCAGCGAATCGCGTGGCAGCGCGGGGTAAGACAACACCATGCGTCCCAGTCCCACGGAGTCAACCCATTGCTCGCGCACAGTGGCCTGTGCAACCAGCGGCAGAAACTCCTGTAGATAGGTGTAGCCTGAACCGACCAGCGGCATGTCGGGCACTTGGCGTTTGATGTCGGCGACCATGTGAATGTGCCGAGCTACGCCAACCAGTGGGTCTTCTGGAGGCTGATAGCCATCGCTCGGTGGGAATATTGCCGGACGCTGGATGTGCGGATTGTAGTAAGGACTTCCACAAGTCACGTTGATACAACGCACTCCAACTTTTTGCAACATCCGAATTAGCTCAATTGGTTCAGCAAGATCAACTGACAGTGGATCATTCGGATTGACACCAAAGCCGAATTCGTATCCCCTCCCCTGCTCCCATTGCACGGGGACGCCACCTGCTTCTCCAGGCTGAAACGGCAGTGTATCCCAGACGCTCAGTCGTACACCGACTTCCAGTTCGGGACACTCGTTACGAATTCTACCGATGATGTCCCGCATCAATCGCGATCGACCCTCCAGGTCTCCACCATACTTTCCGGGGCGAACCCGCGCGCTGAGCATTTCATGAAGCAGATAGCCGTGGCACGCCTTAACATCAACGAACTGGAAGCCAACTCGATGTGCCAACTTAGCGGCTGCAACATAGTCATCGCTCAGTAGCTCGAGTTCACTGTCGGTCAGCACAACGGCTTGATCGTCCGCCACAATATTGAACTTTGCATCGAGCAGCGGGTGGTGGTAGGCGATGCGTGGTTCCCAACGCTTGTGGTCATTGGGTTTACAGAATCTCCCGGAGTGGGTGAGTTGTAGTCCCACGACCAAATCGTCGGTCGAGTTAAAATGTTTTTGGTGTTCGGCACGCAGCGCTTGTAGCAACTGACGCAGCCCTGCTTCATTCGCGGAAGTTGCCAGTGTCTGGTTTGGATTTGCGCGACCACTTGGTTGAACGGCGGCTGCTTCACCACCCCAAATCAACTTGGCACCGCTTCCACCAAAACGTTCCCAACGACGAATGGTCAGCGGCGAAGGAGTGCCATCGCGATTTGCATCCCAGCCTTCCATTGGATGAATGCACCAGCGATTGCCGATCGTGAGACTACCCATTTGCATCGACTGCGCAAGTGGCGAACCGGTGTCGCGCGTCAAAATTTGTTCGTCGCAGGGGATGGAAATGTCCAGTTCCGTTAGACGTTCCCGCAGGCGTTCGACGGTACGCAATTGCGCGACTTTGGGGTAATGTTGAGCCATAAAGCTGGAGGGCATGCGCCCGACATCCGTTCTTGGTAGGTTAGGAAATCTCGATTACGTGCTCTGACTTTGCCATCCGTGTTATAAAATCGAGCTTGATCCACCGCGTACGGAGGCTCCGCATTTGCCCTTCGTTTTTAACCTCCGTTTATAACCTGACCATCCGGCTTTTTCCATGGGAAAGTTCGTGGTGGGTGACATCTGGGAGCGTCAACGAACGCTCGATGTGTGCCAACGAATTAAAGGAGACCACGAATGGCAGACGGGATCTAAATCCAGCTCTGTAGATCAAGCAACCATGCACAGAACCCGCCGCGTGTGCCTGTTCGCTGGAACATCCGTGCTCCGGCTTTGCCATCCGTGCTGTAAAATCGAGCATGATCCACCGCGTCCTGGGGCTATCGCATTTGCCTTTCATTTTCAACCTCCATATATAACCCGACCATCCGGCTTTTTCGTCGGGAAAGTCGTGGTGGGTGACATCTGGGAGCGTCAACGAACGCTCACTGAGTTGCCAACGAATTAAAGGAGACCATGAATGGCAGACGGGATCTAAATCCAGCTCTGTTAGATCAAGCAACCATGCACAGAACCCGCTGAGGGTGCCTGTTAGCTGGAACACCCGTGCTCCGGCTTTGCCATCCGTGCTATAAAATCGATTATGATCCACCGCGTCCTGAAGCTCCGCATTTGCCTTTCATTTTTAGCCTCGAATTATAACCCGACCAATTGCCTTTTTCGTTGGGAAAGTTCGTAGCTCCGCAACAGTTTGATGCAGACTTGGTCGGTAACAGGGAAACAAGAGGAACACTAATTAACACTAATCTGCACTAATGAAGACAGATGACGCCAGAGAGCCGGTGAGCGATCAAGATTCAATTTTCAACTGCACGTGGGAAAGTCGAAAGGTACGGCGCGAGCCGTCGCTGAAGAAATTTACCGTCACGGCGCGTTTGGGACCGTGGCCGCTGGCCGATACGATCTCACCTTCGCCGAATTCCTGGTGAGTCACGACGCAGCCAGGCTTGTACGCCGCCCACTTGGCAATGCCGGTTGCAGGGGCGCCAGTGGACTCGGTCATTTGACTGCCAAGTCTTATGCCGGCCACCGCGCCCAGCGACTTGGAGGTCTTCTTGAGTCGTCGTAACATCTCTTCTGGCGGTAATTGGCAATCGTCATCGAAGTCGACTGCGTCGACACCATCGGCGGTGCTATCGAGTTGACACGCTTCGTCCCATTCGCCTGTGCCTTTGTCAAAGTAGTCATCAAATCCGTCGGCGTTACCGTCGAAGTAGTCACCCAACGATTCGGTACGATCCAGTACCTGCATTTCACTGCGTGGCAGTTCCATCAAAAACGAACTGGGCACACCGGAGCCTTGCGACGAAAATCCACGGCTCTTGGCATAGCTCAACTGCAATTGATCTTTTGCTCGCGTGATTCCGACAAACAGCAAGCGTCGCTCTTCTTCCAACTGCAGCGGATCATCTTTGCTACGCGAGTGCGGCAGCACATTTTCTTCGACCGCAATGATGTAAACGCAAGAAAACTCAAGCCCCTTGGCAGCGTGCAGCGTCATAACAGTCACAATGTCTTTGTTGCTATCGAGTCGATCGGTGTCCGACTGTAAAGCAGCAAATTCCAGGAAGCGTTCGAGCGCGGGCTGTTCGCTGTCCTCTGCATCCAGTTCGTGAGCTTCGGCAAGTAGTTCGTCGAGATTGCGCATCACATCCGACTCTTCCTCCCCCTGGTTCTGCTTGAGCAAGTGATCGCGGTACTTTGTCTGTTCGATGGTGCTGAGCAACAGGTCGAGCAGCGGCCCGTGGACAATGCTGCTCAGTCCGTCGTAGATTTTGAGGAAGCTCTTGATGGCAGTTGCCGCGCGGCCCGAGACGGTCCCGGCAGCGATCGCCGATCGACAGGCTTCGAGCATCGAGACCTGTTGTCGACCGGCCAGTGCTTCGAGCTTTGCAATCGTTTGTTTACCGATTCCACGTGGTGGCGTGTTGATGGCACGCTGCAGGGCGATGTTATCGTCGGGGTTATTCACGAGCAGTAGATAGGAGATGAGATCCTTAATCTCCTTGCGGAGGTAGAAACGGAAGCCACCGATGAGTTGATAGGGGATCTGGCGTCGCAGTAAAGAGCGTTCAATCAGCCTCGAATGGGCATTGGTGCGAACCAGGATCCCAAAATCGCTCAAGTGGTACGTTCCTTCGTTCACCAGTGCGCTGATTTGATCGGCGATGTCCTCAGCTTCCTGATTGGCCGTCGGATAAATGGCCAGCCGAACCAGCCTGCCATTGCCGCGCGAGGGCACCAGCACTTTGGCTTTGCGATATTCGTTGTTTTGGATCAAGCAGTCGGCGATCGACAGGATTTCTGGCGTGCTGCGATAGTTTTCTTCGAGCCGGATGATCTTTAGATCTGGAAAATCGCGTTCCAAATAGGAGACGTTCTTGAGGTTTGCCCCACGCCAACCGTAGATGGATTGATCGGGATCGCCAGTGGCCGCCAAGTTGGGGTGATCGACACATAAATGGCGAACGATCACGTATTGCGCCAAGTTGGTGTCTTGGTATTCGTCGACCATCACATACTTGAAACGCTCGTCGAGCTGTTGGCGCAGGTCGGCATGCGAGCGAAGTAACAACGCGGTGTGCATGAGGATGTCATCAAAATCAACCGCTGCATTGTTCAGCAACTGGCGTTGGTAGAAGGGATATACTTGTCCAACCTGGTATTCATCGCTCGACAGGGTCTCCGCCTGCAGAATGTCGGGCGTGATGAGGCGGTTCTTGAAGAAACTGATGCGATTGGCAAGTGTGGCCAGACTGACATGGGTCAGCTCAAACTCCGCCTGCTTGACGGCAACTTTGAGGGCGGCCTGCGCGTCATCCACGTCGTAAATGCTAAAATTTTCAGGCAATCCAACCAGCCGCGCATAGCGTCGCAGTAGTCGGACGCAAAATCCGTGAAAGGTACCAAGCCAGACGTCACTCTGACCGACCAGCTTTTCCAATCGATTGCGCATTTCACCAGCAGCTTTGTTGGTAAACGTCAACGCAATAATCTCGTTGGGCGAAATACCCTGCTCAATCATGTAAGCGATGCGGTGCGTGATGACGCGCGTTTTTCCGCTTCCAGGTCCAGCAAGCATCAGCAGCGGTCCGTCGATAAACTGCACCGCTTCCGCTTGTGATGGGTTGAGTCCGTTGAGTAGTTCCGGTTGCGTCATGACTTATGCTAGCAATGCCATCCAGAAATAGTTGCACAAAAACCGACTCATACGTTATACTCTCGCCGTTCAATCTTCGGAACGAGCCGAAGATATCAGCGCAACCACGGACCAAGGATAGGAGGGACCCACTCATGGCGCGAACCCGTATTCCCATTAGTCAGGCAGAAGAAAAGGCTCGACAACTGCGCGAGCAACTGGATCTCAGTACGGCAGAGATTGGATTGACCGTTCGCACCACAAATTGCCTTGAAGAAAAGGGCATTTTTACCGTGCGCGACTTGCTGAGCAGTACTCCCAAAGACCTGTTGAGCATTTCTAACTTCGGCGAAAAGACGCTGGAGGAAGTTTACGGCTCCCTGGAAAAGATTGGCTACTACCGCTCAGCGGCAGCCAAGTAGGAAACTAGCCAAGTCACGGGATCGGACGGATGGACTAAATGTAGAACAATTGTCCCCAATTGTTTTGTTACGTTATGTAGAACAATTGTCCTCAATTGTTTTGTTACGCTATGTAGAACAATTGTCCCCAATTGTTTTGTTCCTGGCGATGTTTGCCTTAAGCTGGGTACAAAACCATTGAGAAAAGAACAATTGCTTACAAAACGATTTTGTTACAAAACAATTGGGGACAATTGTTCTACATTGTCCGCCTGGAGACGTGTGTCATTCCATACTGACGGCTGACCGCCAAGATGGTTCGTATTCACGCCCCCACAAGGCCATTTGGGCTGCATTATCTTGAGGGTGTCCATTGGTCGGGTCGCAATGGACCGTTTCTCCGGTGCGATGAGCGATATTGCCAAGGTGGCAAAGTAGCGTACTTTTGTGCCCCTCGGTAATTGGCTGATTTAGCAAGCTTGCGTCGTCGGCTCGAATCGCCGCCAGGAAATTTTGCAGGTGTTCAACTTGCCCACCTGCAGACTCACCTGCTTCTTCGGTCAGTCGATCGTCAACGTCATAGACTCGAAATTTTCCGTCTTCGTCCAGTTCAAGCGAGCCAGCGTCGCCGTAGAAGGCGCAAAAGTAATTGGCTCGATGTTTATTGCAAGACAATGAATCCCAAGTAGCCTGCTTTTCCCCATCAAATTCGAAGCAGACGGAATGAACATCAGGCGTCTCTTGGTCATCGTCAAACCAATAGCGCCCACCTGAACTGACGACGCGCTTCGGGTAGTCGACTTGTAGCCCCAAACGGCAAAGGTCGAGTCCGTGCACTCCATTGTTCGCCAGTTCGCCACCTCCCCAATGCCAGAACCAGTGCCAGTTGTAATGGACCACATTGGAGCGATAGGGGACCCGCGGTGCAGGGCCTTGCCATAAATCGAAATCGAGTTCCTTAGGTGGCTCGGCGTCGGCACCTTCGCCAATCGAACCACGCAAGCTGTTGTAGTAGCAGCGCGACAAGTGAATATTGCCGATCGCACCTTCGTGCAGACGCTGCATGGCCAGACGCGTTCCAGGGGCACTACGCCGTTGCGTTCCCATTTGGACGCAGCGCTTGAACTGTTCAGCGGCAGCTACCATCCATTCCCCTTCGCGCGCGTTATGGCTGCATGGCTTTTCGACATAGACATGTTTGCCCGCCTTGCACGCCATGATGGTGGCAGGCGCATGCCAGTGGTTGGGGGCGGCGCAGATGAGAGCGTCGATTGACGAGTCGTCAAGAATTTGGCGAAAGTCCGTGATCACTTTCGGAATTGTGCCTGTCCGGTCCTTAAATTGTTGGGCGGCGCTACTTGCGCGACGCGCATCGACATCACACAGGTAAGCGACCTCCACGTTTGGCTGTTTGGCAAGGTCAAGTGCCAGGGACTGACCGCGACTTAGCCCCATCACACCGACGCGGATCAATCGCTGTTGGTCAGGGGGATTTTCTTGCGCGAACGTGTGAACTTGTGGAATACCGGTCAACACGGCACCGGCCAATACAAAATCGCGGCGTGGCAACATCAAATGGACTCCTGGCGGGATAGATCAGCAAGCTGGGAATGGGAGTGAGTTGGTAGGTGGGCTGACCTTCTGTTGTAACCTTTCCGGGGGCTGATCGCAAACCGCTTAATTCGATCTGGACTTCGACTTTGCGTCTGCGGTACAAACCAAACTGAAAATCAACCTCCGCAAAAGGGATAACGATGAGCAATATGAATTTTTTCGGCTGGATTCGCGATGGAGTTCGACAATCAGTATTGCTTGGCGTGAGCGATGCGATTGAGCAATTGGGAAGCCCCGCAGCAACTGAGGAGTTGCATCCGAGTGTCGCCGGCTTTCTGCACGTCGAGCGCAGTGAAGGGCAAAGCGGAGGCGGGCCACGCTTGACCGCCACGCCGAGTGGCAATTCCAACGCTTCCAAGAATCGCAAGCGTTTGGGACGCTCGCTAAAAGACATCGGTCAAGAAGCGGCCGGCTAGACGCCAATGACCTACGCTAGTGCTTTGCGCGGCTTAGACCTTAGGGTAGTGGACCTTGCTAAAGGTCCTGCAATAACGGGAGCTTTAGCAGCAAGCTCCACTACCTCCAACCCAAATTCAAGATTTGGACGAAGCATTAGAAGCTAATGGCTGGGTTCTTTAAAGCGATAGCCGACGCCGCGCACTGTTTCGATGATGTCGGCGAGATCGCCAAGTTTTCGACGAATGGCGCGGATATGAACGTCGATCGTCCGTTCAAGTACGAGCGTATCTTCGCCCAGTGCCGATTCGATCAGTTCACTGCGTTCAAACGCGCGACCAGGTTCTTGCATGAGCGCTCCGAGCAGTCGAAATTCGCTGCGAGTCAATTCCAACTCTTGATCTTCGATGAATGCTTGATGCCGTCGTAAGTCGACTTTGATGCCCATGCATTCGAGAATGGCGACTGCTGGGAGTTCATCTTCGGCAGTTCGCCGACGCTGCAAGGCTCGCAAGCGTTCAAGCAGTACGCGTATGCTGTATGGTTTGACAACATAATCGTCTGCGCCCGCTTCAAAGCCATCGATTTGATCGAGGTCTTCTCCTTTAGCGGTCAACATCAATATGCCGGTATCCCGTGTCTCTTTCATCTTGCGCAGTTGTCGGCAAACATCCATGCCGCTGATCTGAGGCAACATCAGGTCGAGCACAACGATATCGGGTCTCTTCAACCGGGCTTGTTCGATCCCATCGCGGCCATCAAAGGCGCGAAATACGTTGAAACCTTCTTTCTGAAGGTTGTAAAACAGAATATCCGAGAGGGCTCGGTCGTCTTCCACAATCAGAATCTTAGGTTTCGACATAAGTCGCTCGTGAAGTTAGTGCTTCGCCAAATCAGTTGGATTTGGTCCACCCAATTCAGCATGACGATGACGGACGATAACGCCTTTAACCATGTAGACCACATCTTCAGCTACATTGGTGGCGTGGTCGGCAATTTGCTCGAGATGACGCGAGGCTGAGAAACAGTGCAAGGCGGCTTCAACCCAATGAGGGTTGGCCATCAATTTGACCAGGCTGGAGATGACTTGCACGTTCATTTCATCGACGCGGTTGTCCCGCTGAATGACGTGATAGGCTAATTCGATGTCTAGATTGATGAAGGCATTTAAGCTATCGCGGACCATGCCGATCGACTCGTCAGCCATCTCACGGATCAACTCAGGGATTGGAAAATCGGAGTTGGCAGGTAGGTTGCTCGCGCGTTCTGCCACGTTACACGCCAAGTCGGCCATCCGTTCCAAGTCATTGTTTACTTTGAGCATGGTCGTCAATCGCCGCAGGTCTGCCGCGACGGGTTGATGCAATGCGAGCATCTTCAGGCATTCTTCTTCGATGCGCACTTCGGTACGATCAATTTCGTTGTCGAGCCCGATGACTTGAGCGGCCACGTCCATTTGTCGTTGCATGAGTGACTTGACCGCCAAGTTGATCATTTCTTCAACTTGTCCCGACAACGCGAGCAAACGGTGGTAAGCTTCTTCCAAGTCGTGTTTTAGATGCCGCGACATACCTGCGATTTCCTCAGAAAAACTAAAGACTGTCTGCGTCCGCGTGGAGGGAAGCGGAAACGCAGTTTGATGTACAGCCTTTTTTATCACGTCATGAGGCATAGAGATAGGATGTCGCAATCGGGTCGTCGCATATAAAGCGGATCGTCGCAGATAAAGCCCTTCGCATTAGCACTCGTTTTAGCCGCATGGTGAACAAATCCCCATCGCTGTTTGATGAAGATTGTGTAAATAAGGGTTTTGCGACTGTCAAACGATTGTCTCAATCGTTTTCATAGCGATTGGGAAGTTGTTTCGTGAGCAATTGAGACAATTGCTCTACACTCAGTTGTTTCGTAAGCAATTGGGACAATTGCTCTACACTCTAAGCGATTGGGACAATTGCGTACACTCTAAGCGATTGGGGACAATCGCTCTACACTCAAGCAATTGAGACAATTGCTCTACACTAGAACGATGCTGCGGGATCTTCGATCAAGTGTGCATAGCTGTTGTAACGACGGGGATCGATTCGACCATCCGCTAGGGCCTCTAGGACTGTACAGTCGACTTCATGAATATGGGTGCAGTCGGGAAAACGGCAGCCGCTGACATAGGGGCGGATGTCGCGAAAGAGTCCGGCGATCTCTTCGGGTGCAACGTCCCACAGTTCGAATTGTCGAATGCCCGGGGTGTCGACCAAATATCCAGATTCGTATTCGGCTCCTACTTCCAAAGGAATCAACTCCGCCGTGGTGGTGGTGTGCTTGCCCTTCATGTTCTCGCTGCTAACCGCTTGTACGCGGAGTCCTAAACCTGTCTGGATCGCATTCAACAGCGAACTTTTCCCAACTCCACTTTGACCAGTGACCACGCTCTGGCGGCCGGCGACTATTTGTTTGAGCGCGGCGATTCCCCAGTTTTTTTCGGCACTGGTTAAGAGCGTGCGGTAACCCATTTGGGCATAGACACCCAGCAGTGGCTGGAGCTCGGTTGGGTCGAGCAGATCAGCCTTGTTGATTACGATCAACGCTTCGAGTTTTGCCTGTTCGGCGGTGACGAGGAAGCGGTCGATCAAGTGGGGCTTCAAGTCGGGTTGTCCAGCGCTGGCAACGATGACGATCAGATCGACGTTGGTGACCAAGATGTGTCTGCGTCCTTTGCTGGTACGGCTAAGGACGCCATGGCGTGGTCGAACGGCCAAGATGATCCCCTGCTCCGCTCCTTCTGGGCGGAATACCACGATGTCGCCGGCCGCGACAACATGGCGTTGATCGGTCGAGATCGACTTGAGAACTTGCCGGACCGCGCAGCGAAATTGGCGACCGGCATGATTGCGCACGATGCACTCCAGGCCGTGGACGCGGAGCACTCGACCCTGTTGCACGTTGGGATCGTCGAATTCCATATCGACCGATAGACCATCGTGGTCATCTTCATTGGCGTAAGAACCAACGATGGTGCGGTGCCGGGTTAGTTCACCTTTACCGCTGACGCGTTCCCGCTTTTGGATCGAATCTTCGTCGAGGTTGTCTTGTTGGAATTTGCGAGTCAAGTCGCTTGTTCTCCGACGCCCTTGATAGTTCTTCTTGAACTCGGTGCGGACCTTAGAACGTGGAGACTTTTTTGGCATATTCCAATGGCTACCTCAATTTTTCATTCGAGCTATCACTCAGCAGTGCGTCATGCGTCGACTCGGCAGATTCTGTCGGCGACTTGTCACTATCGCTGGTGGATGTGGATGCAACGGGTAGTTCCGCGCTGACCGCATTAAAGGCCTGTGCAGGACCATGCACCGACTCGCCGATCAGCTCCTGGATTTCAATTTCGCTCAGTTCTTCGCGAGCGAGAAGAGCTTTGGTAACTGTCTCGAGTTCATTGCGTTTTTCGCTTAGCAGATTCGAGGCGCGCGTACTGGCTTCGTGCAAAATCCTTGCAACTTCGCCGTCGATCATTTCCTGCGTGTGCTCGCTGAACTGCCTTGACTGGTGCATTTCGCGTCCCAGAAAAGGGTCATCGTCGGATGTCTTATAGCTAACGGGTCCCAATTTGGGGCTCATTCCCCAATGAGTAACCATGCGTCGCGAAAGGCCCGTAGCCCGTTCGAGGTCGTTTTCTGCACCCACAGTGGTTTCATCGTAGATCATCGACTCGGCAGCGCGGCCAGCCAATAGCACTACCAGTTGATCCTGCAGCTCATTTTCACTCGAACTGACGCGATCTTCCGTTGGCACGATTTGCGTGCTACCGAGCGATCGACCGCGAGGAATAATGGTCACTTTGTGCACTCGCTGTGCACCTTTCAAGAACCAAGCGGCCAGCGTATGCCCTGCCTCGTGATAGGCGGTTTTCTCTTTTTCGTCTTGCTTCAAGATCTCTTCGCGCTTGGCGCCCATGAGTACCTTGTCGCGAGCGTAATCAAAGTCATCCATGCTCACGCGCGTTTTGTCATTGCGGGCAGCCCACAGGGCCGCTTCATTAACAAGGTTGCGGATATCAGCTCCGGTTAAACCGATCGTGACAGCAGCCAATCGCGCGAGGTCGACGTCGTTGTCCAAGGGCACGTCGCGCGTATGGACTTTAAAAATTTCAAGGCGGCCTTTATTGGTCGGTCGTCCGACCGTCACATGGCGATCAAAACGACCAGGCCGCAAAAGGGCTGGATCAAGTACGTCGGGACGGTTGGTGGCTGCGACAATGATGACTGAGTCGTTCCCGCTGAAACCATCCATTTCGCTGAGAATCTGATTTAACGTCTGCTCGCGTTCGTCGTGACCACCACCGAGGCCTGCACCCCGCTGGCGTCCGACGGCATCGATTTCGTCGACAAAGATAATTGCCGGAGCATTTTCTTTGGCGGTTTGAAACAAGTCACGTACGCGACTGGCGCCCACGCCAACAAACATCTGGATAAATTCGCTCCCGTTGACTGAATAAAAGGGCACGCCCGCTTCACCCGCCACGGCTCTTGCAAGCAAGGTTTTTCCGGTGCCCGGCGGTCCATTCATGAGCACACCTTTGGGGATGCGCCCTCCTAGTCGCTGGAATTTTTCAGGCGCTTTCAGAAACTCGACGATTTCTTGCAGGTCGGCTTTAACGCCCTCCAGACCTGCCACATCAGCAAACGTGGTCTGTTGGTCGCTGGGTTCGAAGCGTTTGGCCGTTGAACGTGAAAAGCTCGAAAGAAAACCCCCGCCCCCCATCAATTGATCGCGCGTCCGGCGGAACATTAGCCAAACCACAATCATCAAGGCAATGGGCAAGCCTATCATCAAGAACAGGAATAGATATTCCATCGGATTGCCCGAACTGTACTCAACGTTCAGTTCGGATGGGGCCTGTGTAAACTCGCGAATGATGTCTTCCGATTTGGGCGGAAGCTGGACCATGAAACGGTGGCTGAGCACCGCAACTTCGCCATTTACCGTCTCGGGAGGGATTTTCACCCCTTTCTCGTCGAATTTGTCTGGCGGTGCGGGCGGAACCTTAAAGGTGCCGACGCCGGTCGTGCCATTAATTTCCAACGTCCGAACGTTCTGCGCTTCCAACTGCTTTAGGAAGAAGCTGTATGGAATTTCGTCCATATTAAAAGCGGGCCAAATCGAGCGCAGCATTAGAAAGCCGAGCAGAGCAAGTAGTAAGATTGGCCAAATCTGGTTGCGGCGAGGTGGTGTCGCGGCGCTGTTCTTGCCAGCAGGCGGTCGCTGGTTATTTTCCATGCAAAACCCTTTTCAGGCGCTCATCGTGTCTAATGGTAGCTCGCAGTCGCTGCACAGTATGGGGCAGTGCAGTTGGATCAAGCAAATGCGGACCACTTATTCTATCCAACAAAGTCCATTCTTGGGCACCCCGGCAGAGTTACCCAATCCACTGAGTTTTGGCCCATTTTCGGGGCCAGTTTATCGATAAACAAATCCCTTGCCGATGCATAGCGTCACTTCCGCTCGAAGTTTCACCTTTTTTTCTACCTTAAAGCTCAAGCCGGTGCCTCTTTTTTCAATCGCACCTAGGCCGTGCGGAAAGCGAAAGTAGCTCGTATGCAAGCAGAGAATGCAGAGAATTTCGTCAGTTGGTCATGTGGAGGCCTGATTTGCGTCCTAATGAGCGTAGTTTCATCGTTTGCAGATGAACCGCTGCCGAAGGAATTGTCCCCCGCCTTCACGCCACCAATCGAATGGCGCGAACAATTGGGGGAATACGCGTCACCTTTACGCTTTGTCGATGGAACGTTTGTAGATTCACCGGCCGACTGGGAACTCCGCCGCAGCCAGATTATATCGCAGTGGGAAGAATTGCTCGGAAAATGGCCCGCGCTGATCACCGAACCCCAGGTGGAGTTGCTGGCAACGACCCATCGCGAAAATTTTACGCAGCACCAGATTCGCTTTCTGTGGACACCAACGGAAATGGCCACCGGCTACTTGCTGGTCCCAAACGGAGACGGACCGTTTCCCGCCGTGCTGTGTGTCTACTATGAACCGGAAACCGGCATCGGCTTGGGTGCAGCCGAACGAGATTTTGCTTTGCAACTGGCTCGACGAAATTTTGTCACTTTATCGATCGGTACGACGCAGGCGACAGCTCAAGAAACCTATGCACTCTATTACCCGAGCTTGCAGGATGCACAGGTGCAGCCGTTGTCGATGTTGGCGTATGCTGCAGCCAACGCTTGGTACGTGTTGGCCCAGCGGCCCGAAGTCGACTCAGCACGCATTGGCATAGTCGGACACTCATTTGGTGGCAAGTGGGCGATGTTTGCGGCATCTCTATTCGAGCCATTCGCATGCGCGGCATGGTCCGATCCAGGCATCGTGTTCGATGAGAGTCGGCCGAGTGTCAACTATTGGGAACCCTGGTATCTGGGCTATCATCCGCCGCCGTGGCGTCAGCGCGGTGTGATCACTCCTGAAAATCCTGCGCGTGGACTCTATCCAAAATTGATCGCCGAAGGTCGCGACTTGCACGAACTGCATGCGCTTATGGCACCGCGACCTTTTTTGGTATCAGGTGGCTCCGAAGACCCGCCACATCGCTGGCAGGCTCTCAATCACACCATCGCCATCAATCAACTGTTGGGCAAGGAACATCGCGTGGGGATGACCAATCGTGCTGAGCACGCGCCCAACGCCGAGTCTAACGAGGTGATTTATAAGTTCTTTCAGCACTTTTTGAAGTAGTTGTTTCTAGTATGCTAGTAGCGATTGGTGACAATCGCTCTACACTCACTCTAAGCGATTGGGACAATCGCTTTACACTACTGGCCAAATGAAATGTTGTTTACGTCGCTCGACTTTGACCGCCCAGGCAAACAGCAGGGATTCCTGCAAGTACCCTATTCGCACAACTTAGGCGGATGGGCCAACGTGATGATTCCCACTACCGTGGTTGCAAGCGGACAAGGGCCGACCGTTTTGATTCTAGGAGGAAATCATGGCGACGAATACCAAGGCCAAATTGCGGCCATGAAGCTCGCCCGCGAGCTGACCTCGGAGATGGTGACAGGACGAATTATACTGATCCCCTCGCTCAACTTTCCGGCCGCGCGCGCCGCAACGCGACTTTCGCCCTTGGATGGCATGAATATGAACCGTGCATTTCCTGGAGAAGCCGAAGGGCCGGTGACAAGCCAGATTGCTCACTATCTCCGCACGGTCCTGTTTCCAATGTGCGACGTGGTGATCGATATTCACTCCGGTGGCCGCAGCATGGAGTTTCTTCCTTGTGCCCACATGCATCTGGTCCCTAACATCGAACAGCGTGGAAAAATGTTGGCTGCCATGCTGGCGTGGAACACCGACTTTGCGTTTCTGTATGCAGATATCGCAGGAACTGGGCTGCTACCGGTCGAGGCCGAAAATCAAGGCAAGCTGGTGGTGACAACTGAATTAGGTGGCGGAGAAGCGATTCCGGCCAGTGTGCATCGCATTGCACAACGCGGCTTGAGGAATGTGCTAATCCATGTGGGCGCCCTCGTGGGCGAAGAGCAATCGCGGGCTAGCCTTGGACTACCACCAACAATTCTCACGCAGGCACTCAGTCGCGATGATTATCTCTTGGCACCCGAGTCGGGTATCTTCGAAATATTGGTTGACTTGGGAGAGCAAGTGCGGCGCGGGGAGCAAGTTGGTTTGATCCATCACTTGGAACGACCAGATCGAGCACCAGAACCGATTGTCGCCTCGAGCGCTGGCTATTTGGTGACTATGCGGGCTCCCTGTCTGACGCAACAAGGAGATTGTGTGGCAGTGATCGCACAAGCGGTGGATCCGCAGAGCGTGTATGAAGCATGAGAAGCCCACCTCGCGAATCTGCAGACGTGCGCAACCAAGGTATGTGGCTTGTGGTGTACATGTGGTTCGCTTACTTCCTGAACTACTGCGACCGCCAAGCAATTTCCGCGATGTATCCCGTCTTGCAACGCGACTTGGAACTGAGCGATACTCAACTTGGATTAATCGGTTCGATATTCTTGTGGGTGTATGGTTTTGGTTGTCCGTTGGCGGGGCAGTTGGCTGACAAGTTCTCCAAACGGCTGTTAGTCGTATTAAGTTTAGCGATCTGGAGTCTTGTCACGGCACTGACCGGTTTGGCGAGTTCGGCGTTTGTCTTGTTGTCACTGCGAGCGGCGATGGGAATATCCGAATCGTTGTACATGCCGGCTGCAATTTCGTTGACCGCTAACGCAAACGCACCAGAACGCCGTTCACGCGCGGTCGCTGCGCTGACGACAGCGCAGGTTGCGGGAACCGTTGGTGGTGCATGGTTCGGGGGATGGATGGCACATCACGGTCAATGGCGTCAAGCGTTCTTTTATCTGGGCGCTGCCGGCCTGGTGTACGCCGTGCCTTATTATTTGTTCTTGCGTAAGGTCAACGAACAACAGAACGTTGAGACCAAGCTCGTGAGCGCCAAACTGGCGGTTGCCGAGTTGTTTAAGGTGCCAACGTATATCATGTTATGCGTCGTGTTTCCATTGTTTCTATTTGGCCTATGGATGCTTTACGCGTGGCTCCCCAATTTTCTGCTCGAGAAATTTGGTTTGTCCCTCAAGGAGGCGGGCTTTACCGCTTCGGTCTATTTGCAGTCGGCGACGTTGGTAGGTTTGCTGAGCGGCGGCATATTTGCAGATCGTTTGTTCCTGTACACGCGGGCATCACGCTTATGGTTGCTAACGACCACGCTCGTCTGCTGCTCGCCCTGTCTGTATTTCATCGGCAACGCACCGGCGCTGGGGACGACCTGTCTGGCTGCCGCAGGATTTGGACTTTTTAGTGGCTTTTTGATGGGAAATATTTTCCCGGCCGCGTTTGAAGTGGTCCCGGCTGATACTCGCGCATCAGCGGTTGGTTTCCTGAACTTCTTTGGTGCCATCGTCTCTGGTTTTGCACCATTGGTTGGAGGGATGTGGAAACACTCGGTCGGCATCGAGCGACTGTTGACCTACACATCGATCGTCTACATAGTTGGTGCGCTACTGTTGGTCTTCACCATCCGCTTCTTGTTTCCGCGCGATTATGCGAGGATTCATTGATCGCGTAGTTTCTTTTGCAATGCCCACGTGATTCCTGTTGAAAGCGATTTTATGCTGCGTATTTTGATCGCTGAGTGCAAGCAAGAAGTTTCCACGTTTAATCCACACCTGAGTACCTATCAGGACTTTGGGATCCGCAAAGGTGATTCTCTCTTGCGTTACCATCGCGCGGTACGCAACGAAGTTGGCGGAGCACTTGCCGTGTTCGATTCCAGTCCAGATGTCGAGTGCTTTGCCGCCTACAGCGCTTGTTTTATCACGTCCGGCGGGACACTTGCAAAGGCAGCCTGGGAGCAGATCGCAACCGAGTTTTTGGAGGAGATTCGCCAAGCTCCGCCCGTCGACGGCGTCTACTTGTGCATGCATGGCGCCATGGCCAGCGAAGAGGAGTTTGACCCTGAAGGTTGGCTCCTGGCGGAAAGTCGTAAGATTCTCGGAGATAGAATTCCAATCGTGGTTTCGCTCGATTTGCATGGCATTTTGACAAATCAAATGCTGGAGCATAGCGATGCCATCGTCGCTTATCACACCTATCCCCACGTCGACTTTTATGAAACAGGACAACGCGCGGCGCGGCTACTATTGCGAATGGTGCGCGGTGAAGTGCATCCGGTTACCGCCAAAGTCGCCATACCCGCGCTAGTTCGTGGCGACGAATTGATTACTGACTCGGGACTATTTGGCGAATGCATTCGGATGGCGCAATCAGCCGAACAGACGGCCCCGGGACTCTCCGCAGGTATGTTCATCGGCAATCCATTCACCGATGTCCCGGCGCTGCAGAGTTACGCCTTTGTGACCACTGACAACGCGCCTGAGCTCGCAGTCGATCAGGCATTGCAGATCGCCAACCAATTCTGGTCACACCGGGAAAAGATGCAGGTCCCGCTAGTCAGCCTAGCGCAGATGTCGCAACGGTTGCTGGCGAACCAATCTGGAACCGTAGCGCTAGTCGACGCCGCGGATGCGACCAGTTCCGGCGCATCGGGGGATAGCAATGCAGTGTTGCGAGAATTGCGTCGAGTCAATTACCAGGGGCGCACGTTGCTTCCTATCGTCGACGCAGCTGCCGTGCAGCGTGCATGGGCGTTGGGCGTGGGAGCGACGTTGCATACGACCGTCGGTGGTACACTCGATCCAGGAAGGTTTGAACCACTCCCAATCACCGCCAAAGTGCGTTTGCTGTCCGATGGAAGATTCTTTAGCGAGTCGTTTGGAGAAGAATGGCTGGCCGGACCAACAGCCGTATTGGAAGCATCCAACTTTACGCTGGTAGTGAGCAGTCGAGCGGTAAGTTTGTACGATCGGTCCTTCTTTTATGCACATGGTCAAAATCCACAAAAGTTTGATGCTGTGGTGGTCAAATCACCACATTGCCAGCACCATATGTATGCTGCCTGGTGTGCTCAGATGATTTTGGTGGATGCACCAGGTTCGTCGAGCGCTAACTTGCGATATCTTGGTCATCAGCGTTGCCCACGCCCGATATTTCCACTTGACGATCACGTTACCTTTCAACCTCAACCAGAATTTTTTAAACGCAGAACCAAATCATGAAGATCCAATCGATTTGTTGTGCTGGCTTGCGTGGTGCGACCCCGGAAGGTGGCTGGAGCAATGAACTGCGCCCAGACGACTGCGTGCATACCTTGATCGCCGTGCATACCGATGAAGGAACGGTGGGGCTGGGAAGTGTATTCACAAATGATGCACTGGTGCGCGCCGCACTTGATGTCCTTCAGCCGCTGTATGCTGGCGAAAACGCGTTGGAGCCCGAACGGGTGAGCGAAAAGCTGCACCAGAATATGTTTTGGCTGGGCCGCGGAGGTGCAATAACTCACGCGATTAGCGGTATCGACATTGCGCTGTGGGACTTGTTAGGCAAAGCGACTGGGCAGCCGATTGGGAGGTTGTTGGGAGGACGCTACCGAGAGCGCGTGCAACCGTATGCATCGCTATTGATGGACGAACCAGCGCGACTGCGCGAACATCTGCTGGCGATTAAAGCCCAAGGGTTTCGAGCTTTCAAAATCGGATGGGGACCCTTTGGTCGTCGCGATGCAGCCACTGACGAAGCCATTGTGTCAGCCGCTCGTGAGGCGGTGGGGGACGACTCACGATTGATGGTGGATGCCGGTGCCAGCGATGCGTTTTGGCCCAACGGCTACAAGTGGGCTCTCCGCACTGCACACATGCTTGCTCAATACAATGTTCACTGGTTCGAAGAGGCGCTTTTACCCGATGCACTGGACGACTACGTAAAATTGCGGGAACATTCTCCCGTTCCCATCTCGGGGGGCGAAGTATTGACGCGACGACAAGCTTTTGAGCCATGGTTGACGGCCCGCGCGTTTGACATCGTTCAGCCCGATGTTACCAAAGTGGGAGGCATCAGCGAAGAACGACGGATCGCATGGCGAGCTCAGGAGCAGGGCATACAGTTCATCCCCCATGGCTGGAACACCGCCGTTGGCTTGGCAGCCGATCTGCAATTGGCCTCTGCCTTTCCCACGACCGACTTGGTCGAGTATTTGACCGGCTCACCGTTTATCGACGAGATCACGTTGGGGGGGTGGAAGCTGGATGCCGACGGCATGTTGGCGATTCCAAGCACACCTGGACTGGGACTGGAACTCGATCCAGAAGCGGTTGCCAAGTACACTGGCCAAAAAGACTTTTTAGTACGTTAAATATTGTCATCGTAAGGTATACACGTATGAACAAGTATCGCGCAGCTTCTGATTGGTGGATCGTTCGATTGTTCGGCGTGCTACTGTTGGGTAGCGGTCAGTTCAATTCAACAGCTCAGGCAGATGAAGGAATGTTTCCGGTCAGCGAAATTGCCAAACTGAACTTGGGAGAAAAAGGACTGGAGCTCGCTCCCCACGAGATCTTCAATCCCGATGGTATCGGGCTGCTCGATGGCATCTGTCGAGTGAATGGTTGCACGGGTTCGTTTGTTTCAGGCAATGGTTTAATCATCACCAATCACCACTGCGCATATGGTGCAATTCAAACAGCGAGTACGACGGAGCAGGATTATCTGTCCAATGGGTTCCAAGCAAAGTCATTAAAAGAGGAGATCATTGCCAAGGGATATACCGTACGTATTACGGAATCGTACAGCGACATTTCCGAACACGTGTTAAGTGCCGTTCAAGGTGAAATGAGTTTTCTGGAGAGAACCAAAGCGATTGAACGTCGTCGAAAAGAGCTGGAGAAAGAAGCAGAACTTGCCAGCCCGGGGATGCGGGCTGAGGTAGCAGAGATGTTCGCAGGCAAAACCTACGTACTATTTATGTATACCTATTTGAAAGACGTGCGACTGGTTTTTGCGCCCCCTGCTTCGATTGGCAATTTTGGAGGCGAAGTTGATAATTGGGAATGGCCACGACACACCGGCGACTTTTCGTTGATGCGCGCCTATACAGCTCCTGATGGATCAAGCGCAGATTACTCGCCTGACAATGTTCCTTACAAACCAAAGCGATTCATTCAAGTGGCGGCAGAAGGGGTCAACGAAGGAGATTTTGTGTTTTTGCTTGGCTATCCTGGCCGAACCGCTCGGCACAAGACCGCCAGCTTTTTGCAATTCGAAGAAAATGTACGTTTACCGTACATCGTGGATCTCTACGGCTGGCAAATTGCCACATTGGAGAAGGCAGGCATCGATGACCGCGCGATTGCAATCAAACACGCTTCTCGAATTCGTTCGTTAGCCAACGTGGAAAAGCGTTCACGCGGACAGCTCAAAGGTTTGAAGCGAGCTGATATCGCCTCGCGACGTGCACGCGAAGAAGATGACTTGCAGGCGTTTATAAAAATGGATCCAGCACGAGAAAAACGCTACGGGTCCGTTTTGGCTGATATTCAAAGCGTTTATGAGGCAATGTCAAAGACGGCACCCTTTGAACTCAATATGGAGAACTTAACCTCTGCCTCGCGTTCACTGGCAATTGCATTTGTTCTGTACGACGCAGCGTCCGAGCGAACCAAAGATGATCTCGATCGTGAAACAGCTTACATGGATCGCAACTTTGATCAAACCCTCAAGACACTTATGTTAAGCGTCCAAGACTTGCACCGTCCAACCGACAAGTTGGTGCTAAGTGAAATGCTCGGACGTCTGTCAAAGGTTCCTCAAGCCGTCAGCCTGCCAGTGTTAAAGGGATTGTTGACGAAACCAGAGGGTATCGCAAGCAAGGTCGATGAGTGGTTGGATAATACGCAAATCCACGATGCAACTTTTGTTCAGAAATGTGTCACCATGTCACCCGAACAGTTGCGTGGAACGGGCGATCCGCTGTTTCAGTTGATCGCAGAGCTCTACCCAACTTATCTGGAGCTTCGCCAACTGGGCAAGTCTCGCGACGGACAGCTCGATAAGTCGTATGGTTCGCTGATTGAGATCAAACAAGAATTCCTCAGTCAAAACTTTATACCCGATGCTAACGCAACGCTTAGAATGACGTACGGTCATGTGCGCGGCTATTCACCCGAAGATGGTGTCATCAAAACGCCGCTTACCACATTGAAAGGTGTCATCGACAAGGCAACTGGCGAAGAGCCGTTTATCGTCCCAGATCGACTCCGTCAACTCTACGAAGCTCGTGACTTTGGACCGTTTGTCCATCCGGAGCTGAAGCAGATCCCCGTCGCGATGCTGTATGACACCGATACGACAGGTGGAAATTCAGGTAGCCCCGTATTGAATGCCAAAGGGGAATTGGTTGGCGTTAACTTCGACCGTGCTTTTGAGGCAACTATCAACGACTTTGCCTGGAATCAAAGCTATAGTCGATCGATTGGCGTCGATATTCGCTATTGCCTGTGGATTACTGGCAAAGTGTATGGGGCCAATCATCTGCTGAAAGAGATGGGAGTTACCGGGGACTGAACGCTAAGCCGCGCTGGTGATTGGGTTGGCGTGATGTTGAGAAGTGGCCAGGCATCAAGGGTATTGAAAAACTAGCTGCGCTGGTGACTGGGTTGGCAAGATATTGAGAAGTGCGTGAGGTGAAGGTCTGCCTTATCCGTGCTTCGGCCTTGCCATCCGTGCGCCAAACTTGCTTCGCTGTCAGGCTGAGTGAAGTCGTGTTAAGTGGTCGTTAGCGAACGCGGGCTA
>JBGSUV010000079.1:0-138726 GCA_041753315.1 Pirellulaceae bacterium | reverse complement strand
TCGCTATCAGCGAACGTACTTGTTCAGCCAGGGAAATCGGTTCAAGCAGCGAAGCATTCATCATGCCCCGCAATTAGAATATTTCGCCTCCCGTCGCTAGATCGCTATACTACTCCCCACACCTTCGGCGAATGTTTACAGGGCAAACCATCACAGTTAACCCGCCTCAGGTCGTCGGTTCAACGGTCGAATACAGCGTGCTAGTCGACGGCGTGGTTGTCGACAAATACTCGGTAACCGAACCAAGTTCGGCAGATCGCGAGAACATGCTGGCGAAAATTAGCATCATCGCGCCGGATGGCCAGACTACCGATCTCAACTCGCGCGGCTCAGCCAGCTTCAATGGCACTGGTTTCGTCGAAACTAGCTTGACGTTTGATCCCGTTACCAGTCCACGTACCGCAACCTTCGAGGGTTGGGTGTTCCCATTAGCGTCGACTGGCAATCGGTTTGTGTTCGACACCGCAGCGGCTGATGGTGCAGGTTGGGCACTCTACCACAACGGTACTCAGTGGATGATCGATACGGGAACACAACAGTTTGCAACGAATCAAAACGTCCAACTCGATGCTTGGCAACATCTGGCCGTGGTCTTTGATGCTGATGCGAGCGGGGGACAAGTCCGGTTCTACGTCAATGGTATCGAAGTAACTGTCGGGGCAACTCCACTCTTTGATCGCAATGTCGATGGAAGGCTGCTCATCGGTAGCAACTCGACCGGCCGAGAGTCATTTGTGGGCAACATCGATGAATTCCGTGTGTGGAATCGAGCGCTTACGGGCTCGGAAGTGGCATTGCTCGATAGTGGGCCAGTTCTTCGGTCGTCGCCGAATCTCGCCGGTTGGTGGAGCTTCAACGAGAGCACTGGCTCCATCGTGAAAGACTTATCTTTGCAAGCCAATGACGCCCGGTTCCGCAGCATACTCGTCGCGGAAAGGATAAGCGCCGTCAGTTCGTCCGCACCGGATCGTCAGGCAGGCAGAACTGTTGCAAATGCAGGCTTGTCAATTCTACAGCCGTTCGAGAATAGCACTCATTCCAATGGTACCGACCAACCGATTGACGATCAGCCGTTTTGGCATACAGCCGCAGCCGTCGATGGAAACACCTTCATCGAGTACGACCTGGGAGAGGGAGCGAATTTCGACCTTAGCGAAATGCTTGTATGGCAATACAACCGCATACCCGTTGGTGGCGATGAAACCAATTTCGGAGTGAAGCAATTCGATCTATTTGTAGGTACAACGTCACCAGCCACAACACCGATCATTATCGATGGTCAACTGAGTAAAGCAGGGGGAACGAACGCGGAACCCGCTCAAGCAGTATCTTTGGATGGACTGGCACGCAATGTACGCTTTGTGCGAATCAAGATCGATTCGAACTTTGGTGGTCCATTTGTTGGACTTGGCAAAGTTCGCTTCTTCGCGACGCCCCAGCTACGCAGCAGTAGCACGCCGCCGGTCTATGAATCGACTTCCTACGTCGTGCCTGATAATGGGATCTACAGGCTGTCTGCCAGCTTTGACGATGGCGATGGCGGTACCGTTGCGGCTGAGACGCTCGTCAATGCAGCCAACGCCGCACCGATCATTTCGAGCCTTAACCCTGGTAACGCACCAATCGCAGTGGGACGGGCCATCACCTTTGCTCCGGCTGTTAGCGATCCAGGCTCTGAAGATACGCTCACATATGCCTGGGACGTGGTCTCCAACAATGGCCAGCGGATTCTAGGAGGAAGCGACGCAACTTTTGCTTTCACTCCAGAATTCTCAGGTGTCTATACCGTGCGTTTGACCGTTACCGATTCCGATGGCGATTCAAGCTCTATCGAGCAGTCGTTCTCGGTTCTGCCAACTGTGGTTATCACGCCACCACCTGCGGTCGACGCAGGAAGCCTGGTAACAATCGATGCGGCTGCTTCCAGCCCAATGGCTCCTGCAGGCGGTATGCAAGGCACCAATCTTTCTGTCACACGCTCCTATCAATGGACCGTGCTGCGTGGAACAACCACGGTGGCCACGGGTACTTCGTCCACGATTTCATTTGTGCCGACCGTGTCGGGGAATCACACCGTCAGCTTGACAGTTACCGATCGCCTCTTTAACAACGGTGTGCTGACTGCGACGCTGGCTGGCTCCAGTACGACACCGTTGGCTTTTGTGGTTGGAGCCACGCCAACGGTTGGCATCGTTGCGGCGAACGAGACTGTTGCTCCTGACTTCGATGGCGTCAATGATCGCATCAGCCTGACAAGCTCCGGGGCTGCTCCGCTCGACGCTCGCGCGAACAACTTTACTGTCGCAGCCTGGATCAAGCCCGATACGTTGACGGGCATTCGCCGCGTTATCGGAACAAGGAACTGGAGCTTTGGTCTGAGTGGCAATCAACTGATTTTCACCACGGTCGGGCGGCAAGATTACCTGTTGCCTGCAACCGGTGTACAAATTGGTGTCTGGTCACATGTGGCCGCCAAGTTCTTTGCCAACAACTCGGTGGAGTTCTTCGTCGATGGACAATCGATTGGGACCGTCACTGGAACGCAGCCTGCGGCAACAAATAGCGGGGTCGCAGCCATTGGCTCGGCTGCCAATCCAGTCGCTCAGTTCTTTGATGGCATGCTGCGCGATGTCGGAGTTTGGGGGAGCGTTTTGACCGATGGCCAGCTGAATGCGATCCGAACTGGGGATGTTTCGGGAACCAACCCCGTCGCCTACTGGCAACTCGACGAGGGGACTGGAACCACGGTTGCAGGCTTGACGCCAGTTGCGACTGGGACGCTGCAGAACGGTCTAACTTGGGCCAGCCATTCAACAGCTCAGGAAGGTGATACCCTTACGTTTACGCTTCGCAACCTGCCACCTGTTTCAGAATTGGCGACGCGAACGGTTACTTGGACCAGAACGCCGGCTCAACCTGCCTCGGTCGAGCTGCCGCGGGAAGACATCGAAACCTACATCCTACGCGTTAACGCGGACGGCGTGTTCCAGGTTAACGCAGTGGTAGTTGATACCTACACCATTCCGGGTTCAGCTCCAACCGTCTTCACGCGTACCGCCTTCCGCGGTTATGTCTCGGTGGCCAACGCAGCACCGCAGATCGTTGCTGACGATGTACTGGGATCGGAGAACGTGCCGTTCACCCTGACAGGTCGCGTGATCGATGCCGGCATCAATGACACGCACACCTTTAATATTGCTTGGAGCGACAATACGTCATCGTCGGGCAGCGTGGTGAACGGAGTCTTTTCCGTCAACAAGACCTTTGCCCAGGATGGCGTTTACACGGCTACCATCACGGTGACCGATAATGGCAATGCAGTCAGCTCCGCAATCGTCAACGTGGTTATCAGCAATACGCCACCGGTAGCAGGTAATGACTCCGGGGTTGGGCTGACTACGCCTGAGAATCTAGTGTTGACCATCCTCGAATCGCGGTTGCTGAGCAACGATACCGATGTCGGTCCAAACGACACGCTCTCGGTCACCGCAGTCAGTCCGCTGTCATCGCTCGGTGCTCCTGTGACCTTGAACCTGACGGGTTCGTCGCTGACCTATGATCCAGTGGCGGTACCAGGCTTCGATGGTCTTCGACAAGGACAATCAGCAACCGACACATTCACCTACAGCTTGGAAGATGAAGCTGGCGGAATCAGCACCGGGACAGTGACCGTGGTGGTTACCGGCGTTAACGATCTACCGATCGCCAACATGGATCAGGCTCGCTTGCGAGCGGATGGCTTGTCAGCGACCGCGACTGGAAACTTCCTTGACAACGACAGCGATGTCGACGAAGGGACCGTGCTGCAAGTCACGCGAGTGAACAACGGCACTGCAACCAGTGTCGCCGGGCTGTACGGTTCGTTAACCTGGAATGCCAATGGGACGTATACCTACCTGTTGAACCAGGCCAATCCAACCGTGCGACGTTTGGCCGAAGGGCAATCGCTGACCGAGACCTTCAACTACACCGTCTCGGATGGAGTTGGGACAGTGATCTCCATTCTGACCGTAACCATCGACGGCTCCAACGACAGTCCTCTGGCTCTCGACAACGTAGCGACAGTCGTAGCCGACCAGGCGTTGTCGGTGGTTTCAGGTGGTTATGACGACGTGGTTCTATCACAGGGGGCGGTGGCTTACTGGCGAATGAACGATCTGGCAGGGACGATCGCCGCAAATCGACTGGCACCATCGACACCCGACGGAGCGATCGTTGGCATCCCTGGTTTTGCTGTCCAGGGACTGGTACCCAATAGTCCTGATACCAGTCTGCAGTTGAACGGCTCGCAGACGATTTCTGTCCGCAACTCGCCACTGATCAACACCTACACCGGAACGGCCAATGCGAAGTCGATAGGTCTGTGGTTCAAAGCCGATAACGTGCAGACTCGACAAGTCCTGTATTCGCAGGGGACCACCACTACCGGGTTGAATTTATACATCGACGCTGGTGAGCTGTACTTTGGTACCTGGAACGCCAATACGCTTGGCGCGGTGGTGAAGGTGCCTATCGCGGCGAATACTACCTATCATGTGGTAGGCGTGTTTGGAGCGAGCAGATCGGCGCTCTACGTCAACGGTCGGGTCGTGGCGTCCAACCCTAGCCCGTTTGCTTCAATTGCTTCCCATCCGGATCCTTCAATAACGCGTGGCGCCATCCTTGGCGGAGCTGCTTCGACGAGGTTCCACAACGGCACCGGCGTCAACGGCTTTAACTTCCGCGGATTGCTTGACGAAGTGGCGGTCTACAACACGGCTCTGACCGCAGTCCAGATTGCAACCCAGTTCTCAGCCGCCGGATTGCTGGCGGGAGACTCCGATGTCGACAATGATGATCGAATCGCAGTAATAGAAGTAAATGGCGACTCACGAAATATTGGTAATCAAGTTGAGCTACCGTCCGGGGCTCTACTGACCGTGCATGCGGATGGTTCCTATGATTATCTTCCAGCGGGTGCCTTTGATGCGTTGCCAGCGGGTGCAACGACCACCGATCTTTTCAAGTATACCCTTGCGGATCAATTGGGAGCTACCTCCGAAGCGACGGTGACCATCACGGTAGTTGGTACGAACGACGCGCCACGGAGTATCGGCTTGAGCAATAATGTGGTCACAGAATCGAACATTGTTGGGACTCTGTCGGCGAATGATCCAGATCTGGGCGATACGGCAAGCTTTACGATCGTTGGCGAATTGCCTGTGGGGACCGGCAATGCTTTTGCGATCAATGCAGAAGATGAGTTGATCGTGGTGAATGGGAGCCTGCTGACGGCAGGCACCACTCGCTTTGTTATCATTCGAATAACCGATTCCATGGGAGCCACACTGGATCAGACCCTGCCCATTTCGATCGTTGCACAGCCCAGCGATCTACCACCGGTGGTCAGCCAAGTGATCGCCACGTCAACCCAATGGGGTGCGGGCTTCATCAATGCCGTCGATGGGGCTGGAACCGGCAACGGGCGCGGGATCGCGATAGCAACAGGAGCAATTCCGATTCCTCATGACGACGTGAATCGCTTGCTCCTCTACTTCTCAGAATCGATAACCAATGTTACGACGAACAATTTCGAGCTTCGTAATAGCACAGGGCTCGTGCCGTTCACTCTCAGCTATGATTCGGCGAGCTTTATCGCAGAACTAGCGGTTGCCAGCCCCTTGCCGTTTGGAAAATACAGACTGGCCGTCTCAGATCTCGTAACCGATGGCTCGGGGAACAAGCTCGATGGTGATGGTTCGGGGCAAGCTGGCGGCACATTCAACTTCCGTTTCGATGTTCTTCCCGGTGATGCCAATGGTGATCGACGCGTCAACGGAACGGACCTTACGGTTTTCAGTGCTGCATTTAACTCCCAGGCAGGTCAATCAAACTATCAACCGAGAGCAGACTGGAATGCCGACGGTCGCGTCAACGGCCAGGACCTTGCCGTTTTCTCGAGCAACTTTAATCGACAGTTGGCTGGCCTCGCTGAACCTGCAGCTCCTTTTGGGGGCGGGCAGGGAAGCCGCGTCCGTAACCTAGACCAGTACTACGGATGGTTGGGCGATGATTACGAAGAAGAAGAGGACGATGATGAATGGTTCGGCCACTAAACCAACCGAAGGAACTACAACCAATTATAGGAACTAAGATGCCTCAGAAGCCGATGGTGATCTAAATGCTCATCGTCGGCTTCAAAGGTTCCTGTTGATTTAATCGAATTAAATGCAAGGTTTCCAAGTCTTGCTACGAATGTTCTGGCTTAGTTCTACTTCTGTTTTCGCGCCCATTCGATGTGTTTCGCCATGCGAGCGTCCGCAACGAGAAGTTCCTTGGTGTGAAAATGGTCCGCCAACACCTTTTCATCTGGAAAGAACTCGTGAATGGCATTGTGACAAAGATTGCATAACATCAGGCCTCGCCGCTGCATCTCCTCTTTCCCAAAGCGGTTCAAGTAACGCTTCTTCCGATGAACGGCTAGTGGGATCAAGTGATGAAATGTCAATGTTGCGATCCGACAACATAAACCACATTGCGTTTCCTGCTTGTGTTCTCTTCTACCCATATCCCTGTCGATGGCAAGACTTTATGGCAAGAACGAGTTGAGCATGTTGATGTACTGCATGGCCATGCGAATGATGATGAAGCCGATGATGATCAAAATGCCCAACCAGATCGTAAAACTCGTGATCATGGCAATCGCGTTTAGAGCGGCTTTAGCGCGCTCTTGGTATTGATAGGCCAAGTGATCGAGCGACTCGGTCTCCGTGCCACTCAGTTCGCCGATGCGAATTGATTCGACAAACTCCGCAGGCAATACCTTCGACTCATCAAAGGCATCGCCAAAACTCCCACCCCGTTCGACCGTGGCAACTGCTCGCTCCATGCCACTCATGAAATAATGGTTGCCGGTCGCTAGGAATGCTTGTTTGACGCTCCGCTTGGCTTCCACACCCGCGTTGAGCAACATCGAGAGGGTCATGCTCAGTCGCGACAACCCAAGTGTGGTGAGGGCTGTGCCCAAGGTGGGAATGCGCTGCACGATCGGCATCAACTTCTTGTGGCAGTTAAACCAGTTCTTCCACGTCCCGTACCCAAGCAGACAAATGGTGCTGGTAACGGTCGCTACAATGGCACAGTAGATCATGAAGCCGCGATAGCCACTGAGGCCAATGGCGGAGGCATTGTATGTAGTGTTCGGCGTCAGCATCGCCTGGATCAGGATTACCATACCAATAATCCCGACCGCCATCACCAGCTGAATCAAGGGCCAAGAAATGCGGCTGAGGAACAGCGTGCGCGTCTGCTTGAGTTGTTCATAATAGTCCGCCATATAAGCAAACATGCTGTCGAGTCGTCCGCCGATTTCGCTGGCATGGACCAACTGGATCAACAAGGGTGGGAAGTAGGCTTTCTCTTCCAGCATGGCTTTGGCTAAACTTGTGCCCGAGCGGACGTGCCCGTGGACTGCGGTCATCACCGTGCGATGTCGCGTGTCACCCGATCGCGTTTCATTTTCGATCACTCGCAAGATGTCGACCCCGGCGCGCAGGCCAATCCCCATACGACGACAGAATGCTGCCAGAGTATTCAACTTCATCATGGACGTAACCTAGTGCTTGACCTAACCAAAGGGCGACCGCTCGCTTCCGACTTTCCACAAATTCTATCGACTTCAGCAGCTTTTGGACTCTCAACGAGCCAGAATGTGATCTTTGAATGACTCAGCTTCCAGCCTGGCAACCAACCGCTTCGATCGCGACGCTCACCGCCAGGTCACATATATTGTGGTCGATTCGGTCATTTTTCCATCAACAAGGCATGCTCGAAGTTCACACTCCTATTCTAAGCCAAGATACGGTGGTTGACCGCCACATCGATCCGATCGTACTTCCGGGGGCGGCGCTGGCGGTCGCGGATCTCGCTGATACACCATTCTATTTGCAAACTTCGCCCGAGTTTGGGATGAAACGCCTTTTAGCCGTCGGCATGCAAGCGTTCTATCAAATTGGTCCGGTCTTTCGCGCGGGCGAACGCGGCGATTTCCATAATCCGGAATTTACGATGGTGGAGTGGTATCGTGCCGGCGATGGACTCAACGCGGCGGTCGAACTGCTCGCTCGACTCGTCCATCAGGTGCTCAATTGCCAGCAGCCCCAGGTGGAAACGTATCAAGAAGTTTTTATGCGTTTAGTAAATTGTGATCCGCTAGCCTGTTCGGTCAACGAATTGGCGGAACTCGCAACCACTCGTCACCTGGGGGTCGACCAGCAATGGAGTGCGGACCGCGACGATTGGCTCAATCTCATCTTCTCCGAGTTGATACAGCCGCAGCTCGGTCATGCTGCCCCGCTGATCGTGACGCATTACCCTGCATCTCAATCGGCCCTGGCGCGTGTTAGCGAGCAAGACGCGCGGACCGCCGAGCGCTTTGAACTGTTTATCAGCGGTGTAGAGTTAGCCAACGGCTACCATGAGTTGCTTGACGCCTCGGAGTTAATAAGCCGCAACGCCACGGTCGCTGAACAACGTTGGAAGGATGGCAAGGAGCGATTGCCGTTGCACAGTCGCCTGATCGACGCCATGCAAGCTGGCTTACCTGCTTGCAGTGGTTGCGCACTTGGGCTCGATCGTCTGGTCATGATCGCCACCGGTTCGCGTAGCATCGACCAGGTCATCCCATTTCCCATCGAACGCGCATAAGTTGGTTATGGTTCGACCAACGTGTCAGGCGTACCTGGGATGAGTTCGTTATCATCCGCTCCAAGTGGTTTGAGCAGCGATAGATAGGCAAAGAGATCGATCAACTCTTGTTGGGTGAGTTGGGTTTCAAGACCTTCGGGCATTAAGCTTTTGGGACTGGTCTTGATTTGCTCGATATCTTCCTCCTTGTCAAACTCGAGAATCTTGCCACCTTGGACTTTGATTTTGAGGTATCGCTCGTCTTCGGCGGCGACCAGCCCCGACACAACTTCACCATCGTACGTCAAAATAATTTTGGCTTGGAATGCTTCTCCGATGACTAAGCTCGGGTCGAGCACATTGGAGACAAGTTGATCCAAATTGCCGCGGCCATTACCAGTGATGTTGGGACCAACCTCAAATCCTTTGCCGTGCAGTTGATGGCATTGGGAGCAGACGCGTTCGAAGACCTTGTCACCACGCCCCACACTGCCACTTGCTCCTGAACGCAGCAAGGCAACTGTCTGAGCAACTAGAGCTTGCCGCTCAGCATTGTCCGACTCACGGATGGTGCCCCAAACTTGCTCGATTTTTCCTTTGAGCTCAGTATTTTCAGTTGCCATCCATTTTCGGAGTTGATTTGTATTTATAAGATCCTTGTTAACGACTCCCTCAGCGACGGCGTCAGCCAGTATCCCCATCGCCCCTGCAGACGAACTCATCGGTTCGATGGCTGCAAGTTTTAATTCGACCGGAATTGCCGACCACTGCTGCAGGAGTATTTTCGTGGCTGCGATGGTATCTGCTTGCAATGCGCGACGAGTCAAAGCAATGGATAAGCCCATATCTTGGTGCGTGTTGCCAATGGTTTGTGCAAAATATTTCATCGCCGCTGCGCTGTCGACCAGATGCCAAACGCGGTACACCAACTCGTGATCTTGCGCGTTTATCAACTTGGGGAGCGTGCTTTGCAATTCCGGTAGCGCGTCGTGTTCGAGCAGCGCCATGACAACCAGTGAAGGAGCGTAACGCGGGTCGGACACATCGGACTTGCCAACAACGTCCACCGCGGCACTGCCCAGCGGCTCAAGTGCACTCTTTAAGTCCATCACTTGGCTACGCTCGAAACCTGTTTCCAACGCCTTGGTTAGCGTGCTGGCAGCGTTCTTGGGATTGGCCTTCCACAACAACTTGGCGATTCGAACCGGACCGACAAAATCTTTGGTAACGCTCGCTTCCTGGGACAAACCCATCCGAAATATCAATAAGGCTGTCGCCAGCCCGAAAAGCGCTCGCCGCGTAGTCAAAAGGTTGAACATCAGCATTTTTCTGTGGCTCAAAGTCGTCGTTGCGAGAAAATTGATGAACAGCAAAGGTTGGTGTGAATGCCGCTGTAGCAGGGTGCTCACAGCAGATACGTCGCGTACGTTAAGTAGAATACATACACCGACCTACATTACGAAGGATAATCATAGCTTCGGCCTGGCAAAGGGCGAACCTAGCTTTTGGCGGATCGTAGTTGATCTACGGTTACAATTTTACACCGCGACAGCACCGGTTGCTTGGGCGCCGTTTCTAACAATCCACACAGTCTTACATGCGACAGACAACGGGAGTCATACACGGCGATGACGTAGGAGACAAATAATGACGTTGCGAACCAGTTTTTATTTTGCATTCAATTGGATGCTCGCCATTGTGGGAGTCAACAAAACATGCCCCACAGGGTACCGTTTCACCTGGGCGACACCCACAATAACGATCTATTCAGTTTTCATGTTGGCGGTTCTGGTCAATTCATGCGGGGCACAACAGGCTTCCAAACCCGACGTTGCTCAGAATGCCGTTAATCCGAGGCAACCGACCGCAGCCCAATCTGCGACTTCACCTTCCACGTCCGAGGAATCCGCGACCTCAACTGTTGAACGAGCCTCTGCCATCTTGGGAGGCGGTTGTTTTTGGTGTGTCGAGACGGACTTTGAAAAGCTGCCAGGTGTCTTGGACGTGATCTCGGGATACAGCGGAGGTCGCTCCAAGCAACCCACGTACGAAGACTACGCTGCGGGGGGACACCGCGAAGTTGTCTTTGTGATGTACGATCCCGAGGTCGTAACCTATGCGGGACTTGTCGAATGGCTCATCAAACACATTGACCCTACTGACCGCAGTGGTTCGTTCAAAGATCGCGGAAGCCAATATCGTCCAACCATCTATTACGAAAATGAGACTGAAAAACGTGAAGCGGAACGCGTGATCGACGTCATCGACAAAGCCAAGATTTACCGAGGTCGAATCAACATAGCAGTTGAGCCTCGCAAGCCATTTTGGCCAGCCGAAGACTATCATCAAGACTACCATGCAAAGAACGGAATAAAATACCAGTTCTTTCGCTCCCAATCCGGACGCGACGAATTTGTCATGAGCCACTGGGGCAACCGTGCCAATGTACTGGAAGTTGCTGGAAGTATTCCTGATCGCGAACCGGCCAAAAATAACGCCTCAAAATCAGATAAGCAGATCGTGAACACAAAGCCGTGGGAGTCGTATCAGAAGCCCAAAAACCTTGAACTACGCAAGCAGCTCAATCCGGTGCAATTTAATGTTACCCAGCAGGAAGGGACAGAACCCGCATTTCGAAACGCCTACTGGGATAAAAAAGATGCTGGTATCTATGTCGACGTTTTGTCGGGAGCACCACTTTTTTCCTCGGATGACAAATACGACTCAGGCACCGGTTGGCCATCGTTTGTCAAACCCTTGGTGGACGAATACGTCGAGTATCATGAGGATCGCGGGTTATTCACCACACGTGTCGAAGTCCGGTCGAGAACCAGCAATTCACACTTGGGCCACGTGTTCACCGACGGTCCTGTTGCCAGAGGAGGCAAACGCTTTTGCATGAATTCTGCCGCCCTACGTTTCATTCCCAAGTCAAAAATGGAAGAAGAGGGCTACGCTGATTTCTTGCCCTTTGTCAAATTCGTTCCCGCCAAAGGCCAAAAGAAATAGGTTTCGTTGCGCTCCCGACGACGCTTAACGAAGTTGGGATTGGTTGGTTCGCTGAGCGTGTAAGGCACGATCGATTTGCCAATAATTCGCTTCTTCTTCAGCCTGGGCGACCGTGGCCAAAAAGGGTCGTTCTGCAGCGAGCTTGCCTTCGCCCAGCAGCAAACGCATGTCATCGATGACCGCCACGTCGCTGCCATAATACGAATGCCCCAAAGCGAAAAGCGATTGAGGACCGATGTGGATGGCTTCGAACCCAACCGCATTGGGGATCTTGGAATGGGTGAACCCCAAACGTGGCGCGCGGTGCAAACCTGCTGATAATTGCAAAGCGCGGTCGGTGTCTGAGAAATAAACAGTAGTTTGTTTTGCCAGGCTTTGCACCGGAACAATAAATCGCGAGTGAAACTGGTCGACATCGACATCGGGTGCAGCCAATACGAGCGAGTTGATCAACTTCTCATCGGACGGAATGGCCGATCGCAAGTAAAGTCGCTCGACAGCTTCGAGCAGCGCTCGATTGCCCATACTGTGAGCGATAATGTTGATACGACTGCAATTTGCTCGCTGTCGAAGATCGAGCAGCAAGCGTTCAAAGTGAGTGGAAGACCATGCCACCGTGGCTTCATCAGCCGTGTACGCGATCACTTGCCCGCGCGACGGCCAGCTATAGCAAATCGCTGGACCTGAGATACCCAAGTCGGTATACAGTTGCGCCGTTCTTTTGAGTGCGTCTTCAAAGCGCACGTTATAGCCATGGATGAAAATAAAACCCTGCTCATCTGACGATTCTTCCACTTCGTGCTGCAATTGTTCAAACCAGTTATCGACTTTGCTCTCGACTTGCAAACGTTGTAAAACAATGTGTTTGCTCGGATCCTCGCTGAACTCCAATCTTAACACTGACGGTGATTCGAGCCTCCCGGGCATGTGTCGCTTGGGAAGGCTGACCGTTGCTATTCCAACATGTAGCGGATAGTCCTTAGTACGCTCATCCCGCAATGTTGAAAACCGGGTGGAGGCGTTGGATGCGAGTCGCCAGTACTGCTGGTAGCGAATAATGGACGAGTGCAACACCATAATTCCTAAACAGACCGCCAGCCCACATCCGAGCAACCATAGCGACTGCAAACGCCGAGCTGCGGAGAATCCGATAAATAGCGCGGAACAAAGTAGGCCGACGACGATGGACGGGGCAAATATCCGCAGCGGATTGGGTAACAATTCAGCGGTCGGTAGCCGGTCCGTAGCAAAATAGACTTCGACCTTATTGCCAAGCGACAGTTCGAGTGCACTTTTCGCGAGCAACGGTCGAGCCTGAAGTTTTTCGACGGCGAGCGGGTCGTCGGCCAACACGCCCCGTCTGGGTCCACTGCTTCCGCCTGGCGTTGATTCGAAAACGGGCTCTGCGAAAGATTCAATTTCTGGCACCAAGTCCGCATCAAGACTCGCATCAAGTTTCGCTGCATCTGCTTGTTGCGCAAGGTTCACCGGCGCCTGTTGCGTCGGACTCGACGTTTCTACAGGACGTTCATGACTCTCAAGTCGGGCTTCTGACGCCGACTGCTGAGGTTTGGCACCACAGCCGGTGAAAATTGAAAAGACAGAGAGACTGGCTAAGAAACAGAACCAATAAATGATCGGCCGAGAGTCGAATTGACGCGCGGCTACCCGAAAATTATTGGTTCTCATCGTCAGGCCTCCATGCCTACTCCAAGTTCAAAGCGTAGTTCTACCTACCAATTATCGGTCCGGCAGCAGCGATAGCTGGGCTGCTTTGATCAACAAATTTCTGAAAGTTTTGATGAAATAGCTTTGCCAGCTTTAGGGCAGTGGCATCATACGCCTCTGTATTGAGCCATGTTTGACGCGGCAGCAATAGTTCAGACGCCACACCGGAGCAGGAAGTGGGCACTTCGAAACCAAAGTTTTCGTCGAACTGCGTAGGTGCCTTGGCCAACTCACCACTGTGGATCGCATCAATAATCGATCGCGTGGTAGCCAATGACATTCGGCGACCGGTTCCGTGGCTACCACCCGTCCAACCGGTATTAATCAGCCACACATGCGAATCGTGCTGTGCAATTTTTGCAGCCAGTAGTTCGGCATACTTCGATGGATGCCACACCATAAACGCGGCACCAAAACAAGCTGAAAATGTGGCAGTTGGCTCGGTGACCCCCATCTCCGTTCCGGCGACTTTGGCCGTATAGCCACTCACGAAGTGGTACATGGCCTGCTCGGCGGTCAACTTGCTCACTGGCGGTAAGACGCCAAAAGCATCACAAGTTAAGAATATGATGTTTTTCGGATGGCCTCCCACACATGGAATTTTGGCCCGCGGAATGAACTCGATGGGATATGCAACTCGCGTGTTTTCGGTAATTGACGCATCGTCATACGAAACGCGGTGGGTCGACGGATCATAAACGACATTTTCGAGTACCGCGCCAAAGCGTATGGCAGCATAAATCTCCGGTTCGCTTTCGGCGGTCAAGTGGATCACTTTGGCGTAGCAGCCTCCTTCGATATTGAAGACGCCTTCACCCGACCAACAATGTTCGTCGTCGCCGATCAGTTCACGAGTCGGATCGGCGGAAAGCGTGGTCTTCCCCGTACCCGAAAGCCCAAAAAACAACGATACGTCCTTTGCATCGCCAACGTTGGCGGAGCAGTGCATCGACAAGACTCCTTGGCGAGGCATCAGATAGTTCATGATCGTGAACACACCTTTTTTCATTTCCCCAGCGTACTGGGTTCCCAAAATTACGAACTCGCGTTGTTCGAAGCTCAAATCGACGCTCGTCGTACTCGACATCTCCGACGTGTAGCGGTTGGCGGGAAAATGGCCGGCATTGTAAATCACATAGTCGGGCTCACCGAAATCGCGCAGTTCGTCGTCGCTTGGGCGAATCAACATGTTCTGCATGAAGAGCGCGTGGTAAGCACTGCAACAGATGACTCGTATTTTCAATCGATAACGAGGATCCCAACCAGCAAATCCATCGGTAACAAACAGTCGTTTGCGTGTGTTTAGATAGTCGCGAGCTCGCTGGCGGTTAATCATAAAGGAACGTTCGGTCATCCGAATATTCACATCACCCCACCAAATGTCCTTCTCCGTCGCCGGGGATTCAACAATTCTCTTGTCTTTTGGACTGCGCCCCGTCTTGTCACCGCTGCGAGTCGCCAATGCTCCACTTGACGCAATCACTGCATCATGGTCGATGATTGCATATTCATACAATCGCGCGGGTGTGGCGTTGCGCACGACGTCGGACACTTGAATTCCGACTGGGGACAAGTCAATTTTACCAAGCATGATGTGGCGTCTCCGAAAGATAACTGGGAACCTGCAGAATTGTGGGTTCGGCAATTCAAATTTTATGCCATTCACACTTTAGCGGTAGCATACGCAAAACAACCTGTATCCAGCACAAGTTGGGAGGCTATTGGCTTCAGCCGAATCTCGCCACATGTTCGCTATCGCACTCGAATTGCAATAGATGAGCGTTGGAGCTCAATTTTTTCAAGTCAGTCTTCGGTGGACGTGCATCCGAACCGACGACTCGCGAGCGCAATAACTGATAGAACCAATGGAGCCGATCACGGGATCGGGCGGATGGGCCTAAATGTAGAACAACTGTGCTGTACCCGGCTTCAGGCGACCATCGCAAGAAACAAAACAATTGGGGACAATTGTTCTACATTGCCGTGAACGGTTACGAACGAAAAAGGCACTGCCTATTAGCAGTGCCTCTGACGATTTCGACTGAGTGACTCAGCGGGAGTAACCTACGGAGTTCCGTTCGATGCTGCGGGCAGTCGAGGTGCGGGAACGGATGAGGTCATGGCGCGATTGATGGCCGTTTGATAGACACCCGATGAACCTGGCGCGTCGCGGTCAGTTAAGTAGATTGTCGGCAAGGGGCCCACGGGTACCATTTTTGATATTGCCAATTGAGTCGATTCGACTCGTCGAGCTGTTTCTTGTTGGTCAGTTCCCACAAGCACGAAGACAACTCGGCGATCTTGAGGCGCTTGCGTAATGATCCATTGCATGTGGTTGACACCAGAATCGGTCAGAGCATGCGTATTCGGGTCGAACATGGCGTTCCCGAGCGTGTTGTGCATCTTCCAGCCGTTATTGCGCTGCACCTCGAAGTAGTTCAAGACGCCGGTTGTATCCATCGCGCGAAATGGTTTGGGCCATTCCTTGTTTCGATAATAGTCATAGTGAAACGACTGGCTGCGCGTCATTCCCTCTGGACATGCTTGTTGGGCCGAGACCGTGCCGGAGGCGACCAACATTGCTCCGAGTGTTATTCCCAATACGTATCGGCGGCTCATCCTATCGCGTTCCTTCGCTGAAGTCGATTTCACAAACTGCTCGACACTTCCATGGCCGAGGGGGCCTTGGTCGGCAAACTGCTGCGACCGACCAAGTCCATGGCAAATCAATCGACTTTAATCCAACGAACTCTTCGATATTCCGTGAAGCCTCGCAAAACTCGCCGCAAGCCTCCTAAGTTAACAACGCTACTTGGCAGGGTGCGGTCTCGGGCGTGGAGCATTTGTCAAGACAATCACTGCACCTGCGATCACGACTGCCAAGCTAATCCAAAATGCAAGACTGACCTGCGTCCATGTTCCAGCTTCGCTCAATGAAATAAAAGTGTTGATGACAGGAGCGAAACCAAAAATTAAGGGCATAACGTAATAGGGTTTGCCGCCCGCGTTAAACGCCAGGATCACACCCAGGGCACCGATTGCACCAGCAATCCCCGCCAAGAAAGACCACGTCATGCCTCCGGCCGTCCAAGCCCCTGTATCGTTGGCTCGCGAATAAATAACGCCCAACGGTGCGGCCACGGCGATGAAGAAATACGCTAATCCCACACAAGTAAATGGACGCAGCCGACTGCCACTCATTTTGGATTGTCCGATATGCAACATCGGACCATAGGAACCCCAACAAAGCGCGGCCACAATAATCGAAATGACGACACCAGGCACATTGACGGTTCTCGGCTTGGCTACCGCAGGAGTTGCAGACATCGTTTCTTCTGTCGCATCTGGCGCGGCCATCGGTGCCACAAATGAAATCCGCTTCATGACAAACCGTTCGCTGCCATTACTCAATACGCCAGATGTCGTAGGACTTCCATCCTGAGTATCGTCCGGTGGGGTGTTGTCGCTAGCGTCAGACGCATCGGAGTTGCCGGTAGCCGGCTCGCCTGTAGCCGGCTCGCTGGCGGCTGGATCGCTGGTGGCTGGAGCACCTGTTGTTGCCTCCCCTTTCGTTTCGGCGGGAGGCAAATCGCTGGAGGGTTCAGTTGGCGTTCCGTTGGTTGCTTCAGCTGCAGTGGACTGCGTCGTCGATGGTGTTGATGTGGACGAAGTCGGTTCCGACGTGGGCAAAGGCCCATTCTCCGTTGGCTCAGTTGCAGATTGCTCCGGAGAATCGGAACTTTCCGTAACTGCTGGAACTGTGCTTAACGGTTTGGGAGCAGGTTTAAATGCCAGCACTCCACCAGCGCCAAGTGCAGCAGTGACGATTCCAATAATGAATATTGGACGGATTTGGTTAAAGGTCCGACTGAGCATCGCAGTAACCAGCGTGTTAACAACTGGTGCAAAACCAAAAACGAGCGGCATCACGTAAACCGTTTGGCCACCGTAGCCCAACGCGAGAATAATCCCCAGTGCTCCGACCGCTCCGACCGCTCCGGCCACTAAAGAATAGATGGCCCCTACCATAGTCCACCGCCCCGTCTCACCGCCTTTGCGAAGAATCAGGACCGGGATGATGACGGCGATCATAAAATATGCCAAACCGACTCCGACAAAAGCCCGCATACTATCGTGTTCGAGGGCCAGCGCTCCGTGGTGTAAGACGGGACCATAGGCCCCCCACGCGACGAATGTCATTGCGGTAAACAAAAGTACAAACGGTAGACCCTTCATGGATTACTTCTTTGGCGCGAGGTAGTGCGGCGGGCTAGTGCTGCGTCAACATTAAATTTAGTGGTTCATCGTAGTGGACGAGGCTACGAGTCCGTTTCTATTCACGGATTCATCGTAGCGGACGAGGGCACTAGTCCCTTTCGCGACCCCAGGGCTCGCGGACTCGTGACTTCGTCGACTACCCTATTTCGTAATATTGACGCAGCACTAGAAAAACAAACAGCCATCTTTACATAGTTTTTAACATTGTGAATCAATGTCCAACAGCCGAGCCCCGCCCAACGGGTGGACTGCAACTGCGGCGTGGCGGCATAAACTCTCGGTTTCCAGCCCGGGTCACCCAGAATCTGAGGTTGCGAGTTTTGGTCAATCCGGTACCATTTCTCGATTGATGCGGACTCGATGCGGCCTAAAACAGAGACCAGCCGAATAAAACTAAGCAGTAAGTACTAGAACGAAACTAAGAACAAAGTACAGAGAAGCGTAAACAGAACGAAATGACAACGACCAAAGAACTGAGACAGCAAGCAATTGCCGAATTTAAGACGTCGGAAGGGGACAGCGGTTCGTCGCCGGTCCAAATCGCCATCTTGACCAAGCGGATCAACCATTTGACCGAGCACATGCGGACGAACAAAAAGGACTATGCAAGTCGCCGAGGGTTGTTGCGGATGGTCAGCCGGCGCCGAGGTCTATTGGACTATGTTCGACGCCATGATCCGCAAAGCTATTTGGACTTGATTGGCCGTCTTGGCATTCGCAAGTAGTCAACTGACAACCGAGTTCGGTAGTCGGGAGCGTCATGGCACCGGCTACCACTGGCAGACTTATGTTTGTCAACCTGGCCATGCATGGACTTGGCCAGTCTTTTCATTTTCCGACCGGATGTTGCATGCCAAACCGGCTCGTCCACATAGAGTCGCTTGACTCTTTTCAAATCGCCCTCGTCGGTAGCAAACCGATGGATCCATTGGGCAATGTATGTGGCGACTCGGTTCCTTTCGACAGACTTCTCCACGCAGCAGATTTGTCGAAAGCGGTCGTTCGCATGCCGGGCGGTTTCCTCCAAACCTCAAAGGAGAGTGTCTTCAAGCGGTGGCGACTGTTAGTTTCACTGAGCAAAGCAGGCAGCAGGCTTGTGCCGCGTCGTACCAACCGTCAGGGTTGTCGTCTCAGTAATTGTTGGGCTGCGTTATTGGTAACAGATGTGTAGTAAAGAGTGTTGTGAGTATTAGTTGAATAGGAAATAGTGAAGTGAAAATTCGAGTAGAAAAGAAAATTGGCGCCCAGACATTGTCGTTTGAGACCGGACAGCTCGCCAAGCAAGCCGCTGGAAGTGTTTTGGCGCAATATGGTGATACGGTTGTCTTGACGGCAACAGCCACCGGACCATCCCGACCGGGAACAGATTTTTTCCCGTTGACCTGCGATTACCGCGAACGTATGGCAGCCGCCGGAAAATTTCCTGGTGGTTTTTTGAAACGTGAAGGGCGTCCGACAACGAAAGAAACGTTGACCAGCCGCTTGATGGACCGCCCCATTCGCCCCTTATTCCCCGAAGGCTTCAACGATGAAGTCCAGATCCAAAGCGTTGTCTTGAGCAGCGATTTGCAGAACGATGGCGATATCTTGGCCATGAATGGTGCCAGCGCCGCTCTATCGATCAGTTCGATGCCATTCCAAGGCCCCATCGCATCGGTGCGCGTAGCCCGTATTGACGGTGAGTTGATTCCGTTTCCGACCAACGACCAACTCGAAGAAAGCGAACTCGACTTAATTATCTCGGGAAGCGAAAAATCGATTTTGATGATCGAAGGTTTCGCCCAAGAGATGCCTGAAAGCGAAATGGCAGAGGCCATTGTGTATGCTCACAATGTGGTACGCCAAATCATCGAGTTGATGCACGAACTGGTCGCCCGCGTGCAGCCGGTCAAACTTGAGTTCCAACCACCGCAGGACAACGGCATTCTCGATCGCTTGAAGTCAGGCTATTACGATCGCTATCGCGACGCCAAACAAACCGATGGAAAGCAAGCTCGCGCGGACGCCGTCAAGGCGCTTAAAGAACAAGCCAAAGCGGAAATCATCCCGGATCCCAAAGCAGAAGGCGCCATCAGTGCCGATGCCTTCTCCACCGCCTGGCATGCCCTTGAACATGCCGTTGTACGCGAGCTGATCCTCAGCGGCACACGTCCTGACGGTCGCGACCACAACAGTCTGCGACACATCGAGTGCGAAACCGACGTATTGCCGCGCACACACGGTTCAGCCGTATTCCAACGCGGTGAGACCCAAGCCCTGGTGACAGTAACCCTCGGTACCAGTCGCGACGAACAACGCGTTGATGGGCTGATCGAAGAGTACAGCAAGAAGTTCATGCTCGACTACAACTTCCCTTCGTTTTCGGTTGGCGAGTGTCGTCCGATTCGTGGTCCGGGAAGACGTGAAATCGGTCACGGCGCTCTGGCAGAACGTTCCGTTGCACCGGTCATTCCATCCCCTGAAGAATTCCCATATACGATTCGCGTAATCAGCGACATCCTCGAGTCCAATGGTTCATCGTCGATGGCCAGCGTCTGCGGGGCGACTCTTGGATTGATGGCCGCCGGTGTACCACTGTGTAATCCCGTGGCTGGGATCAGCATCGGGTTGGTCAAACAAGGCGACGATCGCTGGGTCCTATTGACCGACATCATCGGCGACGAAGACCATTTTGGCGATATGGACTTCAAGATCGCTGGAACTCCCGAAGGCATCACCGGGATCCAACTCGACCTGAAAATCGACGGGATTAGCGAAGAGATCATGCGTGCGACTCTCAAGCAGGCGCGTGAAGCGCGGATGGAGATCCTCCGCAAGATGATCACCACCATCCCGCGACCTCGTTCCGATACGAGTCGATTTGCACCGCGATTGCTCCGGACCAAGATCGATTCCGACAAAATTGGCTTGCTCATCGGTCCTGGTGGCAAGAATATCCGTGCCATACAAGAGGATACAGGAGCCACGATTGACGTGGAGGATGACGGCACCGTCGTCGTAGCCGCCATGAACGGCGATGCTGCCAAGGCTGCATTGGCTCGAGTTGAAGCGTGCACCGCTACAGCTCAAATCGGCAAGATCTATGACGGCACCGTCAGTAGCTGCCGTGACTTTGGCGCGTTCGTCGAAATCCTACCAGGTCGCGATGGCTTGGTTCATATCAGCGAGCTATCTAGCGGTTATGTCGCCAGCGTCGACGACATCTGCAAAGTTGGCGATCCGATGAAGGTCATCGTCATCGATATCGACGAACAGGACCGGGTCAAACTAAGTCGTCGCCGCGCCTTGGAGGAATTGGGCATCGAAGACGAATTTGCCAACAACAGCAATGATGGCGGCGAAGGTGAAGATCGCCCCGAACGTGCTGACCGCGGTGGTGACCGTGGCGGCGACCGGGGTGGTGACCGTGGACGTTATAGCGACTCGCGAGGCGGAGGCGGAGGCGGCGGTGGTCGTGGTCGTAGCGGCGGCAGCAGTGGTGGCGGTCGTGGGCGCAGTGGCGGTGGTGGCGGTGGTGGCGGTGGTGGCGGAAGACGCTAAGCTCCGTTGATTAAGTACAGCAACAACTGACGCTGGCAGCCTTTGGGCTTGCCAGCGTTTTTTATTTTTTCTCACATCAAACCACGTGAACTGCGGACTGCACCGCAAGGTCGTCTACCAAGGTACCCAACTTATTGGACATTCCATGAAAAACGAATCGCTTCCTAAAGGTACGGGCTTTAGCCTCAAAGATCAGTTGTTCAACCGATCGCGCGTCGAATTCCTGGCCAACTGTTTTTCTTCGGCAGACCCGAACTTTAGGGCCAACCATTTCGTTCGAGATGTCATGCAGGAACTCGAACAACTCGAACTCAAAGCCCGCATCGTACATATTGCAAAAGTGCTTGAACGCCATCTAGCCGCCGACTATCGGAAAGCCGCCAAGCAGATCATCGCAGCCCTGCCACCACCACTGGATCCCACGCGCTGTGATAATGACTTTGGCGACTTTATATTTGCACCGCTCGGCATGTTCGTCGTGCACTGCGGTCAATCCCCAAAACACCTTGCGTTGTCGCTGAAAACAATCAAAGCGATCACCCAACGCTTCTCGATGGAAGATGCCATTCGCTATTTCATCAACCGTTATCCGACGGAAACATTGGCCGAACTATCCACATGGTCGACAGATACCAATTATCACGTGCGACGACTTGTTAGCGAAGGAACACGTCCACTGCTGCCCTGGTCGGGTCGAATTTCACTGGACGTTACGACTCCGCTACCGTTGCTCGACACACTACATGCCGACCCAACGCGGTATGTTACGCGTTCCGTAGCAAACCACCTGAATGATATCGCCAAAGTGCAACCGCAGTTGGTCGTCGAAACTCTCGAGCGATGGAAAAGTGAAGGGCGACAAACCGCTCAGGAACTCAGTTGGATGACCAAACATGCGTTACGCACCTTGGTCAAGCAGGGGGACAAGCGCGCTCTGACGCTCCTCGGATTCGCCAGCAAACCAAAAGTCAAAGTCGCTGATTTTCGTTTGGAATCGGCGCAACTGCGATTTGGCGATGCCCTTGAATTCTGCTTTACCATTGCATCGCAGCGGGATGAAAACTTGGTGATTGACTTTGTGATCGATTTTGTCAAAGCAAACGGCAAGTTGGCTCCTAAAGTGCACAAGCTCAAGCACGTGCAATTGAAACGTGGCGAAGTTGTCTCCATCCGCAAGCGACACACGTTGCGCGCCAATGCGACCACCTACACGCTCTACCCTGGCACGCATCACCTTACCTTGCAGATCAATGGCCAGTTGTTTGACAAGCTAACCTTTGAGTTGTGCTAGCCACGTGAATGGAACACCAAGTGAGGCAGCTCAGGGATTAACAGCTTTTCCGCAGCCAGTTTTACCGCGTTGGTCGATCCTGGCAAACAGAACACGAGCACTTGTCCAATTCTTCCTGCCAGCGCGCGACTCAACATCGCCGCCGGTCCTATTTCGGCATAACTCAACATTCGAAACAGTTCACCGAAACCAGGCAGCGTCACATCCAGCAGCGGCTCGACCGCTTCCGGCGTTTGGTCGCGCGGGGCAATTCCAGTACCGCCAGTTAGTAACAGCACATCGATATGCGTGTTACAGAGTTCGCTAACGACGCTGCGAATCTCGGACAACTCGTCGCGCACGATGCGTCGATCGATCAACTTGTGTCCTGCTGCCGAAAGGCGATCGACCAAGAGTTGACCACTGCGGTCATCGGCAAGCGTACGCGTATCGCTAAGCGTCACCACGGAAAATCGCAATGATTGCGGCGCTGCGCTTCGGTGTTCTTCGGAGGAACCCATCGATTGATTGAGCCTTGGTTAGTGTATGGCTACCTCGTGCGGATTGGCGCACTCGCTTGACTCAAGCTTAACAAATACGAAGCCGGTTCTTTACCTGTTCTTAACGTCATCAGCTAGCCAACGCATTATATTCTGGCTCGTGTTCAACGTCGGGGAGCTGACGTTGAAGGCCTAAGGATTATCTGACCATTTTTCTTGTGAGGAACGTATGCGCAGCACACAAAGTCGAAGCTCCGGCTTCACACTCGTCGAGCTTTTGGTTGTCATCGCAATCATTGGCATTTTAGTTGGGTTACTTCTCCCCGCTGTACAGGCAGCACGTGAGGCAGCTCGGAGGATGTCGTGCTCGAATAACGTCAAGCAAATGGGCTTAGCGATCCATAACTATGAAGGCGCGTTTAAGAAGCTCCCGCCGGCGCTATTTGGTCACCGAGACAATGGTAACACGCTGGATGATGACGGATTCGGCTGGCAAGTTGCATTGCTCCCCTTCATCGAACAGCAGTCGTTGTACAACTTGATCAATCCGAATGGACAACCAGGTGCATTGGGTGATGCAGGTGTTCGAGCAACATTTTACCCTGGGGCCGCAAGCCCCCATCCTGGCGGAACGACAGTCGTTAGCGCCTATCGTTGTCCGTCATTGGCCCTTCCTGAATTTGTTCAACCTACTTTTACGATCCCCGGTGATACCGTTGCGCGAGTTCTAGATCCCGACCAAGGATTGGCAGTTGGGTATGCTACGAGCGACTACAAGGGCGCGGGTGGAGTTTCAGCCGGCGACTTTGGGATGCTCCACGCCTTGAAGGAAAACAACAGTTGTGTCCGCTTTGGCGATGTTCCCGATGGCTTAAGCAACACCATTGTTCTTGGTGAGTCGTCTTACATTACCGATACGGGAAGTAGCCAATTTCGCGACTGGCCGACCTGGATTGGAGCTTTTGGAGATGGTGGCGATGAAACGGTGCGCATCAATGGACGGACGAACAGTCCTATTAACTGCCAATGCAGTCCAAGTTCAATGATCCTTGCCATCAACGATGATTGTGCATTTAGCTACCACACCGGCGGCGCACAGTTTGCGTTTGCTGATGGCTCTGTGCATTTCATTAGTGAAAACGTCTCAATTAGCACCTACAGCAATCTCCATGACCGTCGCGATGGTCAAGTGGTTGGTGAATGGGGGCAATAGGGCTGCCGACATCCCATTTGATTTCGGCGCGAATGTCGCGCTAAAGAAGTCATTCGGTAAGCGTTGTACTTCGGTTTTGTGTATGACAGGAGAGATAGATGATCGCTCGGATTATTTCGGTTATGATGTCGCTGGTTTGCTGCTTCGCGCTCAGTGGCTGCGGCAATTCTGGAGATTTTGGAACTGCGAAAACCACAGGAATATTGCTCTGTGACGGCAAGCCAGTCGAGGGAGCGATGGTCTATTTTCAGCCGATTGCTTCCGCTGATGGCAAGTCGGCCTTGGTCGGTAAACAGGGCTTCTCGTATACCGACCCCGAAGGGAGGTTCAATATTTCAACGTACAATCCTGGCAAAGGAGATGGGGCAGTTATTGGAAAGCATCGAGTTCGTGTCGGGCGTGGCAAGGCGCAATGTGCTTGCACCATGAATGAAGAAGTTGATCTGACGCAGGTTGAAGTCAAGCAAGGGGCGACTAATGAGTTTGAACTGCAGCTCAAGAAAGCCACCGTAGCTGACAAAAAAGCGGCAGCTCGTAACCGCGATGATGACGAGGATGATTGATAAATCCGTGATTGAAACGAGCGAGGTGAACTTGCCTCGCTTGTGGTCGTCCGACCTCCAGCAGTTGTTGTGTTTGGCTGAGCGTCAAGTTGACAACGCAAGTGCCACCTTCTTTCGAATTGCTTTTGGTGGTTTAACCGCGGCGTGGAGTTGGGATTACCTCACGTCAGGTCGTGTGACGCGGCTCTACGTCTTGCCACAATTGCATTTCACCTACCCAGGATTCGAATGGCTAACACCGTGGCCAGGAGCTGGGATGTATGTGCACTTCCTCATCATGCTCACATTGTCCCTCTTCATCGCCGTAGGTTGCTACTACCCTTGGGCGTCGATTGCATTTGCACTGTGCTTCACTCATTTCTTCCTTCTTGAACGCACCAACTACCAAAATCACTACTACTTGATGGCACTAGTCAGTTGGATGATGCCTTTCTTGCCGTTAAATCGCAATGTCTCTGTAGATGCGTGGCGTAGGCCCGAGTTGGCTTCTCAAATGGTGCCGCTTTGGGTTTATTGGGTAATTCAATTCCACATTGCACTGCCCTACCTGTTTGGCGGAGTCGCCAAGTTGACTGCGGACTGGATGTTGGGGCAGCCGATGGGAATGTTTCTACTGACAAAGGCTGAAGCACCGATCGTCGGGACGTGGCTGGCTTGGCCGGCGATGGGAGCAATTCTTTCCTGGTACGGTCTCTTTTTCGACCTGATGATCGTTCCTGCCCTCATTTGGAAGAGAACAAGAACGATCGCGTTTTTGTTGTGCGTTGTCTTCCACCTCGGCAACTCGGCGCTCTTTCAAATACATGTATTTCCATGGTTTATGATTGCAGCCACCACCATCTTCTTTGCCCCCGACTGGCCGCGCCGTGTTCTAAGTAGCGCAACGGTGAATCCTGTGTCCAATTCTGAGTCTGCCAGTGCTAACGCTCACGGCACTCCGTGCCACTGGACATTTGCCAAACGAATCGTCTGTGGTCTGGCGTTACTGTATGCCATGTTTCATTGCCTGTGGCCGCTGCGTAGTCGACTTTATGCGGAAGAGACGAGTTGGACTGAGCGGGGACACCTCTTCTCTTGGCGCATGATGTTACGCGCGAAGGAGGTGGGAATCGGATATGCAGTCAGTGACCCCAGTACCGGCCGGGTGGCGAACGTAGATCACAAGCAGTTCATTGATCCCGAACAGGCCGAAAAATTCCCTCGTGACCCCGAGCTCATCCTCAAGATGGCCCACTTCATCGCGGACAAGGCAGAGCGGGACATGGGTCGTCGACCGGAAGTATATGCGTTTGTATTGGCGTCCCTCAATGGCAGAAAGCCACAACTGATGATCGATCCCAATGTTGATCTGGCCGCGCAGCCCTTGCATGCCACAGGCGCTCGAGCCTGGATCGTGCCGTTGAGTGAACCGTTTCGCACAACACCTTGGACCGTGCCCATTGAACAGTGGCGCGAACATGTCGAACTACCCGAGTTCAAATTCATGAAAGATGCAAAACGAGTCACCGCCCCATAGTAGAGCTTGCTAAAGCTCCTTAACTTTTTTCAACCAAATATCCTCTCAAAGACAGGACCTTTAGTAAGGTCCACCACACATACCGATAACTCTCATTTTTTACGCAAAGGGCAAGACATGAAGCAACCGCGCCGAGAATTCATGCGCAGCATTGCGAGCGGCGGAGCATCGGCCGCCCTGTGCAACGCGTTTTTGCATTTTGATGGACGCGCCTCCGCCTGCGATAACCCGCGCGAGATCGGCTTTGGCCCACTGCGAGCGGTTGCCGATGAATCGACCGGCTTGCCGCTCATCCAGCTGCCAGATGGTTTTCGTTATTTGTCTTATGGTTGGACCAACGAACCGATGTCGGATGGGACTGCGACTCCAGGCGCCCACGATGGCATGGCGGTCATCCAAGAAATCGACAATACCATTATCTTGTGCCGCAATCACGAAATTGGATCGCCCAGTCCCGCTTTTGGCCCAGAGGGAAATCGATATGATCCGTATGGTGCAGGTGGTTGTTCGAACCTAACATTCGACCGAGTCGCTGAGAAGTTTGTGTCTGCGCTTCCGAGCCTGTGTGGGACAGTCAAGAACTGCGCTGGGGGAGCGTCTCCTTGGGGCACTTGGCTGAGTTGCGAAGAGACGTTGGATGACCCACAAACTGAGCTCGAAGGGGACAACCCACTCCGAAAGCCGCATGGCTTTGTTTTTGAAGTCCCCGCGGATGGTCAAACTGCACCCAAGCCAATCGAGGCACTTGGCCGCTTCGTGCACGAAGCGGTCGCCGTCGATCCCAACTCGGGAATTGTCTATCTGACGGAAGATACCAGCACCGCCGGCTTTTATCGTCTGCTTCCGACTGTACGCGGTGACTTGCATGCGGGTGGAAAGTTACAAATGTTGGCTGTCCCGCGCGTGTCCGATGTTCGCCGAAAAGTGGCGACTCATGCAATCTTCGACACATTTTGGGTCGACATCGAAGACCCTCTTCGCGCCCATTCTCCGGGCACTGTCGATTGCCTGGGGGTCTATCAACAAGGCAAGTCGCGGGGCGGATTGACCTTTGCACGACTCGAAGGCTGCGCGGTTCACGATGGAAAAGTCTACATTACCGCCACATCTGGCGGAGATGCTGAAGCTGGTCAGTTATGGCAATACGAACCAAGCGAAGAACGCTTGACGCTCATCTATGAATCGCCTGCACCCGAAGTCTTGGACATGCCCGACAACATCGCAGTTAGTCCTCGCGGTGGGATCTTGATGTGTGAAGATGGCAACTACCGACTACAACGGTTACAGGTCTTGACATCCAATGGTAAACTCTTCTCGCTTGCCGAGAACAACCTCCAACTCGATGGAATTCACGGTCATCGTGGAGATTTCCGCTCGAGCGAATGGGCCGGTGCTAGCTTTTCAAAAGACGGCAAGTGGCTGTTCGTGAATATTCAAACTCCCGGCGTCACGCTGGCCATTACGGGCCCATGGCGGGATGGTTTGATCTAAGAAGTTTCACTGGACTTATTTGGACAATGCAAAATTTGGGTTAGCCCCACCCACTACACAGGATGGGACTCGTAGCCTCATCCACTACACAGGATGGACTCGTAGCCTCATCCACTACAATACACAGCTGTTTTAACCTTTGGGAATGATTATTATGAAGCTCAACGCGCGGCTCTTACTTACAACACTTGGAGTGCTGATAAGTGCAGATTTTGTTGTCGCTGATGCTCTTGCGCACGATGGACCCGAACATAAGGCCATTGCTGTCAAGCCGGCCGAGATGTATGCGCCAACTGCCATGCCTGATCGCATCGTCCTCACCATCATCGGTGACCCACGGACGAGTGCTGCTGTAACTTGGCGCACATCGACGGAAATAACACAGGGGCTGGTCGAAATCGCTCAAGCCGAGGCGGGACCCTATTTTTCCGAAAAGTCCAAGCAGCTTGTCGCTACCAGCCAAGCCCTGAAGACCGACATCAACACCGCGCATTTTCACTCGGTAAAATTGAAGGAATTGCAGCCAGGGACAAAATACGCATATCGCGTTGGTGACGGAACGAACTGGAGCGAGTGGTTCCACTTCAAGACGGCTGCCGCCACCGATGAAGCTTTCTCTTTTATCTACTTTGGCGATGCCCAGAACAATGTTCGGTCGATGTGGTCGCGCGTGATACGCGAAGCCTACTCCGATGCTCCTAAAGCCGCTTTCTTGCTGCATGCAGGAGACCTGATCAATACTGCTGAGGCGGACGCGGAATGGGGCGAATGGTTTGGCGCAGGCGCTTGGATCAACGCCATGATGCCTAACGTGGCCGTACCGGGCAATCACGAACAAGCCAAACGCGACGAGGGCAAACGCCAGCTGTCGCATCACTGGAAGCCATCGTTTGAGCTGCCCACCAATGGTCCTGCAACACTGGAAGAGACTTGTTTTACCTTTGTCTATCACAACATGCGATTCATTGGTCTGAACAGCAATGAACAGCAAGAAGTACAGCGAGACTGGCTCGACCAAGTCCTGGCGGAAAACAGATCGCCATGGGTTGTCTGCTCGTTCCACCATCCGATCTATTCGACTGGCAAGGATCGCGACAATCCAGAGTTGAGAGCGTTATGGAAGCCCATCTTTGACAAGTACAAAGTAGACTTGGTACTTCAGGGGCACGATCATACGTACGGCCGCACGGGCTTCGACGTTCCAGGCGTCGGCGAGGATGTAGCGGAAGCGGCAAAGGTACTGAGTGCAGTTGCGTCGGGTTCAACACCAGCACAAACGGTAGCCTCTCCAAAAGTCCCAGCAACGATAGCCAACGTGCCTACGGGCGTGCAGCGCATCGATGAAGCGACAGGCACCATTTACGTTGTATCCGTCAGCGGCCCCAAGATGTACAACAACCAGCGTCAACCGTTTATGAAGCGACTGGCCGAAGACACTCAGCTTTATCAAGTTGTCCACATTGATGGCAACACATTGCGTTTCGAAGCGCGGACGGCCATTGGCGAATTGTATGACGCTTTCGAATTGCACAAACAACCTGGCGAGATCAACCAACTGGTCGAAATCGAACCTGAGGTACCCCAAAACTTGCGTCCCCTTGAACCCGTCGCGGAACCGGCTGCAGAACCTGTTAAGTAAGCTGCGTGTTCTGTCATAGGTATCGACGTTTTGAGCGTTAAGAGCGGCAAGCTGCATAGCCTTGGCTTTGCAACTTGACCGCTTTTTTTCGCGCAGTTCATTGTTCAAATATCGTTCAATCAACATTCGAATCGAACTTAACAAGATCTTAGCAGGTTGTTAACCAAAGCCGTGGACGAGCCGGATAGAATTTCTTGCTGGGATTTATCGCAGTCTACCGCGACCGAGGTTCGGCTATGGTGTATTTACTTGGCGCTCATTCTGGTACCCTGCCACTCATACATCGGCTGGCAAGCCTTACAGCTCTCGCAATGCTCGCCAACCTGAACCCATGCATGGCACAGTCGCTTGAAAACAAGTCAGTTGACAACAAGCAATCGAACTCAATCTTGTTGCGGGTCTTTCAACAGGGCACCGATGATTACGCGGGCACTGTAGATACCGAGATATGGGCATTGGCATCAAAGACAATTCTCAACGCCAACCCAAATGCATCAAGTGATGCAGACAATGATGGGGGCGAGAGCCAAGTTCTGATGCGGTTTGATGGCATCATTGGGAACGCGCCGCGCCAAATACCACCGCACGCGGCAGTCGTATCGGCACGTCTAATTGTGAGTGCCTTCGACCAGGGAACGACAGTGAACTTGCACCGCATGCTCGTACCTTTCGATGATGCCGCCACGTGGGATAGCATGCTTGCCGGAGTCTCGGCCGACGGCTACGAGGCGTCAAGGCAAAAGGATGGATTTACTTTTGGCAAGATCGCTGCAAGTACCTCAGGTGCAGTTTTTGATGTAACCGATACCGTGCAAGCATGGACCAACGGGCAAGCCAATCATGGTTGGGTGTTTCTAAACACAGGTGGCAATGGTTGGGATTTCTATGTTTCTGAGTTTGATAAGGTCGAGCAGCGGCCCAAACTAGAAGTTCGATTTCGTCCGAGGGAACTACCATCGAAACATGTGACAGCTGCTACTACGCAGTTACAGCGATCGATGGCTGAGTAGGGCCAATTCTCAAATAAGGAAGAGCACAAGATGAAACACCCTCCAGGAACTTGGCACGCGGATCGTTCGCACTTTGCCCCTCGACGCCGTGACTTTTTACATGTGGGGTGGTTGGCCGGCGCTGGGATCACGCTCGGCGACTACTTCAAACTTCAAAGCCACGCTTCAGAGTCAGGCAAGGTGGGAAGCAACATACCTGCTGAGCCGAAGGCTAAAAACGTGATCCATATTTATTTGCAAGGTGGTTTCGCCCACATGGATAGCTTCGATCCCAAGCCCGATGCCCCCATCGAGTATCGCGGGATTTTGAGTGCCATTCCAACTGCTATGCCAGGCGTGCAGTTTAGTAGCCACATGGCATCCACCGCCAAGATCGCGGATAAACTTACAGTCGTGCGCAGCATGACCCACACCGAGGTCGATCACAGTCGTGGCGAGCACTCGATGTTCACCGGTTATCGCCCGAGTCCCGCGCTGGTTTATCCAAGCATGGGAAGCGTTGTGTCCCACGAACTTGGCCCACAAGGCGCCATGCCACCTTATGTCGTTGTACCAAACCAAGGTAGCCAGTTTCTGGGTAGTGGGTATTTGAGCAACGCCTATGGCCCCTTCGCGCTGGGAGCCGATCCGGCACGACCAAATTTTAGTGTCCGTGATCTAAGTTTGCCCGAAGGAGTGGACGAGCAACGATTCGAACGTCGCAAGTCTTGGAAGCAATTGGTCGATTCGCATTTCGCCAGCCTTGAACGCGATGACAAATTGTCAACCATGGATTCGTTTTATGGACGAGCTTACGAACTACTGGCATCGAAAGAAGCAAAAGAAGCATTCAGCCTTCGTGGCGAAAATGTTGAGACGAAAAAGCTGTACGGGATGGAACCATGGGGACCCGTCTTGCGGCCCCGAGCTGGCGCAAGCTTTCTCATCGCCCGACGCTTGGTAGAAGCAGGTACTCGCTTCGTAACAGTATCGTACGGCGCTTGGGATACACATGCGTATCACTACCGTGGAATCGAAGTGCAAATGCCAGACCTGGATCGCGCGTTCGCTGGCCTAATCACAGATCTCGATCAACGTGGGCTTCTCGAGTCAACACTCGTTTTGATCACCAGTGAATTTGGTCGCACGCCGCGCGTCAACGCTGGCGGAGGTCGCGATCACTGGCCTCGCGTGTTCAGCATCGTTATGGCCGGTGGTGGCGTAAAACAAGGGCTGGTCTACGGTGCTTCGGATGCCTTGGCCGCTGAACCTGCCGACAACCCATTGAGTGTCGAAGATTACTCGACAACCCTTTACCACCTCTTGGGAATCAATGCGCACAAACAATTGATGTCACCGGGCGATCGTCCACAAGCCATTGTCATGAACGGACAAGTCGTGAATGGGTTGTTGGCTTAAGAGAGTAGATTTAAGTGATACTTGCCATTAGAAACGAGTCCGATGAGCATGAGTGATAAAACGCAAGACCTATCTACTATACGCTTCAAGCGCTGTAGTTGGGGCGTGATGGTCATTTTATACGGGTTTGCGCAGCTTTCGTTCGCCGCGCCGCCGTCGGTTGAGTCGATTTCACCGCCCGTGGGACAGCGTGGTAGCCAGTTCACGCTGACTCTTCAAGGTGCCAACCTAAGCAATGTTCATTCGGTTGCATTTTACACGCCCCACCTCAATTGCGAAGCGATCGAGCCGAAATCCGAATACGAAATCGAGTTGTTGGTCAATGCAGATCGGGCATGTCCACTAGAAAACATCCCCTTTCGACTGCTGGGAAACGATGGCTACTCTGAGATGCATACCGTTCGAATCACACCTTTTCCGGTATCGGTGGCACCACTCCGAGCCGAACAGCGAGGTCTATTTCTGGAACACTCGAATATTACCGTCTGCAATGTCGCAAAATCAAAAGCGATTGACCGCTATCAAGTGAACCTTTCTGCCGGTCAACGACTGACGGCTGAGGTCGAGTGCATTCGCTTGGGACAAGAGCTGTTGGATATGGTGATACAGTTGTTTGGCCCTGATCGGCAACTGGTCGCCCGAGACGATGACAATTCTCTGTTTCGACAGGACCCGTTCATCAGCTTCGTGGCACCGGTAGCGGGCATGTACGAGATTCAGATACACGAATCCAATTACCAGGGCGGTGATAGCAGTTACTACCTGTTGCATGTTGGTGATTATTCACCTCCCGGTGTTGCCTATCCAGCAGGTGGAAAGTTTGGTTCAACACTCGAAGTTGCTTTTTTGCGCGATGAAGCACTTGAGGCTCCAATGCAGACGGTCGATTTACCTGATTCGAATGCCGGTCATTTTCGACTCTTTAATCAAGCTGGCGGTCTCGTGTCACCTACACCTGTTCCCTTTCGCTTGACGGCGCATGCGAATGTCTTGGAGGTGGAACCGAACCACTTACCCTCCGATCGACTCTCGCCAGAGCGGGCGCCCGTTGCATTTAACGGCATCTTGCAAGAACCGAACGATATCGACTCCTTCGCGTTTGAAGTGGATTCTCAAATGCCATTGCGCGTCGAGGCTTTCGCGGACCGTATCGGCTCACCATGTGACACTTTGCTAACAGTTGTCGATCAGCAAGCGAATATTTTGGCGACCAACGACGACTGGGAGTCACACGACAGCCGTTTGGACTTTTACCCTCCAGGTAGCGGAACCTATAGACTGGTCGTGTCTGACAAATTGGGGATGGGCAGTCGCTCGGCAGTTTATCGTGTGGAGATCACGCCGCTAGAGCCAACTGTCGTTGCCTTCCTACCACGCGTCAATCGCACATCGCAAGTCTCGCAAACGATCTCGGTCCCCAGGGGGAATAGAGCTTTGGCGAAGCTGGGAGTCCGCCGCGACCAAGTCGACTCGGCCGTCGCAATCGAATTCACCGATCTCCCGAGTGGGGTTCACGCCTCACCGTCGATCGTTCCCGACGACCATTTCTGGGTACCAGTGATTTTCGAGGCATCGGCCAAAGCGAAACAGGACGGAGCACTCGTCAACGTAGTGGCCGAGGGACGTAACGACGATCTTTCAGTAGTGGGCGGTTTTGAGCAAGTCGTTGATTTGGTGGCTGAATCAGCAGATCGACTCTTCAATGCAGCACACGTCAACCGCTTGCCAGTTGCGGTCACGAACCCAGTGCCCTTTCACATTGATCTTGTCGCTCCGACGGTTCCACTACCGGTAGGTGGATCTCTGGATATTCGTGTTACAGTAAATCGCCAACCCAATTTTGATGGTCCACTGAAAGTTGAATTCCCATTCCTACCGCCATGGATTGTTGGAGAGACGAGTCTAGTCATTCCCGCGGGTGAAGATTCTGGTTTATACCGCTTGCAAGCTCGAACCAAAGCCAGTGTGCGCGATTGGCCACTGGTTGCAGTGGCCCGCATCGACACAGTTAGCGCCACCACCGATACCCGTGATTTGGATGGTCGCGAAGTCGCTTCAAATATCGTCGGTCTATCCGTGGCAACCTCACCAATCGACGGGCAACTTGGATTCCTTGCAGCGGAACAGGGGACGACTGTCGACATTGTATGCAAACTGGAACGTACCGCTGAGCTACCCGCAACCATGACCGCAGAGCTCGAAGGTCTTCCGAATCGTGTTAGCGTAGAACCGGTAGAAATCTCGCATGCGAATTCAGAAGTTCATTTCATTGTTCGGCTGAAAGAGGATGCGCCCCTCGGAGAGTTTTCTGGGATTCAATGTCGCTTGAGCGGTAAGTATGACGGTCAATCGGTGAGCTTTGTGGTGGCAGGCGAAACCCGTTTGCTTGTCACTCCACCCGGCAAGTTATTCCGCAGCGAAAGTGGCGAAGTGTTAAGCCCGCTCGAAGCATTGCGGCGACAAACGACGGCGGACGTTGGCTCAAGACCATGAATACGAACAATGCGATTGTAACCCCAATTCAACTGTTCGAATAGAAGACTCCCAATACTGGAGAAGTGCCTGTGAAGATGTTTGTGTTCAACAGCGACCTCCGTAAAGTGTTGCAAATCACTTTGGCTGGATGGTTGAGGTTCTTAATATTTTTCCCGTCGATCCTACCTTTGCACAGCATCTCTGGAAGCGAACCTCCACAACAGCTTTCGCCAGTTGCATCAGCCTCAATCGCGGTAGCTGGATCGAACGCTGTGAGCGAATCGAACGATCGGAAAATGAGCTTCAACTTGGTGGTCCATCCCGAGAATGTGCGCTTGCGATATCTTTCAGATCGCCAACAGATTGTAATCCAGGCGGTATATGCCGACGGTAGCACGCAAGATGTCACCGCTCGAGCTTCTCTTCGCGTGGTTGACCCACGCGTGGTAGCGGTCGAACGTTCAACGCTCACGCCCGTTGCTACTGGTGATACAGAAATCGAAATTCAGTTTGATGGAGTTACGACTAGCTTAACAACGACGATTGATGCGGCCGACGTAAACGAACGGCCATTGCGCTTCAGAAATGATGTATTGCCGTTGCTAACACACGCCGGTTGCAACGCGGGCAAATGCCATGGTTCTGCTTCAGGCAAAGATGGCTTCCGACTGAGCCTCTACGGCTTTGACCCAGAAGGTGATTTTTATCGTATAACGCGCGAGATGAGTGGACGTCGTTTGCAGTTGGCCGCTCCCGATCAATCACTGTTGATCAATAAAGCTGTTGGTGAAGTGCCGCATACAGGCGGCGGGCCAATCGAACTAGGAAGCCCAGCCTTTCTCACATTGGTCAATTGGATTGCGGATGGTGCTCAAGCCGACCCAGCCGACACGGCATTGCCCGTGGGCATTGAAGTCTTTCCTCAAAAAGCAGTACTTGCAACTCCAGGCGAAACGCAGCAGATGCTCGTCTTGGCTAAGTATGATGACGGTTCAGTTCGCGACGTAACCTCTTTGGCCGTCTTCTTCAGCAACAACGAGGCAACCGCGACGGTTGGAATTGAAGGAAACGTGACAGGCACTGGCCCCGGTTCTGGCTTCATTATGTCGCGTTTCGATCAGTTTACAGCTGGCATGCAAATAGTGGTCCGCTCAGGTAAGAGTTATCCAGAACCAACTTTTGAACCAGCCAATTACATCGATGAACTTGCCCTCGCTCGCTGGCGAGATCTACATGTGCATCCCTCGGAGCTTTGCACTGACGAGGTTTTCTTGCGGCGCGCGTACCTCGATCTGAACGGTAAGCTCCCAACGCCTGAACAAGCTCACAGTTTCGCTGCGGACACAAACAGTGATAAACGTCAACGTTTGGTCGAGGATTTGGTTAATCAACCCGATTTTCTTGACCTGTGGATCATGAAGCTCGCTGAACTGTTACAAATCCGCCGGGCCAACGGTCTGACGGAAAAGGGACTAAGCCTGTACGACCAATGGCTACGTGAGACCGTTCACGCAGGCGTCCCAGTCGACCAACTCATTCGTGAGTTAATTCCAGCTAGCGGCAGCACCTTCGAGAACCCACCCACAAGTTACTTTCAAACCGAGACAACACCGCAACTTCTTGCCGAAAATATCGCACAAGCGTTTCTCGGAACACGCATCCAGTGCGCTCAATGTCACAATCATCCATTCGATCGCTGGACCATGGACGACTACTACGGCTTCGCATCTTTCGTGAGCCAAGTGGGTTACAAGCAAGCGAAGGACCCACGCGAGATAACGATTTACAATGTCGGCGAAGGCAACCTCGTTCATCCCGTCGCCGGACGCGAAGTGCGACCCAAGTTTTTAGGCGGCGACTACGTCGAGCAGGCTCCGGAGAAAGACCTCCGCGAGTCGCTCGCCGATTGGTTGGCCAGCTCCGAGAATCCGGCGTTCTCACGCAATATTGCCAATATCCTATGGGCTCAGTTTTTGGGAATTGGCATCGTAGACCCTGTCGACGATATGCGCATCAGCAATCCACCCAGTAACCTTGAACTGCTCAATGCATTGGCCGCCAAGCTAGTCGAATACCAGTTTGACGTGAGGCGGTTGGCATACGACATATGCACGTCTAAGACCTACCAGCTGTCGACGCAAGCCAACGCTTGGAACGATTGGGACGATCGCAACTTCAGCCATGCTCGCATTCGACGGGTTCGCGCCGAGGTACTGCTGGACTGCATCAGCCAAGTTACTCTTACGTCAGACACCTTCAGCGGACTACCGCTTGGTGGGCGTGCAATTCAGGTTCCTGACAGCAGTTCGAACAGCTACTTTCTCCAAACGTTTGGTCGAGCCTCTCGCAACACCCCATGTTCGTGCGAGGTCAGCACCTCTCCCACACTTTCACAAGCTTTGCATTTGCTCAATGGAGAAAATACATCTGGCAAAATCCTGGATGGCGGCCTGATTCAAAGCCAATTGTCGGCGGGTAAGACTCCGATGTCGATCGTCGACCATATTTACCTAACATGTTTGACTCGATCGACCACGCTGCAAGAGCGAGCTGCTATCGAAGAAAAACTCAATCAAGGCAGCGATGTGGAAGCTGAATTGGTGGATCTGTTTTGGGCCGTACTCAACTCCAACGAGTTCGTGTTTAATCATTAAGGAACTAAGTAATAGGCGGTTACTGGAGGGCGACGCTCCTACGGAGCCTTCATGGGCCGCCACCTGCCGTTCACTAGCAAGGGGCGGGACTGGCTTTGGTTGTGAACATTAGGCGGTAGCCCCACAAAAAGAAAGTTCGGCAGGAGCCTCGTCCGCCTCGCCCTCCCTTCTGCACTTATCACTGGTTCGTGACTAACAAGGACCCTTACAGCGGTAACGGCCAATTAACCCGGGATGACTCCCTGCCGCAATTTAATCGAACGCTACATCGCATTAAGCCGACAGCCAGCCACTTGCCGCCGGCGTTGAACCACTCGACTCAAGAAAAAGTTATGTCCTCATACGTCTCCAATCCAACTCGTCTACTATTTGCGGACGCGATCATCTGGTCCGCAGTATTGTTTTGGGGCACGTCGCAAGTGAATGCTCAAACGACGCAAGCGGCAAACGGACAGTCTGCCACGTCGGACGAAGCGATTGGATTCGATCGCGTTCGCGAGATCCTGCGGAAGCGGTGTGTCACGTGCCATAACATCGACGAAATGCGAGGTGATCTGAATCTTGCAGACTTGAACGGGATCCTGGCAGGTTCAGCTTCAGGTCCAGTGGTGATGGCGGGGCAACCCAACCAGAGTCTGCTTTATAAGACGGCTGCCCACCTGGAGGATCCGGTCATGCCTCCCAACAGCCCACCGATTCCGGCTCGAGAATTGGATCTGCTGCGTCGCTGGATCGAAGGTGGTTGTTTGGAATCGGGCGCAGCCATGGAAACCAAAACACCGAGTCCTGCAACATCCCTTGCAGTTCCCGCCACAAACGCGGACCTAGCGGGAATGGAGCGTCGCCAAGCGAAATCGGACTTCGTAGAAATAGCGCCAGTATTTCGGGCGGCTGCGATCCAAGCCCTGGCCGGGCATCCAACTCAACCACTGGCTGCGGTCGCTGGAAATCAACAGATCGTGCTGATCGACACGCTGAACGGGAACCTCATTCAGGCACTCGACTATCCCGAAGGTGAAGTCACTGCCCTTCAATTTTCCAGAGACGGGAAGTGGCTCATCGCCGCTGGGGGCGTAGCAGGGTTGACTGGTCGCGTGATCGGCTTCGACTTGCAGACGGGACAACGTGTGTTCGAACTTGCTGATGAAAACGATACGATTCTGGGCTTGGACATCTCGCCCGATAATAAGACGATCGCACTGGGTGGACCAGCCAAAGTAGTGCGTGTCCTGCGCATTGAAGATGGCATGGTGCTACACACGATGCGCAAACATACCGACTGGGTATTGACCTTGCGTTTCAGTCCCGATGGACTGCTCTTGGCCAGTGGAGATCGCTTTGGTGGCTTGTTTGTTTGGAACTCAAAAACGGGCGAAGAGTTCCATGGTTTGCGTGGACACGTGGGCTCGGTCAACGAAGTTGATTGGGACGCGAACAGCGAGACTTTGATCTCAGGTGGCGAAGACGCTCAAGTGCGCACATGGAATATGCACCATGGAAAATTGACTAGTTCGTGGGATGGTGGTGTCGGGGCGATTCTCGACTTGGAAAGCCGGAACGGCAAACTGGCCGTGGCGGGGCGAACCAACGCTTTTGCCACCTGGCACGGCCCTGAACTATTGCTCGGTCGCTATCAAGTCGCCGATCAAGTTGAGAGTATCGCGTTCAGTGGCGGAACCGACCAACTCGTCGCCGGCGATGCGCTGGGCAACTTGCATCTTCTCGACAAAGACGCTTGGAAAGAGATACGGCAATTGCAATTGCCGGAAGAGGACCGAGTTCGAACAGAGTTTTATGCAAGGTTGAAAAGTGCCGTTGGCAACTACGAAATCGGATTGGTCAATAAGGACGTCGCCAAACCTTCCCCAGTCCTACTCCCTGACGACCAGTCAGCGGGTGTAGCCCCCAAACTTCCGATTTCAAGTGAAAGTCAGGCGACCCTTGATAAAGCAGATAGCGGCACAGCCGATCAGCATCGCACGCTGCGAAATCTTGAAGAGCGTTTGGCAGTTCTGAATGCATCGAAGTTGGAACTGGACCAAATGGCCAAATCGACTGAGGAGTCGATGCAAGCGATGGTAGCTGCGCTTGCCAACCTTCATCTACTCCAACAGAAGCTGGAAGCGCATCGGCAGACACAGGGCAGATTGTTGGAAGCCCTAGAAGCTGAACGAGCCAATAGCTTTACAACAAAGAGTACCAACCGAGATGAGTAACTGATTCTTCAACAATCAGCCGTTTTGAGTATTCTGAATCAACTGGAGCTAGCATCTTGACCTCGACTATTTCGCGATTTCACTTACAACTTGTTCTGTCAGTCATCTGCGCGCTTTTCGGCACGCGAGTTCTTGCGGACGACTGGCCTGGATGGCGTGGAGTCGATCAAAATGGTCTTACGTCCGAATCGGATATTCCCTTAACTTGGAGCGAAAGTGAGAACCTTCATTGGAAGGTTGAGATATCTGGTAAAGGGCATTCGTCACCGATCGTTTGGGGCGATTCGATTTTCGTTACTTCAGCCAACCCAGAGCAACTGACGCGACACTTACTCCGGGTTGATCGTGAGACAGGCAAAACACGTTGGGATTGTGTCATTTCAACCGCCCCCATCGAGCCGATGCACCGCGACAACACTCCAGCTTCAACAACTCCGATCACCGATGGCGAACATGTCTTCGTCAGCTTCTGCGACAACGATCGACTGCTTGTCGCGGCGGTGGACTTCGAAGGCAATGTTGCGTGGAAAGCACATCCGGGGAGCTTCTCAGCATCGCATGGATACAGCACTGCATTGGTCCTCGACGGCAAAAAGTTGTTCTTAAGCGGGTTACAAGATGGCGAAGATTCTTTTCTTGCGGCACTGGATAAGACGACTGGCGAAGTTGATTGGAAGGTCATGCGGCCGCGAGCCATTCGATCCTATTCGGCACCGCATCTATGTCATTTAAATGGAAGATCGGCAGTCTTGCTTTCTGGAGCTGAACAGACGATCGCCTACGATCGCGCAACCGGCGAAACACTATGGGAAATCGATGGCCCAGCCGAAAAGACGGTTAGCTCGATTGTTTGCAGCGAACAAGACCATCTCGCTTTCGTCTGTGGTGGACGCGACAACCAGCTTTATGCTGTACAGTTGGAAACCCCAGAACAAGCCTCTGAAAAGTCACGCATTGCATGGACAGCGACCAAAGGGGTCCCCTACATGAATTCACCATTGTGCCATAACGGACTACTACACGTCATGTCAGATGAAGGTGTGTATCGTTGTTATAAAACTCACGATGGTACAGTCTTGCAAGAAAAAAGAGTTGGCGAGTCGGTCAAGGCGTCGATGGTCGCCAACTCCGATCGTATCTACATCACGGCCGTTAACGGGAAAACCACTGTGATTGCAAACAACGCCGAATTTCAAATTTTGGCGGAGAATCAACTAGACGGCTCCATCGTTGCGTCCCCAGCTATCTCTAACGGGGACATCATCATCCGAACTGAAACGCATTTGGTACTAATCCGTGAGCCATCTTTCGCTGACGAACCTTCACAACTATCCCTGCAATTGGTAGCTCAACTCGGACCAGGCCCCAAAAAGGAGAACTCGGGCATCGTGAAAAGTCGTCAATGGGACGATGTTTTCTGGATGCAGAATGATTCGGGAGATGAACCGCGGGTCTACGCCATTCACCGCGATGGGACGAATTACCAAAGTAGTCGTTATGCTGAATCTCCAGGTGTACTCGTTGGGGATGCGATCAACGTGGACTGGGAAGATATTACCGTTGACTCGACTGGCAATTTGATAGTGGCTGATGTCGGCAACAATGCCAACAATCGCCGCGACTTGGTTCTCTACTATCTGAACGAACCATCACCGACGACGGGTCGCACCACTGCGAAGAAAAAGATCTTTGTTCGTTTTCCAAACCAACTCGACTTTCCCGCACCAAAAGTTGATTTCAACTTCGATTGCGAAGCGGTGTTCACGGTCGGCGAGCAGGTTCACCTGCTGACCAAGCATCGCAGTGATACCATGACCCGATTGTACCGCTTGGACAATCCACTCCCGCATGAGACAAACGAATTGACACTGATCGACAGCTTCGACGTCAAAGGACAAGCTGTTGCGGCAGACGCGACTCCCGACGGACTTAAATTGATTATCGCCACCTACGATCGACTATGGCTATTCGAGCGCACCAGTCTTGACCAAAACTTCTTCGACGCGAACATCCGCTGCGGTCGCTACACGGCTGACCAAGTCGAAGCGGTCTGTTTTGCTGACGAGACGACTTTGCTGTTAGCCGATGAAGCGACCGCCCAGCTCTACAGCGTCAACCTCGATGAGCTAAAACAAGTCAAGTCGTTGGTCGACTAGCAGTTCCAATGAGCGGTGGCAACAAATCGGTGGGAAGAAGATGACCTGGAGAGTGTTCCAGCCGTCTCGCCATCGGCATTCATGAGCTCAAGTGCACTTGTTTGCAACTGAGGTGCCATTTCATAAGCATTGATCCGCATCGCGATTTCTGGTCACCAGTTGAGACGGCCCTCCCTCGGTGAACAAGAAAATGACATTTTTCACTTTGGCGGGAAAATGCTCTGCTTTCGGCACCAGGGGAATGGTCGGCTTGACGTCAACTTCGACGCCCAGGCGGCGTACGGCAATGGAAAACAAGCTCTTTCGCTGGAACTGGTGAATTGCTTTCGAGAAGTCAATCGAGGACAATTCCTGAAGATTTCGAATCGCCAGAACAACTTGAAGAGAATGGACCGGTGCGTCATTGAATCGCTGCAAGTATCGTAGCGACGGTGATATCCTATCCAGACGTCGTTTTTTGCCAGTGCGCCGAGGGGAACTACGATGCAAGACATTGAGGATCTGCTGTCAATCTGGGAACAGCGGCTAGAAGTAGGCCAAGAGATTACTCCCGAAGAGCTTTGCCGCGACTGCCCTGATCTACTGCCCGAAGTACAAAGGCAGATTCGCGCGATGCGTGCACTGCAACCGGTAGAGTCATATTTTGGCAGAACCAGCAGCAGGAAAGAGTCGGATACGAAGCCCGACGCGGAGCGGATTCGCAAGCTCATTGACTTGCTGATCAACGTTACTACCGGCTACCAAATCGAACGCCATCATGCCAGTGGTGGATTAGGAGATGTGTTTGTCGCCGTCGACCCAGTACTGAACCGTCGCGTTGCCGTGAAATTTCCCCGAACAGCGCGGATGTCGCCGGAACAGCGAATGCGATTCGAACGAGAGGCGCGAGTAACCGGGCGGCTCGATCATCCTGGCATTGTAGCGGTCCATGCGCTCAAGCAGGACGATGCAGATCAATCCTGTTATGTGATGCGTTTCGTTGAGGGACCGACCTTGAACGACCGGTGCAAAGAGTTGCATTGTAGGTGGGATGAGCAAAGGAATACGAACCGGTTTGCGTCGATGGAATTCCGGCGATTGCTGGAACAATTCGTAACATTGTGCGACATCGTTGCGTATGCACACACGCAAGGCGTGATCCATCGCGACATCAAACCAGCAAATGTGATCCTGGGACCCTTTGGCGAAGTGCTGTTGATGGACTGGGGTTTGGCACGGGTCGAAGGCGAGTCGACTGTCAACGAAATATTCGATCCGATCGCGGCAAACTCTGGTGGAGAAACGACCGACCCCAAAGAAAATTCAGTTCGGTCGTCACCAGTCGAAATAACGAAGTCAGGACAATTGCTTGGTACGCCGGCCTTTGCAGCTCCAGAACAACTGCTTGGCCGTCTCTCTCAAGTTGATCATCGGTCCGATGTGTTTTCATTGGGAGCAACACTATTTTTCTTGTTCAAAGGTAGAGTTCCGGTGGAACGATCTGCTATGCCCCAGCATCTGGAACGAATTTCCAGTTCCGTCGACAGCCCATTTTCGATTGATTTAGACGTACCTCGTACGCTTGCCGCGATCTGTAAATCCTCGACTGCCGTGAAACCGGAAATGCGTTATCAGTCCGTCGTCGAGTTAGCGGACGATATCCGACGATACCTGGCCAACGAACCCGTGAAGGTGGTTCGGGATACGATTACGGCACGAGCATTCCGCTGGGTGCGCAACAACCCGACTCGAAGCGCTGCAATCGCCGTTTCAACCATCATGATGTTATTATTCAGTTCGATCGGGTTGTTACTGATGAGTCAGTTCAATCAACGACTTGAAGCTTCTTATCAAGAACTATCGTCGGCAAAAAAAGAACTGGAAACGTCGATTGAGGCAGAGAGTCTTGCTCGATCGCAAGCGGAAACGAATCTCAATGCAGCCACAAGTGCCGTCAAGAAGTACCTAGTGACGATTGCCGAAGACGAAATGCTCAAGGTTCACGATTTTTCAGACCTGCGGAGGACGCTCCTTACATCTGCGAGTCCCTATTTCGAGTTATTGCGAGATCAAAAGCCGGGCAATTTAGTGGTAGACGAGAACAGGACGCAGGCGCTCCATAGCCTGGGTGAAGTCCAATTGGAACTCGAAAACTATGCCGAAGCACTGTCAAGTTTCACTGAGTGCATTGAAACTCTCGAGGCAATGTCTCGATCGCATCCCGAGAATCTCATGCTGCATAAAGGACTTTCGCAGGCCCTGGTTTCGTGCGGCAATGTGCTGATGCGGCAAGGAAAAAGGGAAGAAGCTAAGACGTTTTACCAACGAGCTACTGAACTGCGAGAAACACTAGTACAAAAGGACCCCGTATTCAGAAATGAACTCGCCGAAATCTATGGAATCAATGGACGTATTGCCTTGGAAGATGGTGAAAAAGCAATAGGTGATGAGACGCTTGCTGAGGCGATCGAAATTGGCGAACAATTGCGAAGTGAAGACTCGTCCGATCCTAAAGTTCGCGAACGACTGGCGAACGACCTTATCAGTCTCGGACGTTCGACCGTCAACAAAAAGCGAGTCGAAGCCGCTGTTGCGATATATGACCAGTTGGCCGAAGAGTTTCCGAAGATTCCTAATTACCGGTTCCTACAAGCCCTCGGGCGTAAAAGCATGGTGACTTGGCTGGAAGTTGAGGAGAAATTTAAGACTTTCGAACAGTTAATCGCGACTCAAGCGAAACTAAGTAGCGACTTTCCATCCATTCCAAGTTATCAAATAGCACTAGCCGAGTCTCATCATAGTTTTGCTGCCCAGCTATTTTACAACGACCATTTAGCGAAAGCCGCTCAACAATTTGAGAATGCAATGAACATCAGGAAGAGGCTATACGAAAAGTATCCAGAGTCATCGGCCTTCGCAAGAGATTTGGGTGGCAGCTATTGTGCCTTGGGAACCACCGCGAATCTCAACAAAGATCCCCAAGCAGCCCTGCAATGGTTCCTCAGTTCTGAGCACGTTCTGCGCGAAAATTTGGAAAGATCACCCAATGATCGTCAAGTCATTAATTTTCTATCTCAGACATATTCTGGGAAAGCGAAATCACTGGTCTGTCTCGGAAGGTTTGACGATTCGATCGCCGACTGGATAGAAGCAGCCAAACTGGATCTTGGCGATATGAAAGAGTTCTATCTTCAAAGGGAAGTCGATGTGTTGGAATTGGCTAATAGGATGGAAGAGGCGACCGGCAGCCGCGAGGCCAATTCGGCTGCCGACCATCTTGCGCTTGCCAAATTTTGCGCGGAAAAAGAACGATTCCGACTTGCCGCAGCGGAATACTGGATAGCGTTTCACCTAGACCCGAAGCTTGCGGAAGGAAATCGCGTAGCAGCCGCTCGATGCGCTGGGCTCGTGCTTGCCAACAAGAGCAAGGAAGCTCAACCAACAGTGTCGATCACCTACCCCGACTTTCGCAGTTGGGCGCTCCTGTGGCTAGGTGACGAGTTTCAAGCACTCAAGTCTCAACCGAACGGTAAAGAGCAGTTTGCTAAATGGCTGCGCGACGAAAGTCTGGCCTCCGTCCGCGATGAAACGTCTATCGAAATAATGCCAGAAGACGAAAGCGGTCCGTGGAAAGAATTCTGGGCCAACCTAAGGACTGCGTTGGAAACGAAATGAGAGCCAGGTTAAAAGGAGCTTTAGCAAGCTCCACTCCGGGCGATCGGTTACTTGGAGATTTTTGATTTCACCAGAAAAAGCTCGTCGTTGCGGACAGCGAGGTAGTAACAGTCGCCAGCTTCATCGAAACGGACGTGATCTCGATCGTGGGCCACAATTCTGTCATAGACAGCCCCGGACTTTCCGTCGATGGTAAGCGATGCCCCATGTTCTCCGAGGGTGACGATGGCTATGTGTTGTCCATCGGGACTGAAAACTGGAGTACCAGCGAAGTCGTCGAATGCAAAACGCTCACTACCATCGACGAATATTCGCCATCCCTGGCTTTCATTAAACGCAAGCCAGGCAAGTGTATTGGAGCCAGGAACGAAGTACGGCGAGCCCAGAACGGCTTGTGTCGATATTACCTCACCGTTGACAATCATGACGTCTATCTCTCCCAACTGCGCTGAGTAAGCCACGATACTTCCATCCTCATTCATCAACGGCGTCGTCACGTCGTCGAATTCGCTTTGCCGTTTACCGTTAACCACTACAAATTGCTTTTGGCTGAGTTCCGCGTAGTAGGCAGATGTCCGACCATCACTAGTAAACTCCACTTCCGAGGCCATCGCGTATCTTTCGGACTCCATTCCATCAATCACTGTCAAAGGCGAACCTTCCTTCATCGCTATATAGGCAAATCGCTTGCTGTCCTTGCTAAACACGGGAAAGCCGAGCGATTCATAGCCCGCTTCTGATTTTCCATCGACGTACATGAACTCTTGACTGTTGAGTCGCGATCCCCAAGCGACGCGTTTGCCATTAGGACTGATGGTAAGCGTATCTTCGATAACGGTCCCCTGGTCGAACTGGTTGTGCTCGCGCACGATCTTTCCATCCACAACCAACCCAAGTCGCACCGGACTGATCTCCGCGAAAAAAGCAATATGCTGGCCGCCGGCCGAAACCGCGACATGCTCGCTGGCGATGTCGGCGTATCGCTCCCCAATTTGTCTACCATTCCAAAACAGGGCCTTTTCGCGATCTGAAAACGCTGCCAAGTATCCAACTCCACCATCGGGACCATGAAAGAAAAAGTCCTGATAGGCCGCAAAGCGATACCCTGGCTCGATGACCGGCAGCGAAGGCTCGACCGGTCGGATCAGTACCTTCGTCCCGTCGGTATGCTTCCGCCCAAAGATGACCTGCGAACTATCCGCAGAAAAAGTGAATTCGTCATCCATTTGCTCAACGGGCTTTCCGGGAACACCATCGACTACCAAGTATTGCCACGACTTGCCAGCCTCGTCTCGCCCGGCAATAAAGGCATGATGCCGACTATCTGGACTGAACAACAGTTCAGAATCGATAGTGTCCCACTTGCCCATATCAGCACCATCGACAGCGATGGTTGGACCGTCCTGCGTCGATTTGCGACAAGCAAAGCGTCGTCCGTCTGGGCTAACCCACCATTGTGAAGGCCAACCCTCCTCGATTTCCCATTCCAAGCCGGCAACGGAACCAAGGCTAGTCTCGCCCTGCCTGGCGTTTGCTTGGCTTGGTAAAGTCGCAATTACTGGTGCAACGACAGGGCCAGAAAGGGCGGCCTTTGCCGGAGCACCTTCAATTTCCATGCGAAAATCGGAATCACAGGAAATTGCTATCTCAGCCTCATCGATCCCCGGATCATCCAGTTCGATTTCTAAGGTTTGACTGCGTCGCGACAGTTCGTATTCCGCCCACATACCGTCTTGATCGATCACGGTAATGTTCCAACCCTCCATGCGAAACTTCGCCAACCAATCTTTGATCGCCAGCTTCCCCTTTCCAGCCGGCAAAAGAAACTCGATGGAATCTGACTCTTGCGAATCGATCGTCGCGCCATCAAGCTTAGGAATCACAATGGTCTGGTCGGTTGTCTGAAATGCTTGGGCTGCCTGCGAAAAAGCGACCAGATACAAGCAGTAAATCCAACAGAGAACATAAGTTTGTCGTCGTCGCATGGTGCGTTTGCTTGGCTTTTTAGAATTGAGAGTTGGCTGAACGATCGATGGCTTCCTATACCATCGCGATTCAAGCGATTGAGCGGCCAAATTTTTTTGGACCGCTCATCAAACAACCACTGCGACTAAGCCAAGATTTCTTTGACCACTTTGGCGGCTCGATTTTCCACCAAGACAAGTGTGCGACTACCAACGCGGAACTTAAGTTCCTCATGGGACAGACCAAACAGATGCAGCACGGTAGCAAGCCAATCGTGGTTGGTCACAACACCCTCGACGGCATGATGGGAAAACTCATCGGTCTTTCCATGCGCATAACCTTGCTTTAAACCACCTCCTGCAACCCACATGCTAAATCCATGTGTGTTGTGGTCGCGTCCGACCACGTCCGTTCCAGTCGATCCCACAGGTACTTGGATGGTTGGCAAACGTCCCATTTCGCCGCCCCAATGTACTAACGTGGAGTCGAGCATGCCACGCCGCTTCAGATCGCCAACGAGTGCTGCGGCAGGTCGATCGATTTCTGAGCAACGCCGTGACCATCGGAGGCCATAAGACCATCTTGCCGCAAAAGCCACGCGGCCCCCAGCGCTCCCAAACCGTAGGCGGATGATTGCAGCAGGTGACGGCGCGAACACAAACCACCAGACAACACAGATGCTGGGTGTCGATTGGAAGTTGAAGAATTCATCATGATCTGCCTGTAGCAGGTGTGGTAGCAAATCCGAGACCTCCATGCCACAACGTCCTCGCGGTCGAAATGCCCATTGAGGGCCCATGATTTGGCGACTGGCTTGGGCTGCGTTATCAAACTGGATATCCCCCTCAAACTGCTGACCGTTCCGCTTGATCAGCTCCGGTTTAGGGTCGAACAAGTCGATTTGACTTGGGCCACCCATCATGAACATCGAAATCATGGCAGTCGCGGTGGCAGGTTGTGCCGGTGGTTTTGGCGTCAAGTCAAAGTGCCGTGGCTCCAAGTCGGGTTTGAGCGGGTAACTCGGTCTTGATCGACGAGTGATGATCCCAGCTCTGACCATTATTGAATATCTGAACGAAGCGAACACCGCGTTCCACCAAACGCCGAGCAATGAGACAGCGCGTTCCGTAGTCACGAGTTGTCTCTTGATCGATGCCATAATAGCGAATTGTTTCTGTGGTTTCACGCGAGATATCAAATGCTTCGTGCGCGGAGGATTGCATCTTGGCGGCTAACTCATAGGTCGCCATACGTGCTTGAAGATCGTCATGATCGGGAAATGCTTCTGCATGCCGGCGATTCAACTGCGCGAGCAAGTCGAGTTGTCCGCGCTGCGCGGCTCCACGCAGATGAGTTGGCGGCTCCAGGTTGAACATCCGCGGCTCCTGAGGACGCACCACCGTACCTTGGTAAATCGACGGTAAGCCACCGTTGGTCCAACTATCGCCGCCGACGATTGGTAAACCGGCGGGCGGACGGGCCACGCTAGGAAGTTGGTTGGTCTATGGATGAGTGAGCGCCACATAGGCTGGCAACTCCTGCGTTTCACTTCCCATTGCCGATGACATCACGCTCATTCGCTCGATGCACTCACCTGCCCCCGAGTTCATCGCATAAAACCCAGGGAAGTGGTTGTTCACGGCAACTGTCCACATACCGCCAGAATCGCATCTCGCACCGCTTCTGTGGTGGTTCAGTCGATTGCTGGTAGGTGCGTGACATAAGAATCTGCTTGTGCAGACGCTTCAGGCTCCACTGCCCGGCAACAAAATCACTTGCTAACCAGTCGAGCAGTTGCGGGTGCGACGGCAGATCACCATTGAGGCCAAAATCACCAGGTGTGGTCACAAGTCCTTGTCCAAAGTGATGCATCCAAACTCGATTGACTATCACGCGGGCGACCAGCGGATGGGTGCCGTCGGTCAATTGCCGGGCGTATGCCAGCCGCCGTCCGGTCGTCCGTGGCGTTTCTTCTGCAAGCGACGGAATCGCTACATGACTACGAGCATTGGTTAGCACGGTCAATTCGCCCGCCTCAATAGCTCGAGTCGGAGACTCGGGATTCCCGCGAAAGAAGACACGGCTTTCTGGAATCGCCTCGCGCGACTCGTCGACGGTCATGAGCAAGCGTTCGAGCGGCTTTGTCTTGCGAATCTCCGCCACCTTTGCCTCTTCCGCCTCAAAGGCGCGGTAAGTTGGCATGTCATACTCGATCAACTCGATCGATTCCCTAAAGTGCGTACGATCGACTGGATCATTGGTCAGCAACTGCTTTTGTTCCGGCGTTTGCTCTTCCGGTTTGGTATCGACGGCAATTCGCAATTGCGCTCGCAGCTCTTCGGGAGCTTGTTCAATTTCCCGATTCTGGATACCACGACAATGCTCGCGGCGCCGCTGACTGATATCCTGCTGCATGGCGACCGCCTGCGCCTCGATGGCCGTGGATTGCTCGCGAGTTATGTCATCAGTTAAATCTAGTAGACGCTCGCGCGGCGGCTTCCACTGATGAAGCGGAAAGGCCGGGTCAAAGACTGCCCGCAGTCGATAATAGTCATCGATCGTAATGGGATCATAGCGATGATCATGACACTGTGCACAACCAACACTCAATCCTAACACGGCACTACCGACGACGTTCAACACGTCGGCCACGGCTTGATTGCGATCCATTAGCGTATTGTCGGTTTGCGTGATGTCTGGGGCCATTCTGAGGAATCCAGTGGCGGCGATCAATGACACGTGCTCTGTGTTGTTTCGATCGGGTGGCCCCTCGAGCAATTCGTCACCGGCAAGTTGCTCAACCAAAAATTGGTCGTAGGGCTTGTCGTCATTAAGCGATTTGACCACGTAGTCGCGATAGTACCATGCATGCGGCCGGGGTTGATCGTTGGTGAGGTTACCATCGCTTTCAGCATACCCTACGACATCCAACCAATGCCGCGCCCAATGAACGCCATACTGCGGTGAGGCAAGCAGGCGGTCCACCACTCGTTCGTACGCATCGGCCGAGTCGTCCGCCATGAAGTCGGCAAGCTCTTCCAGCGACGGTGGCAAACCATGCAAGTCGAAGTTCAGCCGACGCAGTAGTGTTGCGCGATCGGCAGGAGTTGAAAAACTCAGCCCCTCTGACAACAAACGATCGGCAATGAAGCGATCCAGCGGCGTTGGGTCCGAATTTGAAAACTCTGTTGTGTGCAATTCGGGGAGGGAAACCTCAGCCACTGGCTGGAATGACCAATGCCCAAGTTCTTCTTCTGTAAACTTGGCTTCATTGGGATCAGCCGGCTCCGCGCGAGCCGTCGTTGCACCTGCGCTGAGCCAGTCAATGATTGTTTGCTTTTCATCGTGTGAAAGCTTCTTTGATCCCGGCGGCATCTCGTCACTCTCGACACGCTCCCATAACAAAGAGTTGCCCACATCGCCCGTTGCTGGTCCAGCGCCGATGGCTGCACCAGAATCACCACCCGCTCGCATAAGCCTGACCAGTCGCAGGTCGAGCCCACCCGACAACTCAGGTTCCTCGCCGTGGCATTGAAAGCAGTTAGCTTTGAAAATTGGACGAACGTCTTTTTCAAATGTCAAAACATTGTTGGCGAGGTGAGGGGCTGCTTCGCTGCTGGCGGAATCAATCGAGCTTCCGCGCGGCCGCTCATCCGGCATTGCCTGCTGTGCCAACAACACAGTGAACGCAAACGCATATTTCGCAGCATGCATGTACAGATGGCGCATGATTGTTCAGTCAAAGGTGGGTGACTGGAAAGGTAGGCAGGTCTTCGAAGTGGAGCTTGCTAAAGCTCGCACTATTGTAGCGGATTTTGGCCGTAATCGCCAACGGAAGATGCAAGCAGACGATTTTCATCCGTGCTCCGGCTTTGCCGTCCGTGCTACCAAAACCAACATCCATGTTTACCTGGTCCGTGGCTCTGCCGGAGAGTCGGAGGAGGACAGCCAAGGTCTACAGCTCACAGGGAGCTTTAGCATGCTCCACTACGTCAAGGAGCTAGGCGAGTATGTCGTGCAAAACGTGCGCTTCTTCAACGCCGGTCAGACGCACGTCGAGACCTTGGAAGCGGACCTTTAAGCGTTCGTGATCCAAGCCAAGTTGATGTAGAATCGTCGCGTGAATGTCGCGCACATGCGCTGACCTATCGACTGGCCCAAATCCAAACTCATCGGTTTCGCCAAAGACCGCACCGCGTTGCACACCGCCACCGGCAAACCACATGGTGAAAGCATCAATGTGGTGATTGCGGCCCGTGGACTCGCGAACCTCTCCCATCGGAGTCCGACCGAATTCACCTCCCCAGATCACCAATGTCTCTTCAAGCAGTCCTCGCTGATCGAGATCCTTGATCAGCGCAGCGGAAGCTTGATCAATCTCTTTGCATATTGCAGGAAGGTGGGTTTCCAAGTTCTCCGTTGGACCACCGTGGTGATCCCAATTCGTATGATAAAGTTGCACAAAGCGGACACCCCTCTCAACGAGCCTGCGGGCCAACAAGCAGTTGCGAGCGTAGCTAGCTTCATTGGGATTGCTGATGCCATAGTTGGAGAGTGTTCCAGCCGTCTCGCCACTGGTGTCCATAAGCTCAGGTGCACTTGTTTGCATTCGATATGCCATTTCATAAGCATTGATCCGCGTCGCAATTTCTTGGTCACCCGTTTCGACTAGTCTTTGCAAGTTGAGTTCGCGAACCGTGTCCACCAGCTGCTTTTGCTGAACGCTGCTAATATTCTTAGGAGTGGACAGATTGAGGATTGGGTCTCCTTGGTTGCGAAGTGGCACGCCTTGGTAAGTCGTCGGCAACATACCACTTGTCCAGTGCATGGCGCCTCCGCGCGGCCCTCGGGGACCACTCTGTAAGACAACGAAACCAGGCAAGTTGTCGCACTCACTGCCAATCCCATACGTTACCCAGGCACCCAAACTTGGCCGCCCAAACAGGCCACTCCCCGTATTCATGAACAATTTAGCTGGAGCGTGATTGAACAAGTCGGTTTTGCAAATCTTCACAATACTGATATCGTCAACGATTTCAGCCGTGTGAGGCAGCAGATCGCTGACCCAGGTACCGTTCTTTCCGTACTGTTTGAAAGCTGGACGTACACCGAGCAAGTCGTTGCGATGACTGCTCGACATAAACGCAAATCGTTTACCCGCGACAAAGCTCTCGGGAATTGGCTGGCCGCTGAGTTCATTCAACTTAGGCTTATAGTCAAACGTCTCCAGTTGAGACGGCCCTCCCGCCATGAACAAGAAAATGACATTTTTCACTTTGGCCGGAAAATGCGTTGCTTTCGGCGCAAGCGGATTGATCGTCTTGGCATCAGCTTCGCCCCCCAAGCCGCGTTCGGCAATTAGCGATGCCAATGCAATGGAACCTAGCCCCAGCGTGCATTGACTAAAAAAATGACGACGAGTCGCATCGCGGAGTTCGTTCCGCCGGTTTAATCGTGGATCGTTCATTCGCGAGTAATCGTTTCATCAAGGTTAAGCAAGGCACGAGCTTGATTCAGTGCATCTAGCTGTTCAAGCAATCGCAGTTCTGTTTCCGTCGGTTTCCGAGCGGTGCAATAAACGAAGGCCTGTTCCAGACCTTCACGCTCGATTCGTTTTTCCAGCTCTTCTGCAAATTCAACAAATGCAGGATCGTTCAACAAGGTCAGTGCTTGCAATGGAGTATTGCTGCGAATACGCCGCGTGCAACTGCTCAGGCCATCCGGCGCATCAAACACGTTCAACGAAGGTGGAGGAGTGACTCGATATGCAAAAGTGTAAAGAGCGCGGCGATAACGGTTTTCACCTGCGCTCGTTTTCCACGGATGCTTAAATTGCCCCTGTGACATGACGCCCTCCGGGATTGGCGGGTAGACAGGTGGTCCACCTACCTTGGCCGAAAACAAGCCGCTAGCTACCAATGCGACGTCGCGAATGATCTCCGCGTCCAATCGCAATCGATTCTGTCTCCCGAGCAATAGATTGTTCGGATCCACTCCAGCTAAATCGGCACGCACGTGCGAACGTTGCATATAGGTATGCGACGTCACAATTTTGCGAAGTAGTTCCTTCAAGCTCCAACTGTCATCGCGAAGTTCTAAAGCCAGCCAATCCAGCAAAGCGGGATGCGTCGGAATGCTTCCTTGAAAGCCGAAATCGTTTTCTGTCTCAACGATTCCACGGCCAAACAGTTGTTGCCAAATGCGATTGGCGATGACGCGGGCGGTTAAAGGATTTGCATCGTCGACCAACCATTGCGCTAGCTCCAAACGCGTAGGTAGGTCGTCGCTCGCTGGCAAGGGATGGAGCACTGCTGGGGTGCCAGGCGTTACTTGTGCGTCAGGCCGCGTAAAATCGCCCTTGATCAAAATATGAGTTGGACGACGTTCCGCCAACTCTTCCAGCACCATTGTGGAAACGCCACGCGCCATTTCGGAAAGCAAGCGAGTTCGCTCATCGAGCAACCGCCGTAACTCAGCTTCAGCATTGCCGCTACCATTGGCAACCAACAGACCACTGCCCAGCAGCAATTGCGATTGTTCCCGAAGATCGCGTTTCTCAGCCACAATTTTTAAGGCCGCCTGCGTTTCTTGCGACAAGGCATCGCGACCGATCTTATCCAGTTGCTCTTCCCATTTGGCCAAAGCAGAAGCGAATGGAGTAATCACAGCTTGCAAGGCATGCTCGACGGCTTGCTTGCGACTTTCCATTTCTCGTTCATCGATATATTCAGTTCCGATGCGTGATCCGCCACTGACTGCGCCCTCGCGTGAATCAACCGGAGCTTCGGTGACAGGATATAGCTTGATCGACGGCTCGCGTTGATTGTTCAAGAAAGCGAATAGGCGATAGTACTCTTCTTGCGAAATAGGATCAAATTTGTGGTCATGGCACTGCGCGCAGCCAATCGACAAACCAAGCCATACATTGCCAGTGGTTGCCACGCGATCAAATATGCTGTCCATGCGAAACTGTTCGGGATCAACGCCACCTTCCATGTTGATTTGGGTGTTGCGGTGAAAACCGGTGGCAATTTTTTGTTCAACAGTGGCATTGGGAAGCAAATCCCCCGCTAGTTGCTCGATCGTGAATTGGTCAAAGCCTTTGTCAGCGTTCAATGCTGCGATGACCCAGTCGCGGTACTTCCATATTTCGCGTTCACCGTCGATCGAATATCCATGGCTGTCTGCATAACGCGCTTGATCGAGCCACCAGCGCCCCCAGCGTTCTCCAAAGTGTGAACTCGCCAGCAAATGCTCGACGAGCACATCATATGCCAGCCGAAAATCAGCCTCTGCCGCTTGTTTGAAAGCAGACACTTCTTGCGGAGACGGAGGCAAGCCGATGAGATCCAAACTAAGCCGACGGATCAAAGTTTCCGGCGCGGCCAGCGGAGAAGGTGTGAGACCCTGCTTTTCCAAGCGGCTTTGAACAAAGCGATCAATGGGATGCGCGACCTGTTCGATCAGCGGAATCTCAGGACGCGCTGGAGGAGCAAACGCCCAATGTTTCTCGTATTCTGCCCCTTGCTCAATCCACCTACGTAATTGCTCCTTCTGTTCATCACTTAGCTCTTTCCCTGAGTCAGGGGGTGGCATCAACGCGTCCGCGTCTGATGTCGTAATACGTTCAACCAACAGGCTTGATTGTGGGCTCCCTGGTTCAATCACCCCACCGTCGTCGATGGCCCCGGATCGAGTATCGAGCCTCAAGCCAGCTTCTCGCGATTTTTCGTCGAAGCCGTGACATGCAAAACAATTCTCAGAGAGGATGGGACGAATATCGCGATCGTAACTGAGTGGCTCGTCTGCCAAGCTGGATGCAACATATCCAGAGGCGATAACCGAGGCCCACAAGCAGATGGCCATCCAACGCATTGCATAATCGGTCGACATAACTCAGTTTCGAATTTGGGAATCTCGCCAGACGGACCTCCCAGCTTCAACAACACACGTCCGTCAAATCTCATCGCATCTTCATGCAGGTTGTTGTCCGCCCCGGCCGGAAGTCAAGTTTTATGCTGCTAATTATAGTAACCGAGGAGTCGTTTGTCGCCCGGCTTAACCTCGAAGACAATTGGCGACGTACTCGCAAACCCAAGTGGGCGCTACAACAACCGACCTGTTCCGTTGAGGCACGCGGATCGCGAGCGAGTTACTGCGAATCACCGTTCTTTTGCCAAAAAGGGGATGAAGATGGTCGGAAGCGCACTTATCGCCTGTACGCTTGCATTGATACACCTGTGCAGTAGCCGACTTGAATTCTTAAGCAAGGTCCCTCGAAGGCGCTGGCTTTCCTTTGCGGGAGGGGTCTCCGTGGCATACGCCATCTTGCATCTCGTCCCCGAACTCCATGACTACACACTCGAATTGGCCGAACTCGAGGGACCGGATTCCCTCAGAACGGAACATTTGATCTACATGGTCACCCTGCTGGGTTTGGTTATGTTTTATGGCCTCGAAAAATCGGCCTTGCGATCGCGAAAAAACAGTGAGAAACATGCCTTCGCCCGTCGCACCAGCTCCATGTTTTGGTTACACATCGCATCGTATGCCGCTTACAACGGGCTGATCGGTTATGTATTGACACAAGAAAATCGCAGCATCTTGTCACTCCTTTCATTTTTGGTTGGTATTGGCTTGCACTTTGTTGTCAATGACCACAGCCTTCATGCCCATCATCAAGAACTGTATCGTCGCTACGGACGATGGTGCCTTTCTGTCGCGGTACTTGCGGGATGCACCTATGGTCTGTTAACCAATATACATCCAATACTGACGGCCGTTTCGACGGCATTTCTCTCCGGTGGCATCTTGCTTAACTCCTTCAAAGAGGAGTTGCCAGCAGAGCGTGAGAGCCACTTTGGTGCATTTGTTACGGGGACATTAGTCTATGCTGCCATCACACTTGTCTCCTGACGTCTCGTCTCTCTGACTCGCTTCAGTTCACGCTGCTTTGGAATCCGTCATGCCGGTCGACAAGCCAGCGAATAGCGACTCAACGTAACATGAAAAGTGGATCGTCGGAAGATTTTATCCCTCGCAGGCTGCTCCTGACTAGAGCCAAGATCACTAACCTCGGATGCTACGAACACATTCCGTCACAAGTGCTGTGTCAACATAAAAATTAAGGGTTCGCGTAGCGGACGAAGCTACGCGTCCCTTTCGAAAACCAAGACATGCAGGATGTGTAGTCTCCTCCACTACCCTGAATTTTCAAAGTTGACGCAGCGTTAGGGACTCATGCATTCGAACCCTTTCATCGCCCCAGGTGCGACTCAGGCTATTTCTGCATTCATTGGACGGGAGGCTGCTAAGCGGCATGGACTTTGCCCCGTCTTCGACTTAGTGAATTAACATCGAGTTGAGCGACGACTGATTAAGCAGCATTGAGAAAAGGGGTTCAAAATGAACGATGAAAACTTGGAAAACTGTATTGCGGCTTGCATTCGTTGCGCACAGGCGTGCGAAGACTGTGCTGATAGCTGCCTCAGCGAGTTGGACTGTGCGGCCATGTCGGAGTGCATTCGCTTGGACCGCGATTGTTCCCAGATGTGTTGGCAAGCAGCGGCATTCATGAGTCGCGGTTCCCAATTTGCTTTAGATTTTTGCCGCCTGTGCGCCGAGGTTTGCGAGGCATGCGGAGCAGAGTGTCGCAAGCACGGACACGGTCATTGCCAACGCTGTGCAGATGCCTGCGACTCCTGCGCTGAAGAGTGCCGACAGATGGCCTCGGCTGTCTAACTGTAAGGCTAACTGTAAGCGGGTGAAAGTAGCGGCACTTCACCTAACCCCACGTCTACTTGAGAGTTGCAAATCGCATTTTTGCAACTTCACAGACAGCAGGCATCAGCAATTAACGACAGCGTTACGTCATTGCAGTAACGCATACTTGTTCTTTCACATTCATCTGGAGATACCAAAAATGACAATTGAAAACCGCGATCCAAACGAATTACAGACAAACATCCCGGTTGGAGGACGACCGCTAGGGCTTCCGTCGATTAGCTGGGGAGCAGTCTTCGCAGGGCTGTTCGTTATTCTTGCCCTGAGTTGGCTAATTCAAATGTTAGGTGTGGCCATTGGAGTCTCTATCGCTGATGCCGCCGACTCGGTAACGATGGATGGAACTTTGGGCACGGCCACCACCGTGTGGACCATTTTGTGTTGGCTTGTCAGCTTCTTTGTGGGGTCGCTGGTAACCGCGCGATTGGCTGGTCGCATTGATGACACCTCAGGTATGTTGCACGGTTTCACAGTTTGGTCTGTGGCCACCGTTGCATTAGTTGTTCTTAGTTACTACAGCATTTCTGCCTTTTTACAAACGAGTATCTCTGTGGCTGGCCAAGCGGCGCAGGGCGTGGGTGCAGTTGCCACTGCGGTGGGCCAAGGTGCGAGCCAAACGGCATCGGGAATAACCAGCATGACCCAACAAATTAGCCAGCAGTACGGTGCTCAAATTCAGGATCGTCTGTACGACCGAGCTGCAGAGCTGGCAGCCTCTGGCACAGACGAGGTCACTGAAGAGGAAGTCCGTTCGGCCATCGAAAACCTTGATGATCGTTCTCTTCGACGAATCGTGATCGATCTTCAGAACAAAGATACTGAAGGCGCTGCTGAGCTCTTGGCGCAGCAAACCCAACTTTCACAGGATGATGCAGAAGCATTGGTTCAATCTGCCTACGATTCGCTTGAACAGCAGTTTGGTGATCCGCAGAACAACCTGACCTTAGCACAAGATCTGAAAAAACAGTTCATTGGAAACATCGACGGTTATCTAGCTGAAATGGACTCTGCGGGAGGCCCCAACGTCACTGAACAAGATATCAATCAGGCCCTAAATCAGCTCGATGCCGATGCGGCTCAACAAATCGCCAATCAGTTGATTACTGGCGATCCAACTGCAGCCAAACGCACAATGGCCAGAAACACAAGCCTGACTACGGCTCAAATTGACGAATTGGTCGACGGCGCGTCGGAAGGCATCAATGAAGAGATCGCAGGCTATCAAGCTGCAGTGGATGAAGCTGCAGAAACGGTTTCCAGTTATACCGTAGCCATTCTCTGGCTGATTTTTGGTGCGGCAGCAGCAGCGCTAGCAGCAGCCATTGGCGGTGGATATGTCGGGGCCGATAGCTCGCGACGGCTTTACCCTGATCACTATGCACACGTCTCCCGCTGATCGTGATCATTGAAATCACAAATCGAATTACTCACTCATACTTTCAAAAAGACAACTAAGGAACTTCATCATGCGAATTGGGTTACTGGGCTTAGTGCTCATCGTATTGTTAATCGCAGCCATCGCGCAGAACGCAGCACTAGGAGGCATTGGCGGAATACTACTGCTCGTGCTACTGGTGTGGCTGTTGGTTGGTCGTGTCTAACAACTATATCATGCCGTTTTCTCAGCTTGGTGCTGTTGCAGTTTCTGATTGTAAAAGTGAATAACATCACGGCGGCGCAACATTCCCAAGTACTTGGAGTTGTCACCAACTGAGAGCACTGGCATTTCGTCGAGATTCAATTCCGTGAATCGACGCAATGCAGTATTCAAGTCGTCGTCGGGTGAAACAGCAACCACGCGGGTAGTCATAATGTCCCGCGCGTTGGCTAACTCCCACAACGACTCATCGAAAATAAACGATCGAACGTCATCGGTCGAAAACACACCCACAAATCGTTGTTCGCTGTCGAGGACGGGAAAGTAGTGTTGTTTACTTTCAGACAGCAGTCGCAGAATCTCGCGGAGCTGAAGTGACTCCGCTACCGTTTTCCGCGAGAGCCAGCCTACTTCACTCACCTTGATGCCCTCGAGAATATCGACCAGCAGATCACCGCGATGAGCAGGAGAATCGAGTCGAGTTGGTAGCTGTTTTCGATAAAGTGTCCAGCGTTGACATAGGACCGAGCAAATCATCGCTACCCACATGGTAGGTACCAGCAACGCGTAGTCGCCAGTGAGTTCTGTGACCATGACAATTGTGGATATGGGAGCGTGCGCTGCCCCAGCAAAGAAACCAGCCATACCCACGATAGCGTATACAGACGGATTGGGAGCAAGCGTCGGCGCCAGGTAGTGAAATGCTTGTCCCACCGCTCCGCCGGTGCAACCGCCAATCACCATCGAAGGCCCAAATACCCCGCCAGAACCTCCGGAACCGATGGTAGCTGAGGTAGTAGCAATCTTGAAAATTGCGACGGTAAGCAATAACCCGATTCCAACATTTTGAGGGTTGAGTAACGCGTCCTGTAATGTGCCGTAGCCTGTTCCCAGCACGGCCAGTACACGAAAATCTTCCCCGTATATCTGAAATAGTCCAAGCGCTATCAGACCAGCAAGGAGAGCTCCCACGGTAGGCTTCAAGAACTTAGGGAGCGGTAATCGCTTAAATAACTCGTGGGTCCCATAGAAGGACTTGATATAAATGACGGCTACGCCCACCAGGATGAACGCCAACAGCGTTAACGGTACCAACTCAAAGACAGAGTTGAGTCGGTACTGGAGCTGATTTCCAAACAGCGGTAGAAAGCGAATCTCCTCGGGTAACCAAAAGGAAAACACGCTGTAGCTAATTGTCGAGGCCACTGCCGCTGGGACAATGACATCGGATTCTAAATCCGAGCCTTGATACAGAATCTCTGCGGCAAACAATGCGCCGGCCAAGGGAGCTCGAAAAATCGCGCCTATTCCGGCCCCCATCCCAACCGCCAAGAGTATCCGTCGCTCACGTGCCGGTAGCTTGAGTGCCGTCGCGAGATAAGAACCAAAGCCTGCACCAATTTGCGCAATGGGGCCTTCTCGGCCTCCGGAACCACTGGTCCCAATTGTAATGGCTGATGCGAACAATTTCACCAAAGGCACAATAGGACGGATATAACCTCGCTTCATATGAAATGCATCGATCGCGGCATCCGTTCCATGCCCTTCCGCCTCAGGTGCAAAGCGATATACAAGCACCCCCGATACTAGACCTCCAGCTGCCAAGACGAGGAGCAACTTTGCAGCAGAAAACTCAGCTACTGGAGCTTCGTACAGTCTTGGTTCACCTTCCGCCTCTTGAGGAGAATAGCCTGCAAATCGCTCAGTGGCGAAATGAAAAACCGTTTGTTCGATCACTTGAAAGGCAATGCCGCCTACTCCAGCGATCAAACCTACCGCGGCGGCCAGTCCAATCCATTTGCTAGAATGCAATGAAGCTTGAAACTGCCGTGTTACAAACGGCATCCAACGGCGAGTTGTAAACATCCACTTCCTCTGGAAAAGGTGAGAGCTTCGATGGCCTCACAGCTAGCTATTGACCGTTTTCGACGAACGACTGCAGGCGTGCCAACGCATCGTCCCATTGCCTTGAAATGGCATCAAGCGACTGTGCAGCTACGTGCAACGTCTTCGGTTCTATTTGAAAGAGGTTCTCACGGCCACGACGAACACCACGTATGAGCCGTGCCTCTTCGAGGACTCGCAAGTGTTTTCGAATCGCCTGGCGAGTCTGCTGTCTTCCATCAGCCAAGTTGGTGATTGAACATAAATTGCCCTCACCCAACTGCAGCAGTAGCGATAAACGCGTTTCGTCTCCCAAAGCCGCAAAGAGTGGCGCGCTGCATGCCAACCGTCGAGACGCTTCAGCCGTTCTTGACATAATTCTCAATGTTTTTCACCTGTGCGGACCAACCACCGTCATTCATGCGAAACGCCTCGTCACGCCGCCCCGCCGGAATGGCATCAAACCCCGACTCCGTTACAAATAACAACACACCACACTCCGATGGCTGCAACCTGAACTCCACCATCGTTGGTGGTTCGGACGCATAATCCACCTGCGGATCAACTGCGTACGGATGCCAAGTAAATGCGAATCGTGACATCGGTTCCATTGCCACGACTTCAACTTCCATTCTTACATGTTCATACCCTGGATACGTGATCTGTCCATAGGCTCTCCTGCCTACCACAAAGGGGACTTCCAATTGAACGCGGAACCACTGGCCAAACTGATGATAGTCGGTTAACGCCTCCCACACTCGCTGAAGTGGTGCATTCAGTTCAATTTGCTTTTCGATACGGTCTGAATTCGACATGTTAAAGTACTAACCTGTTAACAAAAAGTATTATGCAACCCAAGGGTTGCATGTTATACTAAACGCGGCAGAGGTCAACCTCCGTGGCCATGTCATCCATGAGATTTTGGCTTGGGCAAGTAACACCGATTGGCTCTCAGCAGAAAAGAGAGCTGGCTAAAAATAGGGGGCTAAAAACAAGAATTTTTATTCGCTCGTCGAACTCGACCGACGTCACTCGACCATTGGGAGTGTTGTTACTTATGCGTTGCCATATGGGATCCGGACGCTAACGCGTTCCGGCTGATTCGGACACTAACTGTTTTGCAACGCCTTACTTTCCTTGTTTGGAGCTACAAAATGAAAGCCAGAATGCTGTACCCAGTCACGTTGTGCGCGATGTTGATCGCAAATTGTGTAGTTGCGCAAGAAACGTTTGCCATGCCAGAGCCAACCAAAGAACATCAGATTCTGTCACGGTTTGTCGGTGAATGGTCTACAAAAGTGGAAGCAAACATGGGCCCCGAGCAGCCGCCGATGGAGTGCTCGGGTACTCTCTCGTCCCGAATGCTGGGAGGGTTCTGGGTCCTAAATGAAATGAAAGGGGATATGCAGGGTGTTCCAATGAATAGCATGCAGACAATTGGCTACGATGAGAGCAAGAAGAAGTATGTCGGAACGTGGGTTGATTCCGTGTCGGCGTTTATGTGGAAATACCAAGGCACGTTAGATAAGGCGGGCAAAGTCCTGACACTGGAGGCCGAAGGTCCCAACTTTACCGATCCCACACAACTCACAAAATTCCAGGATATCTACGAGTTTGCTTCGGAAGACGAAATCAAGATGATGTCAAAAATGTTGGGGGCTGACGGAAAATGGGTGAGCTTCATGAAAGGCACCTTCACTCGGATCAAGAAAAAATGAGTCATTCCCCCCAGCAGAGTTTCGGCTTAAGCCCTATTCGCCCAGGCCATACTCACTTGGAAACGCGCTCCTCAATTTTCCCGAATTTTTCCCAAAACGACGGGTTGTCAGTAGCACATTCGTCGTCAAACGGCACCTTACAATAGGGGCAATGAGCATACCGGAACGACACTAAGACAACATAAGAGCTCGAACGGGGGAGCGTACAATGCAAGAATCGGACGCGACTGCTTGGTATCGTCGTTGGACATGGAAGAAATTGATCGTGCGCAGTCTGCTGCTGACGTTCGTGCTACTAGCCGCTGCAGCTGGTTGGGTACATTGGAAGTTGCGTTCGAGTCTGCCGCAAATTGCAGGCACGGTCAACGTCTCCGGTATAGCTGACAGCGTTACCATCGACCGCGATCATCTGGGAGTACCTTCGATTAAAGCTACGTCACGCAACGACGCAGCGTTTGGGCTGGGCTTTCTCCACGCGCAGGACCGCTTCTTTCAAATGGATTGTTTGCGCCGTCTCTCTGCTGGCAGGCTCAGCGAGCTGTTTGGCGAAGCTGCGGTCGACAGCGATATGCGTTTCCGCAAGCACCGCTTTTCTGAAAGAGCAAGCAAAGTGATGGACGGGATGCCAGCCCATTATCGCTCCGTGCTGGACGCATACACCTCAGGAGTCAACCAAGGGATCGAGCTATTGCACGCTGCACCGTTTGAATATTTGATGCTTGGTCAGCAACCGCGCGAGTGGGAAGCTCAGGACACCATCCTGGTCATGCTCTCCATGTTATGTGATCTTCAACCGATGGACGCCAAACCCGAACTCGCGCTGGGCTTACTTCACGAAAAAATTCCTGCCGAGGTATTTGACTTTCTGGTACCGAGAGGCTCCCAGTGGGATGCCGCGCTTGACGATTCAATGTTCGAGCCAGCTGCCATTCCAAGCGCTGAGATTTGGTCAATGCGCAGCAGTTCAGCGCTCGAACCACAGGAGGTAGCGCACGATCAACTCGATGACGATGTGTTTGGTTTAATCCAAATTTCGTCGTTTGATCGTGAGTTTCGCGTCGGTAGCAATAACTTTGTAGTGAGTCCTGCTCGGGGAAATGGACATGCGATGCTGGGCTCCGACATGCATCTCGGGCTGCGCATTCCGGCGACCTGGTACCGTGCAGTGATTACATCGCCGACCATTGCAGGCGACGAAAGAACACTGGTTGGCGTGACGTTGCCCGGAACACCCATGTTGGTCGAGGGCTCAAACGGGTCGGTGGCTTGGGGCTTTACAAATAGTTACGGCGACTACAGTGATGTGATTGAACTCAAGACTGTCTCCAATCAGCCGGACCATTATTTGACACCGGACGGCCCAAAGCCACTGGTTCGCCACACAGAGAGCATCACATTTAAAGGTGGTTCCAAGGAATTCGAGTACTTGTGGTCGGAGTGGGGGCCAGTGGTCGCCGAGCGCGATGGACGACGATTTGTGCATCGTTGGGTTGGACACGACTCGGAGGCGTTTAATCTAAGAGCGATGGAGCTGGAGGCCACATCGAGCGTTGAGGAAACTTTGTTAGTTGCCAATTCCACTGGCATGCCGCATGTCAACATTGTGGCAGTCGATACGTCGGGCAACATTGGCTGGACGGTCTGTGGACGCGTTCCACGTCGACGGTCGGAACCTCCGATGCTTCCCGTTGATTGGTCAACTACCGAAATGGACTGGCAAGGCTACTTGTCCCCCGACGAATATCCCCGCCTGTTAAATCCGCCGGACGGAATTATCTGGACCGCAAACAACCGGATCTTGGGGGATGAGTATTTACGGCTGATCGGCGACGGTGGTTATGACCGCGGCGCGCGTGCGAGACAGATTCGTGATCGACTCCGCGCAGAAAAAACCTTTGATGAAAAGTCGTTGATGCAGGTTCAATTGGACGACGAGGCACTTTTCCTACAACGCTGGCAGACTTTGCTGCTTACCACATGCCAAGCTCCAACATCTCCTGTTTCTGAAGAATTTATCGAACACGTGATCCACTGGGAAGGTCGAGCTAGTACCACGTCCGTTGGCTATCGCTTGACTCACGAATTTCGTCAGCAAGTCATCAACCGCATCTTCGGATTTGAAGTGAGTGGTCGCGAGGCACTCAATTCGGCGATCTCGGAACCTGGTGGGTTTGCTGTAGCAACTGGCATTCGGGAGTACGTTCCGATCGCTTATGAAGACGCAAGTTGGTCGTTAATCACTGAGCAGCCAGAACACTGGCTTGCGCTGAAATACAACAACTGGCAAGAACTGCTAGAGGAAGCTGCTTCAGCCACGGAGCGCACGCTGACGCGCGAGCATCCGCTCACCTCAGCAACCTGGGGCCAACGGAATCTGGTAACCGTCAATCACCCCATCACTGGTGTAGTGCCAATCCTGTCAAGTTGGCTTAACATGCCTCCCTGCGAATTGCCTGGCGACAACAACATGCCGCGAGTCCAAGGACCATTATTTGGTGCATCGCAACGCATGGTGGTAGCACCAGGTCGCGAAACAGAAGGCATCTATCACCAGCCTGGAGGGCAATCGGCACACCCCTACTCGCCATTCTACCAAGCTGGTTTTGAAGATTGGTACAAAGGCAATCCGTCGCCACTCTTGCCTGGCAAAACGCTACACACCCTTGTGCTCGAAGTCTCGACCGCGCAAGCCGCCGAGTGAAGCTAGGTAGACGTCACGCTTGCGTCTTATGAACTCTCGATTAACCGTTCATGCCCAATTGATTCATTTTGCGATACAGGTTGGAGCGATGGAGCCCCAGTTGCTTGGCGGCGGCAGCCAGATTGCCTCCAGCTGCTTCAACGTGCCGTTGAATGTACTGTTTCTGGAATACATCGGTGGCGTCCCCGAGAGTCATATGTGATGGGACATTGCCCACATCGCCCGATGAGCTGGGCGAAAGCACAAATGCCAAGTCGCTTTCTTCGACGACGGACCCGTTTGTCAAATAGGCGACTCGTTCCATCAAGTTGCGAAGTTCGCGCACGTTTCCAGGCCAAGAATGCGATAGCAACCGTCGTTTGGCCGCATCGGAGAGCTTAGGAGGAAGACGGCCTATTTGATGCCCAAACTGTTCAAGGAAATACTCCGCCAGGACCAATACGTCTTCGCCGCGTTCGCGAAGTGGTGGTATCTGAAGCGTTACGACCGTCAAACGAAAATACAAATCCTCGCGAAAGCGTTTCTCGCGTACCAACTTGACCAAATCTTGATTGGTGGCCGCAATAATCCGCACGTCGGTCTGAATCGGCTTTTCGCTTCCCACGCGTGTTACGATCTTGTCCTCCAACACACGCAGCAACTTGGCTTGCCCGCCAAGGCTCATTTCACCAATTTCGTCAAGCAGCAGTGTGCCCCCGGAAGCCATTTCGAATTTTCCGGCGCGATCTGAGATTGCATCGGTAAAAGCACCTTTGTCGTGTCCAAACAGCTCACTTTCCAACAAAGACTCGGCTATCGCAGCACAATTGATGGCCACAAACGCTTGATCGCGTCGCGAGCTTTGCAAATGCAAACTACGGGCGACCACTTCTTTACCCGTCCCATTTTCGCCGAGGATGAGCACTGCCAACTCGGTGGCCGCAACTCTCGCGACAGTGTCACGCAGGGCGCCAATCTGATGGCAATTGCCAACCAAACGCAGTGTCTCGGAAGCAGTTTTCACCAAGCGATCGCGAGACTGGATCAGCGAAGTGATTTTTTGCGTGTTCTCCACCGCAGCCGATGCATGTCGCGCTAACTCAATCAGGAATTTTTCATCTTCTTCAGAGAATAATCCGCTGCGATGATTCAAGACTTCAAAGACACCGAGCGGTCGATTGCGCCGGTCCAACAAGGGAACGGCGACCAGCGAACGAGTGGCATACCCGAGCTTTTTCCCGACTTTAGTGTTGATCGCATGGGGATCGCCCGTATCGTCCCAGCGTTTGGGAAGCAAGTTCTTTAACACTTCTCCAGCAATGCCCTGATCGTCGCGAATACGCAATGTCCCGCCTTCGACCCCCATGGCCGGATGTCCGACCAATTCACTACGAGCCTTATCCCACAAGAAAATACTAGCGCGATCGCCACGTAAGACTCGCGCAGCCGCTTGAGCCATATTATTCAATAGTTCCGTTAAATCCTGACTCCGCGCCCAATTGGCGGTGAGGTCAAGCAGACTCTGCAGTTGTTCGACGCGAGCGGTCAGGTTCGATTGTTCTGCTGCGATCAACAAACCATGTCGCAACATCTGGGAAAGCGATACGGCGTCGTCAGCGCTCAGCGCCTTGTGGGGACTGACTAGTAGAACCTCTGCAGGCATCGATCGACCGGTAATTGGCGATGCCAGCCAACCGTCTCCCTGCGTCACCTCCATCTCGTCACAAGCCGACGCAGCCAGATCGATGGGCAGTTGCGATAAAGAGTTGGCGGAACCCGTCACCTCCCAGTGCGCTTCCTGTTGGTGCACCCAAGCGACCCGCGCACCGGGCAGATAATCACAGACAACCGTTAAAGCCTGCTCACGAAACTCGCTGGCAGATTGACTGCGCGCGATAGCTGCCAGAAGTTCATTAGCAAGATTACAAGTTGACGAATCAGAACGCGACATCGATGTGGTTCAACTACGGGGGCTGCAATTCGGCAAGTGAATGCGACTACCAAATCGCGCGATACCATACAAAGAGCACTTAGTGTAACGCACAATCGCGACCAAAAAGTTGCGACTGCTGGCAACTTCACTCACAGCCAGCAATTCCTGGCGTTTGACCGCTCGAACTGGCGTTCGTCATTCACCTATAGGCGACAAGATGAAGTGGGGTCATGAAAGTACGCGGCGGACGGACTTGCACAACTGATCCGCCAGAGCTGTCGAACTCGAATGGGCAGCCAGCGAGATGGCAACGCCAGCAGGCCCACCGAGAACACCACCAATTCCCACAGCAGCCAAACTGCCGCTGATACGAGCCACCTTGCGAGACTTGTCTGCCGTCAATCCACGCCGGCAACCAATCGCCAAAGCGGCAACTTCCACTCCATCGGCAATGAGCATCGCTGGGTGGATTTTGGTGATGCCACGCACGAGCAGGCTTGTGCCAATTCGCCCTGAAACGGCCCAAAATGCTTTGGTTGCCATCGATGTCATGGCGGATACCGTTGCTTCCGCCATCTCGATTTGTTGACTTCGCGACGCTCCGCTGGCACACAAAGCGGCAAAGTGCTCGCAGTTGCCATCAAGCAGGCTGTAACCGGTTTTTCCGACGTAACTCTCCGCCTGCAACGCCACCTGTTCCGCATCAAGCCCTCGTTCATGGCGTACTGTCTTGGGCTGACGCCCCATCGAAAACAGGCCCAAAGGATCGCGGCGGACGGCAAATCGATCGGTGGCATCCCGAAACGCAAAACGAGTTCCACTGGCCGGCGCCAAGTGAATCACCGTTCCATCTCCCATATCGATTCCGTGATGTTGAAACGGAATCCCGTGAATCGTACCGGACACGAAGATATGATCGCCTCTGGCCATGTTGTTTGATTTCGCTGAATACTGTGTTAGAGATGGTTCGGACAAGTCATTCTATCGCGACGCGTATCAGACTTGCTGGATGCTACGTGTTGCGACAAGATCGTATTCGTACAGCAGTGTGAAAAATTGGAGACACGCCAGTAGTATACCTCTCGGAGCTGGGGCTTACGAAACAAGAGTTACCAATTTTACGGATCGACACCTTGCGCCGATTAGAAAATGTCGGGTTCTTCTCCCGGTGAACGGCCTGCCAGGAAGTCGAAATCGCAGCCTTGGTGGGCCTGTGTTACGTGCTTGGCGAAAAGCGATTGGTAGCCCCGCTTCCACTTTTCTTGCGGCGGCTTCCACAGTCCCCGACGACGCATCATTTCTGCGTGAGAGACATGCCATTGAATCTGGCGTTCTGGCACGTTGATCTCAATTTCGTCACCCGTTTGGACAAGGGCCAAGGGGCCACCCAAATGCGACTCCGGTGAAACGTGCAAGACGCATGTCCCGTAGCTCGTGCCACTCATCCTTGCATCAGAGATCCGCACCATATCGCGGACTCCTTGCGCCAACAACTTTTTTGGAATCGGGAGCATGCCCCATTCCGGAAAACCGGGAGCGCCCAATGGCCCAGCGCTCTTCAGCACAATTACCGAGTTGGCCGTCACCGGCAAATCGGGGTCGTCAATGCATTCTTTTAGCTCGCGATAGTTTTCGAACACGACAGCGGGCCCGCGATGTTTGAGCAACTTCGGATCCGCCGCAACCGACTTGATGACACAACCTTCCGGGGCGAGATTACCGTGCAATATGAACGTCCCGCCGGTTTCGCACAGGGGATTATCGAGTGGCCGAATCACTTCGTTGTCAACCACTTCAAGTCCATCTATCTGTTCTCCCAACGTGATACCGGAGATAGTTGGACAATCGAGATTCAACAGCGACTTAAGCCGGTTGAGCAACGCGCCAAGGCCCCCGGCGTTGTAAAAATCCTCCATCAAGAAGCGACCGCAGGGACGCAAGTCGCCGAGCACCGGAGTCTTCTTGGAGAGTTCATCGAAGCGATCGAGTGACATCGACAATCCGGCTCGGCCAGCCAATGCAATGATATGCACAATGGCATTGGTCGAACCGCCAATGGTTAACTGGGTCATGATCGCATTGTCGATCGCTTTAACAGAAACTATCTGACTTGGCCTCAGATTCTCCCAAGCGATATCGACTGCACGACGTCCAGTGGCCGATGCCAGCCGACGATGTTCGGCCACCACCGCTGGAACGCAGGCCGCGCCAGGCAGTGTCAGTCCCAGGGCTTCGGTGATACAGGCCATCGTGGACGCGGTCCCCATGGTCATGCACGTACCGGCCGAACGCCCGATGCAATTCTCGATCTCTTGCCAATCACCATCGCATAGATTTCCAGCACAGCGCTCGGCCCAATATTTCCAAGCGTCGGAACCACTGCCAAGCGTTTCAGTTTTCCAGCGCGCCTTGAGCATTGGCCCAGCAGGCATAAAAATCGCCGGAATGTCCGCCGAAAACGCACCCATCAACAACCCAGGAACCGTCTTGTCACAGCCACCCATGAGGACCACCGCATCGATCGGATGGCAGCGCAGGACCTCTTCGACCTCCATCGCCAACAGATTGCGATAGAGCATCGTCGTCGGCTTCATCAGCATTTCACCCAAGCTCATCACTGGCACTTCGACCGGGAACCCGCCTGCTTGCAAAATGCCGCGTTTGACATCCTCGGCACGCTCTCGAAAATGTGAATGGCATGTGTTCAAATCGCTCCACGTATTAAGGACTGCCACAATTGGCTTGTCACGAAAATCGGCATCGCTCAAACCCATCCCTTTCAATCGTGAGCGATGTCCGAAGGAGCGCAAATCGTCAGGTGCAAACCAACGTGAACTACGAAGCTGAGCTGGATCGCGAGACACGCTGCTTGTTGTCGTTTCCGGCATTGCGATTCCTATCAAACCAATGGAAGGTGCGCTATCACTTGTGGAATAACGGGTTGCAGCCTGGAAACACTCCGCACTCACAGCAGACACAACGCCGTTCCGTTACACTTGACGTTCGCTCATTGTTCACAATTCAAACGCTTTGAGAATGGGCGTTGTAAAACGAGGCGGAAGAGATGACAGTGATGGCTATTGCGTGGCTGGGGGTGGGTATCGTGTTGGTCACCATTCTCGCCCTGAGGCTCCACCCACTAATCGGTCTGTTGTTAGGTACGCTGTTTCTGCTCGCAGCAACACCCGAGTCGGTTCGAATCGAAAATCAAGTTCGTTCCAGTAGCTATCCCGTTGCCAAACAAGTCGGAACGCTGGTTGGACTGACGCAACCAATTCTTTCGGGTAGCTATTACATCCGCAAGCAAGACGCGGGAATCGACAACGCTCAAAAAGTCGAAGTACGACCCGCGACTTTAGATCAATTGCCGGCAGTACCGGAACTCGCCCAAAGTGATCTTGTATGGTACGCGATCCACCCGGCTACTTCAGATACAACCAATTTCCCAACCGTCGAGTCGACGATAGATGCTGCGAATGAAGGAAATGCAACAGTAAATGAACTCATCCTTGCAACAGCCTTCAACGCAGCTAAGCGAACACGCTATACAAATCTAGGGAATCAACTGGCCGAAGGTTTTGCGAGGACCTTCCGTCGGCTTGGCATTCCCGTCATTATGGCCGCCATCGTAGGCGTTTGCCTTTTGGAAAGTGGTGCCGCGACGAAAATCGTAACGGCGATTATCGCGTTGTTTGGGCCGCGCGGGACGGCTCCGGCACTGACCATGAGCGGTTTCTTGTTGGGTATCCCGGTTTACTTCGACAATGTTTTCTATTTATTGCTACCATTGGCCAAAGCCATTGGCCGTCAACGTCCCGAGTTTTACCTAACGGCCGTCATGGCGATCATTGTTGGGGCAACCATGGCACATTCCTTGGTTCCACCCACGCCTGGACCTTTATTGGTAGCAACCGAACTGGGTGTGAGCATTGGCGCAATGATGCTTGGAGGATTAATCGTTGGAAGCCTCGCGGCCAGCATCGGCTTTGCATATGGCTCGGTTTGTTCGCGGTGGATCAAACTACTACCTGATGAAACCGCCGCCAACGTACGTGCCGGTACTCCCAACCACTCGGGGATTTCACTTTGGATCGCACTACTTCCGATTGCGGTTCCAATGTTGGTACTTAGCTGTGCTGAGATCGTCGAGTTCTATGTAAAGGCGGAGCCAACTTCCGGTGGAAGCGATGCCCTTTCTTCGCTCGTGAAGTTCATGCTAACGATTGAGCCATTCCTAGCTGTTGCGAGCGATCCAAATCTGCTCTTCTTTGCAACAGCAGTAATCGCGATCCTAATACTTCGCTGGTACACCGATCGACAAACAGTGACAACATCCGTATCGCGAGGTTTGACCGACGCAGGCACCATCGTCTTGCTGACCTGTGCTGGAGGCGCCTTCGGAGCTGCCTTGCAACAACTGGGATTGGCAGATGCACTGCGCGATCGGTATTCAGGCTTCACCACACCTTGGGGCATGTTGATCACCGCCTTCTGCTTAACCGCAATCATTCGCGTCGCACAAGGCAGTGCGACGGTGGCGATGATTACTTCGGTAGCAATCATTGCGCCCGTCACTGCGTCGATTGAATTGCCCTTCCATCCAGTGTACGTTGCATTGGCAATTGGTTGCGGGTCGAAGCCATTGCCATGGATGAACGATAGTGGCTTTTGGCAAGTGGCCACGATGACGGGCATGTCCACAACTCAAACCCTACAGACGTTTACTGTAGCGCTCACGTTGATGGGGATTGTCGGATTCGCGATCATTTTGATGGGTGCATGGATCTTGCCGCTGGTTTAATAACGTCAACCGATCAGTTGAGTTATATGCCTGCCGTAAGCGCCGAGTCGGCTGTTGTTGTAGTCGTAGTGGATTCGACGGTTAACCGATCTGCGTCCTGAACGCGCCAGTCAACCAATTGCATTTCAACCTTGCGAAACCCTCGATATTCATTGATCACGGGGCGAAATGCCAAATCGATCGGCAATTGAACTTGCTCCAATCTCGGCAGCCATTCTTCCGCCTGTCCAAAGGCGACCGCCCGCATGCGGCAGCCGTGTTGTGTCAATTGCAACGTCAGATGTCGTCCGCTTTCGCCAAGCAATTTGGCCGGCTCTGCCAAGCTGACTCGCAGCGCACAAAACGTCGGACGCGGATTGCCCATACCAAAAGGAGCCAACTGTTCAATTTGATAAACGGTGGCAAGGTCGAGTTGTCCAAGCGTTGCTTCGGCATCAAAAACGATTTCAGCCGCATCCTCCGTTTCGCTCGATTGTTCCGCGACCGCTTCGAGGAAAGCAGATCGAAAGGCTCGCACTCTTGTTTCTTCAATTCGCAATCCAGCCGCAGCAGCATGCCCACCACCGGCAATCAAATATTCGGAGCATTGCTGGAAGGCCTCGTGCAAATTTACGCCATTGGGACTTCTCGCGGAACCAGTGCCTGGCTTAGTCCCCAGTTTGTCCAGCGCAATGAGCACGACCGGTCGATGATATTTTTCAGCCAACTTACCCGCCACGATGCCAATGATGCCAGGATGCCAGTTTGGAGAAGCAAGCACAAAAGCGGGATCATCATCGATCGAATGCTCCTCCTTCAACTGCTTGGAAGCCGACAAATGAATGCTGCGTTCGAGCTTGTTGCGATTCTCGTTCAACTCGTTGATATATACAGCCAAGGCTTCGGCACGCACGGGATCTTCTGTCACCAGAAGTTCAACGCCAAGTTGTGCTTGCCCCAGTCGTCCAGCAGCATTCAGTCGCGGGGCAAGCGTAAAGCCGATATCCTCCGAACCCAGCTCACTTTTGGCGCTCAATTGCGCGATATCCATCAGCTTGCGCAGGCCAAGTGGCGGATTCTTGAAGAGCGTCTTAAGTCCGTTGCGAACGATGATCCGATTTTCATCCAGGAGCGGGACGACATCGGCAACTGTACCAATCGCAGCCAGTCCGACCGCTTGTAACAAGAACTCTCGCAAGTGATCGGCAACCTTGGGCGAACCTGTATGATGCTGGCAAAGCGCCCATGCTAATTTGAACGCTACTCCAGCTCCACATAGACCTGTGAACGGGTAACTCGTCCCTGGTAGCGCGGGATGCACGATCGCATCGGCAATTGGCAATTCATCGCCAAACCGGTGATGATCGGTGATGACCATCGAAAGCCCAAGCTCACGTGCCCTCCGCGCCGGTTCGACGCTGGCGATACCACAGTCGACAGTGATGATTAGTTGTTTGCCCCGCGCGGCCAGCTTTTCGATGGAATCGACGTGCAAGCCGTAGCCCTCTTCCATTCGATTGGGAAGGTGATAGCTCACCTTGGCTCGCAGCAGAGTCAGGCAGCGGTACAAGATCGCCGTTGCGGTCATACCGTCCGCATCGTAGTCGCCGTAAACGACGATCTCTTCGTTGGCTGCAATGGCTACCGCGATACGCTCGACCGCTTGAGGTAAACCGGGCAATTGCTCAGGGGGCCGAAGGTCGGTCAACTTTGCGTCCAAAAAACTCCGCGCTGCAACGGGATCGTTGATTCCACGTTTGAGCAAGAGTTGTGCGACGACAGGAGACACTTTGCAGCGATTGGCAAAACTCTCGACCGAATTGCGATCGTGTGGCGTGAAGGTCCATTTCCGAGTTGACATCCAGCGTTCCTTAACCGATGCGGCCTAATCGTCTTGAATGGGGTTATCATACCGCATGAGATGGCCTTCGGCGACTCATGGCATCCATTGTCCATCGTCGAAGAAGCGGTGAGCGACGCACCATAAGGTATCAAAACGACAATAGCCGACTTGGACAGTCGGCTATTGAGATTGTATTTGCAATTGACTGCAAATTAACGCTTGCTGAACTGCGTTCCACGGCGTGCACCGTGTAGACCGTATTTCTTGCGTTCCTTCATGCGGGAATCGCGAGTCAAGAAGCCGTCGTCGCGGAGAGGCTGGAAGTTCTCTTCGCTGTGGCAAACCAATGCGCGAGCCAATGCCATCCGGATAGCTCCCGACTGGCCGGTCAATCCACCACCACTAACGCGTACGATCACATCGACGGTTCCAGTAGCCCCAACGTGTGAGAGGGCTTGCGTCACGGCGACTTGATGTTGAGCCGTTGGAAAAAACGTCTCCAACGATTTGCCGTTAATTACGATCTTGCCAGTACCTGGACGGAGGCGAACCCGAGCAACAGAACTCTTGCGACGACCGGTGCCTAAACAGTCACCGTTAATCTTATCTCGTTTGACAGCTACCATGGGCTAGGCCTTCTTCTTTCCCAGTTCAATTGTTTCAGCTTGCTGGGCCTGATGCGGATGCTCGGCCCCTGAGTATATTTTTAATTTGTCCAACATTTGCCGAGCTAGCTTGTTCTTGGGAAGCATTCGTCGCACGGCGTGCAAGATTAAATCTTCCGGCTTGCGAGCCAAACGGTCGCCGTAGCTTTCCATTTTTTGGCCAGTGTAGCCGTTGTACCAAGCATAATGCCGATGCTCGAGCTTGCGGCCTGTCATCACCACCTTTTCGGCGTTGGTAACGATGACAAAATCGCCGGTATCGACGTGGGGGGTGTACGTTGGACGATGCTTGCCCATCAAAATCATCGCAATATCGCTGGCCAGATGGCCAAGCACCAGGTCGGTGGCATCCACGTGGAACCACTTCTTCGGTAGTTGATTGGGTTTGGCTAAGGTGGTTTTTTGTGACAATGTCATGGTGTTTAAACAGACAGATCCGCGACTAGTTAAAAGTCATTTCCGATACACCGGTCATGAGCGCCGAGCTGAATACCACTACTACACAGTGCTGGCACTCGGAATCAAGCCCCGAAGTTTATCGGCGTGAGCCAGAATCCGCAAGTCGTTTTACGGCTGGCGAAGCCATTTCTCTCTGCGTTCAAAAATCACCCCTGCTTTCAATGTAATAAAAAAAACAATCATCGCCAGTCTGTGGTCGCTACCACTTGTAACCGAATGGATCGGCGATAAAACCTAACGATTGCGAAGAAAATCCGCAGGGAGAGCCAGTTACCGAACTTCCCGAACGAGCAATTCGTAGACTTTCCGTCCCAAAGTCCCAATATTAACCCACCTTTGGCAATTGGCGTTGACTTGGAAGACAAAGTTAACGGCAGCCAAAAAGCACCTACCGAAAACTGCAGCAACAAGCTTTAACGGAGAATTCTGGCACCCATGGTGGACCAATCTGACGCAAGCAAGAAGCGGCCCATGATCGAAGCGATCGGGCTGTCGAAGTTTTATGGACCATTTGCCGCCGCCCGAGACATTAATTTTGAAGTCAACGAGGGCGAGCTGGTGGCGTTCTTAGGCCCCAATGGGGCTGGTAAAAGCACTACGATGAAGATGTTGACCGGCTATCTGGCCCCCAGCGAAGGGGTAGCTAAAATTGCCGGCCACGACATGTTCCAAGACCGAATCGCAGGGTCCAGACACCTGGGTTACCTTCCGGAAAACGGACCGCTCTACCCGGAAATGACCCCCGTCGGGATGCTCGACTTCTTTGCTGAGGCTCGGGGCATGGATCCCAAACGCAAGAAAGAACGCATCGAAGCGGTCATCGACTTGTGCGACCTTAGCACGGTGGTCAACAAAGCGACCAGCAAGCTTTCCAAGGGTTTTAAACAACGGGTGGGGATGGCGCAGGCGCTTCTACATGAGCCTGATGTATTGATCCTCGACGAACCCACTGCAGGTCTCGACCCGAACCAGATCCGCGAAGTGCGCAAGACGATGCGGAAACTGCGCGAAACAAAAACCATTTTGTTGTCGACCCACATCCTGCAAGAAGTCGAAGCGATGGCTGATCGTGTTGTACTGATCAACGATGGTCGCAAAGTATTTGACGGTACCGTTGCAGAGTTGCGGCTTGTGAAAGCCGATTTGGACGAGGCCTTTCATAAATTGACCGGAGTGAGCTGAACTGCCGTTTCCCGCGAACCGGTATCCCTCAGGTGCTCAAACTACACACTATCAACTGACGCTTTAATTTTGAGACAATAGACGCAAGCTATGACAGCAGAACTACTCAATATGATTTGGCGATTCCTCCTGCTCATCATGTTCGACTTGATTATCGGACTGGTGGCCGTGGTGTTGGTGATCCTCCTGGCCAAGGGGAAGCGGGCTGCCTTTGCAGTTTTGAAACGCAATTTCTATGGTTACTTTGCGAACCCGACCGGCTATGTGTTCCTGTGCTTGTTTGTTCTTTTGACCTCGATGGCAGCGTTCTGGCCTCACGAGTTCTTCAATTCCAACTTGGCGAATCTGGACCAACTGAATTTCTGGTTCCCGATCATCATGTTGTTCTTCATCCCCGCCATTACGATGAGTATCTGGGCGGAAGAGAAGCGGCAAGGTACTGACGAATTATTGCTGACACTTCCGGCCGACGATTTTGATATCGTGATCGGCAAATACTTGGCAGCCGCTTCGATCTACACGGTTTCACTTATTTTCTCACAACTCTCTACGTTCTTGGTGCTACTTTTCTTGTCCAATGGAGAAGTGGATACGGGTTTATTCTTCGCAAATTATTTGGGTTATTGGTTCATCGGTCTCGCCATGCTCTCAATCGGCATGGTTGCTTCCTTCATTACCGCCAATTTGACCGTCGGCTTTATCTTGGGCGCGTTGTTCAATGCACCCTTGGCCTTTGCCGCGAAGGCGGATGTGATCATCCCAGATCACCAGTGGGCCCGGTTCATTTCAATGTTCAGTATCCAGGAGCAGTTTGATAATTTTGGACGTGGGGTCATCAGTCTCGCACCCGCCGCTTTTTTTGTGCTCCTGCTGACCTTGGGACTCTACCTGTGCATGGTGCTCATTGGACGTCGGCACTGGAGCGGCGGTAAAGAGGGTAACACCATGTTCCTGCATTACCTCGGACGCGTGTTGTTGATGATCGTCATCGTTTTTGGGTTGAGCTATTTCCTGAAGAACAATGACTGGATGCGCAAAGATGCGACGGAGGGACAGGTTAGCTCCTTGAGCCCAACCACTCGTCAAGTGATTCGGCAGCTTGAACCGGAACGTCCCATTGTCGTCGACGCCTATATTTCGTCCGACATCCCCGAGCAATATGCGAAGACCCGCTACGACCTCGTCACGCTTCTGAAAGAGTTCGAAGCCTTGGCCACAAGTCGCAAAGTTCAATTGCGCGTCCAAATCTTTGACAATCTAGAACCCTCCGGAGAAGAAGCACAGCGAGCCAAAAAGCAATATGGCATCGAACCGCAAATCGTGCGTGTTCGCGAACGGGGCGCCTTTAAAGACCAAGAAGTATTGCTCGGTGCAGCCGTCCGGAGTGGCCTCTCCAAAGTGGTAATCCCTTTCTTCGAAACGGGTATTCCTGTTGAATACGAATTGGTTCGATCCATTAGTACCGTGGCACAACCCAAGCGACTGAAGCTCGGAATTGTCAACACGGATGCTAACTTCATGGGTGGCTTCTCCATGGCCGGCGGTAGCTTCCAGCAAATCCGCAAACAACCTATCGTTACCGAACTCGAGAAGCAGTACGAGGTCGAAGGAGTCGATCCAAGTTCCCCAATATCGACTGATCAATATGACGTTTTGTTTGCCGTGCAACCGTCGTCGCTAAACCCACAGCAGTTGACCAACCTCGTAGCCGCGGTTAAAGCGGGAGTACCGACGGCAATATTCGAAGACCCATTCCCATTCGCTTATGGCAACCTGCCTGCTACCGGAGCACCGAAACAACCCGCCGGCGGCATGATGGGGATGCAACAACCTGCTGAGCCGAAGGGGGACATGCAACAACTATGGAATGCACTCGGGCTGGATGTTCCCGTGGCCAGCGGCTTTCAGGGGATCAATCCAGACCTGGTTTGGCAACAGTTTAATCCGCATCCAAAGCTACAGGCCATGGACAACACGACAGACCAATGGCTGTTCGTCATGGACACTGGCAGCGAAGATGAAGACTATCTCAGTGAAGAGAATTTTATCACCAAAGGGCTCCGTGAAGTCCTGTTTCTCTACGCCGGTGCCGTACGAGCTGCCGATGGACGTGACGATCTAACTTTCCAAGAAATTGTCAAAACTCGGGAGAACGCCGGCACGGTTCCATTCGAAGCAATCGTCAATCAATTGCAGAGTCGTGAGACCTCAGCAACGCAAATGCAGTTACTTCAAGGACCAGCCACGGGCAGCCAAACCATCGCGATGTACATCGAAGGTCAATCGCTTGAGTCCAAACAAGAAACGGCCAAAGACACCACCGCAGAAAACGCTGGGAACGACGCTACCGCAGCCCCTGCGACCGCGAAACCGATTAAAGCCGTTTACGTAGCCGACGTCGACTTCATGCATGAAATCTTCAGCGAAAATCGCAAACACCCCGAGCAGTTCGAAGACTATGATCTGCGCGTGCAAAACATCACTTTTGTCTTAAATGTTGTCGATGTATTGGCGGGTGAACAGGACTATCCTCGCATTCGCAGTCATGAACCACAACACGCAACATTGAAGTTGATCGAAGAGAGCGCCGAACAGTTCCGTATGGATGAAATCGCCAACCAAAAACAGTATCAAGAAGAGTTCAACAAGGCGATTCAGAAAGGCGAGGAAGAAATCCAAACCGCCGTCGCTAAATTTCAAGAAAAAGTGGAACGCTTGCAACGTGAAGGGCCAGACAAACCCAGCAAACAAGCGGAATTGATCAGTACCATCCAGCAACTGCAAGAGAAGAAGGGGGCTCTCGACCGGAAACTGTCTATCCTCCGCGAAAAACTGGCGACCGAGCGTGATGCAAAGATCAAGGAAAGTCGCCGCGAGGCGGAAACTCGAGTGCGAAAATTGCAAAACATCTACAAGTTCATGGCCATCGCCATTCCACCCATCCCGCCACTTCTTGTTGGAATTGGCGTATTTGTTACGCGACGAGTCCGGGAGCGGGAAGGTATTTCCAAGAATCGCCTACGCTAGCAGCATCCTGTCTTGCGTGCCACCAAGGGCATAAGCATGAGTCGAAAGATGCAAAAAATGAGCGACTCATGCAGTCGCGCTAAGTATTAATAAACGCTTAAGAATCACAGATCAAGCAGCAGAAGACGCAGGAGTTTTCGAAGTGAACGAAGGTAAAACGACAGCTATTTTCGCAGCCGTTGCAGCCGTCTCTTTCGGTCTGGCATGGTGGTCACGGCCAACAGCAATCACATCCGAACGCGACTTGCAGAGTGAGCTCATTGGAAAGCCAATCTTCGCCTCGTTCGAAGACCCGAGTACCGCCACATCGTTTCAAATCGTTAAGTTCAATGAGGAACTTGGGCAGCTCAGTCGCTTTGAAATCGCTCGCGACAATACGACCAATCTTTGGCGTTTACCATCCTACGATGATTACCCCGCTGACGCAGCAGAACAAGTGCGCGACGCGACAACACCATTGATTGGCCTGAATGTCCTCAATATTCCAACATTTGATCGCGGCGATCATTCTTTATATGGGGTAATCAACCCGGACGATGAAGCGCTTTCGGCCGCTGAGACTGGCGTCGGCATGCTGGTCCGAGTTAAGGACGCCCAAGATCAAATTGTCGCCAGCCTTATTGTCGGCAAAGAAGTTGACCAGGCAGAAGGGCAGCGTTATGTGCGAGTTCCAACCGAAGATGCCGTTTATGTCGTCGAATTGGATACCAATCCATTTTCCACCGACTTCACCAAATGGATCAAGGGAGAGTTGCTCGGAGTGCGAGGATTTGACATCACCAATGTTGAGCTACGGAATTATGCCGTTTTGCCGACACAACGCGGTTTGTCACTACGCAGGAACTTTGATGCCGATCTTCGCTTTGATCCAACGACCAATCAATGGTCGCTCGATAAATTGTTGACGTATGAAGGCGCCACCGCTACCGAGACCACTTTGGGGGAAGATGAAGCATTACAAACCGCTGCGCTCAACGACCTACGCAATGCAGTTCAAGATCTCAAAATTGTTGGGGTGCGACGCAAGCCTACCGGTTTATCCGCAGACCTAAAGGCAGAGAAATCGTTGATGGAAAACGAGGAGTCCTTGCGCAGCCTTCAAGAGCAAGGCTTTTTCCCCGGCGAAACAGATAATGGCATCGAAATCTTTGCCACCGCGGGTGAAACACAGGTTGGTACCAAAGATGGCGTTCAGTATTTGTTGCGATTCGGTGAAGCGGTTGCAACTTCAAGCGACGATGAGGAAGACGAAGATGAACTCACGGGACTGAACCGCTACTTGTTAGTGACGACTTCTCTGGATGAGTCCAAATTCCCGCCACCTGAATTGGAGCCCGTTCCTGAGTCCGTGGAGGAAATGTTGGAAAACGAACGAGCCGCGAAGTCTACGGACGCCGCTGCGGGTGTCAGTGACGCCGGTACGGAAACCGCCCCCGTCGTCGAAGAGACTACCGCACCAACTGATGCGGACGATGCAGAATCAGCGGCATCTGATACTACCGAACCGACCAATCCACCCAATTCGGAAGAAGCCACGGATGAAACGGTGCCTGATGCGACTACAACTTCACCCGAGCCAGATGCGGTCGATGATGACGCGCCAGCGGAAGCTGTCGACGATGAAAACGGCGATGAAGAAGATGCACTGAATCAATGCGGTCCACAGGCCGAGCAGGATGCGTCGGAAGACTCTGCTTCGGAGCAAGAGCCTGACTCTCAAGCTCCCACAACGGAACAACCTGCAACGGAACAACCTGCAACCGAAAACAGCGCAGGCCAAGAGCCTCCAGCAGTTGCCGAGGAACAGCCACCTGCGGCCGACGCTGAAACCGCGGAGGAGCTGCAAGAGCGTTTCGAATTCGTACGGTCGACCATTGCCAAGGAAAACCAGCGTAAAATTGACGAACGCAATGAGAAGATTGACCAGGCTCGCAAGAAGGTCCAAGAGCTAAACGCTCGATTTGCAGATTGGTATTATGTGGTAAGTGACTCAGGGTACCGCAAACTTTCGCTTTCGCGCGAACAACTAATTGGTTCCAAGTCAGCTCAATCGGCAGCTCCTCCTGCGTTTGGAAATCCTGGCGGTGGACTACCACCCGGCTTTCCAGGCTTTCCACCACAGCCCTAGAGCTGCTTAGGTTGAGTCTTTGTTGACGGCACGTTATGGCTGTGCGCTTGCCAACCCCAAGGCAGCGCGTCGCGCGTCCAACGCGGCAATTTGAACGCGCGTTGTGCTGACTTGCGAGATCGCTCGCAGTGTTGCAGTTACATCAATTTGAATATCACCGCTCACGTCGGATATTTGCACCTGATAATTTTGCTGCGATTGCTGGGGAATCGAAATAATCCCCAACGGCCCACGGTAGGTGGGCTGGTCGATCAAATGGGCAATGGCGTGTTCTTTTCCAGCAGAGAGTAACGCATCCATCGTGACCAGGTCGCGCCGAGCAGACGCTTCGGCCGTGTGCAGTTTGAGCAAATGGAATGTCGTTAATACGATCGAACTGCTAATGGCGATCACAATCATGCACAACACCAGCACGTAGCCACGGCGGAAATTCCGAGTCCGTGTGGTTCTGCGTCTGGGATTCCCAAGCTGGTTGTTAGTTTGCATAGTTGATGACTCGCAGTACTTTCGACTCAATTCTCTAAATGGTAGGGCGAAGCCAAAGCGTGGTGCTCGACCAAGTTTCAACGGGCTCAGCAGAAGTCTTGGTTGCCACTTCGATGGATAATAGGTCGCCAGCAACCGGGGTGGCACCTGAGCCGGCTCCAACATTAAAGCGAGCGCTGGTCAGGCCGCTTGCTAGAGTTTGACGTATCCCTGATTCGGTCCAATCCAATCCGCCGGCTACAAACTCGAGAGTTGCTGTGCCGCCGTTGAGCAACTGAACTTCCAAGAACCCAGAGGTTGCGTTGACGACATTTCGTGCATTTCTTAACCGCAAGTTGATTGCATCCAACGCGACTTGGCGCGCATACGCTCCATCGCGACTGGTACAACCCGCGTTATAGACTTTGTATGAAGTGGCCATGAGCCCGATGATCGGGAGCATGATCAGAGACATTAATCCCATCGAGACAACAAGCTCGACGAGGCTAAGTCCGCGTCGCTTCCGTCTGAATTGGAGTTTCGGCGTCATTTGTCTGCCTTCACAAGAGATGTAGTAAACCATAAAGCTTATGGGGTGGCGCGGGCTACCGCAGTCCACAGCGAAACACTGGGTTCGTTGCCATCCTGAGAAAGATTATTGTTCTCGTCGTACCAAGCGGAAACCTTTATTGCTTGGAGCCGATTCGGAATTCCACCTGAGCTAGCGCTATCAGAGCAGTCGACTGCGAAACGAAGACGGGGATGTCCTAAACTTGCAAAAGAACCATTTTGTTGACGATCTTGAAAGGCAACGCGAGCAAGGTGAGCGAACTCGTTTTGTTTGCCGTGCGCCAATTGTAAAAGTTCGGCTCGTTCATGCCTTTGAGTTTCCCCACGCAATACGTCGGACATCATTGCCGTGGTTGGAACGAGAATCAGAGCAATGACCATCATACCCATCACCACTTCGAGCAGTGAAAAGGCGTTTCGATCGCGAAGTTTGCGAGTTGCATCAATCATGGTAGCCATAACTCCCGAATCGAAACTTGCCCCGTCGCGCTAAGTACCTCGACTTGCCAACCGCGCGAATCCGATTCAAACAGTACGCTAAACGAACGGTCCGTCATGCCGCTGGGCAAAAACACAAGCGACGTATCCGACCACTGAACGGTAGTTCCTGGTGCAAAATGATGCTCTGGCTGCAGCAATTCGCCGCTTGCATCAGAAACGGCATACCCCCCTTGGCCAGACACATTGAGGTTGACAACATTCCCGTTAAGCACTGCGGTTGTACGAGCCAATCTCAAGATTGTCTTTAGGTATTCGGCCTCTTGGCGCGCATGCATAGAGCCTACTACGCCTGGACCAATAAACGTGCTGGCGGAGACAACCGCAATCAGTCCCAACAAGGACATTACGACGATTAACTCCATCAAGGTAAACGCGCCACTGCGCCTGCATTTGCTCATGTTGCACCATTAGGTAAGTTCCGTGCGCATCACTTTCCCCTTGGAAGGGTCGCGAGTGATGCGAGCGGCTCGCAAGGCTCGCACCTCCCTGCAGGGAGGTGAGTTTGGCCGTCAAGTCTCCAGCGACTGAACGGAAAAAAGGGCGGCGAGACATCGCGTCCTGCCACCCTTGTCGATTCGATCGTTAACTAATTAACCAATTATGGCTTTGGCGCGTATGTGTTGATTACCTTCTTGGTCGTTGCATCGAACGTGTAGTAACCACCGTAAGGTGTTGGGGTCGTACTAGCACTGGTGAAGCCACGAGTGAACAGGGCGGTCAAACTGGCGTTTGGCCATGCTCCGTACTCCATGTAGTAGGCTTGAACCAAACCGTCGAGCTTGGCAATGTTTTGTTGATCCAACTTGATGCGAGATTTTTCTCGCATAGGAGTGATTGTGGCGACAGTCGCGGTCGCAACAACGGCCAGGATGATTACCGCTGCAATCACTTCAATCAGCGAAAATCCCTTGCGTCGACGGTTCGTTCTCTTTTGCATCTCAAATACCTTTACAAAAATGGGGCACTAAAATTCTTAAGGCACTCAACGTATCCTGGTTGACTACCTAGTCATTGTTTCGAGTTAGCACTTGAATCCTTTTTCGCTCACTGTGCTGTTAGTAAACGATATGTCATCATTTTTGCGCGGCATGGTCATCTGAAGATTTTTTTCGAAAAAATCGCCCCGCAGGCATGTCCATCTATGTCGCCAGATACATCGGGAGAGCGAGGCCACCGCTCTAAACATCTTTGTGTTGTGATTTGGCATGTGAAATATACATTCGGGAGAGCGAGGCTCCTGCCGAGCCTTTTTCGGGCAGCGTCCTAACGTCAACAAGCCAATCGAGTACAGCCCCTTGCCTGTGAACGGCAGGCGGCGGCTTACGGCGCAGGATGCGAATGTCGAATGACTTTGCCGGTGGACGATTCGAAGATATAGGCTCGGCCATCGACAGGGCAGACGGGGAGCGACTCACCCAGATAGCGCACGCTACCTAGCTCGGTCATTGAACTACTGGGAAAAACGCCATAGTCCAAGCGATACTGTTGGCAGTTGACTTCCAAGCGTTCAGCATGCAGATCACAAGCATGCTGTTTGACACGGTCGCCCGGCTGTCGGGAATAATACAGCACTGTGGTTGCGATGACCGTTAGCAAGGCCGTTGCCATGATAACTTCGATAAGCGTCACGCCCGAACGCAGTCCCAAATGACGTACGATGTTCTTAATGCCATTGGGTTGTCTAGTCATAGCCGCGTTCCCACAGATTGCTATAGATGTTTTGTTGTTGGTCGTTTAGCGATCGAGTACATCAAACATTTTGAACATTGGCATGTAGACAGCCAACACAATCCAGCCGATGCAAGTCGCCAATGTCACAGTAAGCAGGGGCTCAACAAGGCCCATCAGGGTATTGATGCGTTGTTGAAGACGGCCTTCGAGGAACTTGCAAGATCCTTCACACGATCTGGTGATACTACCCGAGTGCTCTCCCACCATAATGAGTTGGCGCACCGAATTGGGAATTAGGTGTTCAATGTGATTCATGGCGGTACTCAGTTTTCCACCTTGGGCGAGAGCCGTAGAGAGTTTCTCGAGTTCGCGACGGACATAGCGATTGGTGACGGTATGGCAGGCCTGGGATATCGCATCGATAGGAACAAAACCCGCCTCGCTTAGAGCATGGACGCTACGTAGGAACTGAATCACCGCCACGTCGCGAATGAAGGTTCCAATGACAGGTATGCGGGTGGTGAGACCGTCGAACTTATGTCTCGCTTGGTTATTGCCGCGAATGTAGAAGTACAAGCCTACGCATGAGCCGACTGGGAATATGGCAAGCCAGAAATAACGTCCCAAAGCGCGACTAAGCGCGGTCACGACACTGGTTACCCAGGGCAAGTCAACATTTGATTCGGCATAAATCGTTTCGAACTGTGGGACCACGACCGTCAACATGAATCCCATCAAACCGCTACCGGCAAGAATTACCAACAACGGATACGAAAGCTTTTGAAACAGATTGTTGCGAATTGTCAACCAACCTTCGATCTGCTCGGCAATTCGATGCAAGGCAGTTATCAAGTTGCCCGACGCTTCCCCTAATTTGATCTGTTGGACCACATGAATCGGAAAGGCGGTTGGAAAAGCCGCGATGGCTTGATGGAATGAGCTTCCTTCGACCAGGCGATTGGTCAAACGCTTGAGCAACTTGCCATGTTTACGAAGTGATGGATCGGCAGCGAGCGCCGAAAGCGCTTTCTGTAACGGCATCCCGTTTTCTAGAAGCGTACGAAGCATGTTGAGCATGTTTGCCAAATCACGCGGCTTCATGCGCACCTTGTCTGGGCTACTTCGATCCACCGTCAACTCACGACACAATGTCGAAAGTAGCCCACTGGATGTTTTGAGGTTGGTAATCTGGGAAGCCATGCGAAAGCCTTTAACTCATTGTCTTAAAGTAAACTTCTTCGAGCGATGTCGTTCCGGCCATGGCCAGGTTGAGACCTGCTTGCAGCAATTCGACCATTCCGTCCTCAACCGCCATCTCGCGAATTTTTGAGACGGGCAATCCTCGTTCAATGGCGCTTTCGACCGCTCCTGAAACTCGCATGATTTCAAAGATGGGTTGTCGTCCTGCGTAACCAGTACCCAAGCACTTGGGACAGCCCACCGCACGAAAATATTGATGGCTCGAGTCGAACGTGAGACCGAGGCGGCTCGAAAGCTCGCTGTTAACTTTTGCAGGTGCTTTGCAGTGAACGCACAGTTTTCGCAGTAGACGTTGTGCAATACTGCCGATCATCGCTCCCGCTAACTTGAAGTGATCGACGCCAAGGTCATTGAGTCGCGTAACGGCACTCGGAGCATCGTTGGTGTGTAACGTGCTGATGAGCAAGTGTCCCGTCAACGCGGCCTGTACAGCCACCGTGGCAGTTTCTTGGTCGCGAATTTCGCCCACCATGATGACGTCTGGGTCTTGCCGCATGATGTATTTCAGAGCGTTGGCAAAGCCTAAGCCAAAGTCGTTGTTGTTCTGAATCTGGTTGATACCAGCCAATCGATACTCAACGGGATCCTCGACGGTCACGATATTGCGGTGAATATCATTGAGTAAACTGAGCAATGCATAGAGAGTTGTCGTTTTACCAGAACCGGTGGGCCCGGTTACGATGAACATGCCGTGCGGACGATCGATGATCTGTTTGAGTCGCAGCAAATCGCTTTCGGCAATTCCAAGTGCTTCCAGCGTGAACGTCTTGGAGCCTTCATCCAGCAAGCGGAGCACCAGCTTTTCTCCGCCAACGGTGGGAATACTACTGACTCGAAAATTGACCTTCTTTGTGTTCTCAATGAGTGTCAAGTGCCCATCTTGAGCGCGGCGAGTTTCCGTCGTGTTCATTTCCGCCATGACTTTGATACGTGCAACGACGGCTGCTTCGATATGTGCTGGAATCGTCATGATCTGCTGCAGTTGCCCGTCGACACGGTAGCGAACTCGCATTTCCGGTTGATGTGGTTCAAGGTGAACATCGCTTGCTCCGGCGTCGACTGACCCCGACAATATGCCTTGAACCAATCGAACGACGGGTGCTTCTTCGTCCTCGACGACGTTGGCTTCAATGACGACCTCCTCCGCTTCCAGCTTGGAGAGTTCTTCGAGTTTCATGTCCACAATTGTCTGCCTGGCAACAGCGCGGCCGTCGTAGCCGCGGTCGATCGCCAGCATCAGCTCAGCTTCTTGCGAGATCACAGGTGTCACGGAGTAACCCGTCATCAACTCGACTTCGGCAATGGTCTCGATATCATCGGGAGCAATCATTGCCAAACGCAGGGAACGACCTTTGAGTCCGACAGGTAAAATTTTTCGCGAGCGCGCAAACTTCTCCGGCAACAAACGAATGATCTGCGCATTGAGTGCGTTGGTGTCAATTTCTTCGTAAGGCACTTCAAACTGCTTGGCGAGCGCCTGCCCAAGTTGAGGGCGTGTGATTTCGCCCCGTTGCAGAAGCCAGTCGCCAAGCATGACGCGTGGCTTCTTTTCACGAATCGCTACCGACAGTTGTTCTTCCGTAAGAAAACCCTCATCGAGCAGAATATCGCCCAATCTCGCGACCATACTTGTATTCCTTGATATTTTGTGATGGCGTTATTTGGCGGTCGTCAGCTTGCGTCGCCGCATCAGCATGGCGTCAGTTTTTTCTTGCAGCGTGGCTGGGTCAAACGGTGTAATGAGGTAGTCATTGGCTCCCGCCCGATATGCCTGCTCAACAAGGCTCAAATCCGTATCCACCGACAGTGTCAATATTGGTAGGACGTCTGCATTGAAGCGTTTGCGTACTTTGTTAATAGCCTCCCAGCCCTGCATGTCGGGTTGAAACGTATCGACGATCATGCAGTCAACGTTTGTCTCACCAACGGCAGCCAACATCTCTGCACCTGAGCCCCAGATAACAACATCGTGCCCAAGCAATTCGAGTCGAAACGACACCAAGTCAGCCAAAAGTTCATCGGGTTCAACGATCGCAATTTTCATGAATGCTTCCTATCCTGCAGTGTGCTATGCGAACTGTTGTCAAATCGATCTCGCAGCTCGCGCCGCAATAAAAATTTGATGTTTGCCCAGTATCGCGGGGCCAGTCGCCGAGGGTCTGAAAGCGCGCGATAAAGCCACTCGAGGCCCAGTCGTTGCCAAATCAACGGAGCCCGCCGCGCCGTCCCTGCTAAAAAGTCAAATGATGCACCTAGTTGAATGCTGAGCGGGACCGACAGTTCATGCAAGTTGTCATAAATCCAGAACTCACCCTTGGGTTGTCCAAATGCAACCAAGAGAATATCCGTTCTCGCTTCGCGTATATTCGCCAGCATGCTGGTTTGTTCTGCCCCGGTCCACGAACGGAATGGCGGCGAATAGCAGCCTGCTATCTGCAGGGAAGGAAACCGGCGGAGCAGATTGTCAGCCGCAGCCTGAGCGACCCCAGGGGGAGCTCCCAAAAGGTATATGCGATATCCATTTTGCGCCGAGAGCTTGGCCAGTTCGACAATGAGGTCGGCTCCAGCAACTCGACAGGGCAATGGCTGCTGCGATCGACGACTCAGCCTGACAATTGGATTGCCATCTGCCAAAACGGCAATGCTCCGTTGATTGATTTCCTCCAGCCGAGGGTGCTGCTCAGTCAACATCAGGTAATTGAGGTTCGCAGTTACGATGAATTCTGGCCGGCGGGCTTGCACCACGCGATCCACTAAATCGACTGTTTCCGCCATCGTTAACATTGCAAAATCGGTGCCCCAAACAGTCGTCGTTTGAGGACGCGGAACCGCCTGGCGCGCTTCCACCGCTGACTGCGCAGGTGCAACGACGGCAAAGTAACTACTAATGCCCGCATCGACGGTGGTAGATGTGCTTGGCAGATTCGTGTTCATAACCCATGCATACCGTTGGTTACAAGTTTATGTGTGAGTTCGGGCAAGGTAACGTGGTAGACTTGTTCACCTAAACCTAGGTCACAAGTAAACTTTGGGGATTAGTTTTTTTGCGGTAAACCAAATCGACGGCAACGGTTCTACCACCCTTATCACTTACATCGAATGTTGCGAATGCGCGGAGTACTCTTCATTACGGTCGAAGGCATGGGGACTGGCCTGGTCGGAACCTATGGATCAAACATTGGGGCAACTCCAACGCTAGACGAAATGGCGGCTCACGGAATTGTGCTGGATCAGTGTTTTCTTGATTCAACAAATTTGGTTCGACAACTCACAAGCTTGGCGAGTTGTCGACATGCAATGCAATCGCCCGCGAACGTTACCAATCTGTGGCAACTGTTACAGTCGAGCGGTGACTCCGCCTGCTTTTTGACCGACAGCCCCCAGGCTGCCGAATGGGCAGCAGACTCTGACTGTGAACGAGTAGTGCTTGTCGAGCCTCCTGCCGTTCAGCAAGCTGCCTGCAAGTCACATGAATGCGCGGTTGTATCACTTTTTGCCAATGCGGCTGAAGAAATTGAAAATTCGGAAGCTGCCGGCTTCTTTTGGATTCACAGCAGCGGCCTACGATTGCCGTGGGATGTGCCTTTAACGATGCGTGCTCGATTTGCCGATCCAGATGATCCCGAGCCCCCGCAAGAGATTGGTCCGCCCTGTTTCGACGTCACACCTACCACGGATCCCGACGCGGTGGTCGGTTGGGGACAAGTGGCTGCGGCACAAATCTCTTTGGTGGATGATTGCGTCGCGACGTTACTTGCAATGATCGCCAATCGAACGGACAGCAGCAAATGGTCATGCGCCATCGTCGGACTTGGCAGTGTCCCACTGGGCGAACATGAACGTGTAGGCTGGGGCAGACCTCAATTGCATGGTGAAGAACTACAGTGCGTAGCGATTGTTCAACCCGCTCCACCAGCGCCGATCGGCTGGAGGCGTGCCGAGTTGTTCCAGCTGCCTGATATCGGCGCAACCATTCGCCATTGCCTGGGGTTTGATGAACCCGAAAGCGCAGTTTGGGGACGCAATCTGCTTCAATGGATTCCCAGCGACATTCCTGTCAGATGGCGACAAGCGTACCAAGTGGCAATTCTGAAAACAGAAAATCAACTCTGGTTGCGATCTCCGGCGTGGAGCGCTGTATGGCAAACGAACGACCCCGCCAAATTGGAAGAGTTGATTGCCCTGGGTGAAAAAACTCCAGTTAAACTATATGTTAAACCGGATGACCGGTGGGAAGTGAGCGAGATTGGCGATCGGTGCCCACACATTGTCGAAGCGCTTTGTCATACCGCTGTCAACACATGGAACTGTCTGGAAAAGAACGATCGCGAACTTCTACCAGCTCTCGAAGAACCGTTATGTGACTTGCTGCGTTAAGCATGTAGCGGTTAAGCAGTTCTGTCACGTGCCACGCCGGTTTCCAAACCAGTGGATATGGGAACGAGGGCAGAAGCGGAGGTTATGCTGCTGGCACCAGGGAATGAGCCACTCGGCTTGATGATCCAGGGCCCGTGCGTCCACCCCTTGTGGCATGAGCAACACGCGATCACCGTCGAAATCTCCAAGTCGCTCGAGATACTCAAGCACTTCGGTTGCGTCATTCACGGAGTCGACCACAAACTTCAGTTGATAGGGATGCTGCATCAACCTCCGCACGACTTCCAATTTTTCGCGACGTTGATTGTGTCGTTCGGTCCATGCACCTTGCGATGAAGCTGGCGCGGAGCCAGATAGTTTTGGACTGATTGACATCAAGTCACATGGCAGGTCTCGGTAAATCGTTCCGGCGGTTTCAATCGTCAAATGAAGGCTCAGATCGGCAATACGGCTGGCCAGTTCGACGATGGAGTTGAAAATCATTGGTTCACCGCCCGTGAGCACCACGTGGTTCAATCGATATTCACCAACGGTTTGAATAATCGACTCGATCGAACGATGCTCGCCTTCGGGCGACCATGAAGCAAATGGCGTATCACAAAACCAGCAGCGCAGGTTACAGCCACTGGTCCGTAGAAAAACACTGGGGATTCCCGTGAGCAGCCCCTCCCCTTGGATACTCTCATAGATTTCGCTGATCCGTACGACGGCCCCCTTTCGATTTAGCGGTTCTGGTTGCATACTTGCTGGCTCAAACGCCATTCACGTGGGGTATTTTTTTGGTTCAAATTGAAGGAGATTTTTCGCCGGTGAGTACTCCGTTTCAAGAATTGCTCGAAGTATTCGATAACAGCTTTCCCGACCGGGAATATGAGATTGAAATCACCTGCCCTGAGTTCACGTCGATGTGTCCCAAAACTGGGCAACCTGATTTTGGCACCCTCATTTTTCGCTACGTGCCCGACAAAAAGTGCGTGGAGCTGAAAAGTCTAAAATTGTATCTGCAGAAGTTTCGCAATGAAGGAATCTTCTATGAAAATGTGACGAATCGCATCTTGGATGAATTTGTGGCTGCATGCGCACCCCGTCAAGCCACCTTGATTAGCCGTTGGGGTCCCCGTGGCGGAATTAGCTCCGTGATCACCGTCCACTATCCCACTCGTATTAGCCAACAATAACGAACCAGTAACCAATCAAACCTCACCGATTCCACCCTCTACTATTGAACCAGTAGCTGGCAATGATGGCTAGCGGTAGTCAATTTCCAGAACGGAAAGGCATGACGATGCAGGCACCCAACCTAAAAAATGGTTGTTCAGATTGTTCAGGTGCATTGCGCACCATCAAGTTGTTCGACATGTGCCAAATGTGGCTGGACGTATGAAAAATCTTCGCCCTAATAAGTTGTGTTGTCACCAAACACATCGCGGTAGAGCAACCACAGGGCACCAAAGCTGATGGGCATGACGAAAAAAGCCGGTACATAGCAAAACATGGCTGCCAGCATAGATACGATCGTCGTGAACATTATGAACAACAATATTCCAAACAGATTTCTAAGGGCTGCTTTTAGGCTCAACGAACAGGCTTGACCGCCTCCTACTTTTCGATCTGCGACCAGTTGGTAAGCAAACACAAACGGCACATAGATGATTGCCGAAGCGATGGAGATCATGAAGACCATTGCAATGAAAAAAAATAGCAATGCCATGGAAGCCATCTGTGGAGTTCGATTCGCAGTTTACTTCGGGTCGATTTTTCGTGCTATTTCAAAAGACTGAACGCTAAAGCTCGCTGTCTAAAACTTGGAATCGATCGATAAGTTGCTGAGAATGGCCGTGCGGCTCCAGTAAAGCGCTCCTTTTTCCGTCGCCCTGAAGCTCGAGGTGAATGGTCAAGTAATCATCTGGTAAACACTCCAGAAATTTGTCTCCCCACTCAATCAAGAGAATGGCCGACTGCTCGAACAGTTCGTCGATCCCAAGATCCCAAACTTCGGACGATTTCTCCAGCCTGTAAAAATCGAAATGGTAAATCACTCGCAGAGCAACATATCGCTGAAGCAATACGTAGGTCGGACTCGTAACTAGTTCGCCAGGTACGCCCATCGCCTGGCAAAAATATCGCACCCATTGCGTCTTGCCCGTTCCCAGCGTACCGGTGAGAACAAAGACCTGAGCTGTCGCCCGATCAACTTCGCGACAACATTGTGCCAGTTGTTGTGCAAGCCGCTTGGAGCCATCTAGCTTGGTAACATCGACAAGTAGTTTCGACATATGCACAGGAACAGCGAAGGTGGAGGAAAGTCCGTTGGAGTAGACGATCATACCCCTGAAGTCGCTGCGACGCGACGCATCATCGGTAGCCTCGGATTGCCTCGCACTCTTACGGTAGCGCCTCACCCAAAACCCCACTTATGGCCTATGCGACTTTGCGAGTAAAAAATTGAGTTGTGCGGAATACATGTCCAAATGCCGTTCCTGGGACTCAATGGAGAAATCGTTACCATTGGCGGAATGCACTCGCAAAAAACTTGCCTGTCCCCAGTTTAGGGCCTTGCGTTTCTCGTCGGCTCGATGAAGATTGGCGTCATGGACTCACAGCGATCGGCCCAGGCAATGCAGCGATTGAGGGAAGAGCAAGCAATTATTCTTCCAAGTTTGCTGCAATGCGATTTTGGGAATTTAGAACGAGAAATAGCCCAGTTGGAAGCAGCGGGCATTCAGGCATTCCATTTAGATGTCATGGACGGCCATTTCGTACCCAACTTGACGTATGGCATGCCCATCGTCGAGGCGGTACGAAAATTGACTGCAAAACCGATCGATGTCCACCTGATGATTTCAGAACCGGGTCAATATATTCAGCAATTTGTGGATGCTGGAGCCGATTGTTTGACTATTCATGCCGAAATCGGAGCGGAAGTCGGCCCCATTTTGGAAGAAATCCGTTCTGCAGGTGTCGGTGTCGGATTAGCAATAAATCCTGGTACACCGTTGAGTAAGGTTGAGCAGGAGTTGCCCTTGTGCGACTTGCTGCTAATGATGAGTGTGAATGCTGGCTTTGGAGGCCAAGCTTTTAATCCTGTTGCACTTGAAAAGCTGGAAACTGTAAAACAGACGCACCCCCATCTGCTGCTTGAAGTGGATGGAGGAGTGAGCTCGGAAACCATTTTGAGCTGCTACGAAGCTGGTGCGAGTCTGTTTGTGGTAGGTTCCGCCATCTTTGGACAGAGTAACTATCGGCAAGCCATTTCAAAGCTTGCCGACGCCATTGGAAGGTGACTTTTCTTTTTCCCGTAGGGTTGCATGTTAGAAGTAGTATTAATCCGTCCCGGTTCAACGACTTTTGATGAAGAAGGTCGAATCAAAGGGGCATTGGATATTCCATTAAGTTCTGTTGGGCGAGCCCAAGCGGAATCATTGTCTGTCAATTTACAGTCGGTCAAATTGGATTGCTTGTACGTCGCTCCGTGCGAGTCGGCCTTGTTGTCGGCAAAGGCCATTGCAGAACGCAACTTTTGTAAACAAAAGACGCTCGATTGCCTGCGAAATCTCGACCATGGTTTGTGGCAAGGCAAACTAGTTGCTGAAGTGAAACGCTTGCAGCCCAAGGTCTACCGCCAGTTCCAAGAAAACCCGACTGAGATTTGCCCTCCCGCAGGCGAGACTATTTTGGCTGCCATGGGACGCGCCAAATCGACCATCGACAAGCTTCTACGCAAACATGCTGGGGGACGAGTTGGCATGGTCGTGCCGCAACCGATGGCAGCCATCGTCCGATTTGCACTCGTAGGTGGTAGCTTTGGCGACCTGTGGAAGTCAGAATTAGATTTCGGTACTTATGAAGTGCTGCAAGTCTCAACCACCGTAACATCAACAGTCCATCCCAAGATTTTCGCGCTGGAACCCGCATAACCTACGTCCCGCAGAGTTACCGAAATGGCTACCGTCAATCCCGTCACATCGACATCGATTCAGACGCCCGTTCCCAACGGTAGTGCACCGGAGATTCGCAAACGGGGAGTACCCGAGGGTCTCTGGGAAAAATGTCCGGGCTGCCAAGCTACGATCTATCGCAAAGAGGCGGAGCGGCTGCAAAATGTCTGCCCGAAATGCCAATACCACTTCTACGTTTCGGCTCCCACAAGAATCTCACAAGTCCTCGACGCCGGCACCTTCGAAGAATGGGATGCCGAGTTAAAGCCGACGGATCCGCTTCAGTTTGCAGACAAAAAGAGCTACGCAGTCCGCTTAGTTGAAGAACAGCAACGTACCGGACTGACCGATGCTTCGCTCACCGGCTGCGGCATGATCCGAGCTCGTCGCGTGGCCATTGGTGTTACCGATTCGGCCTTTATTATGGGTAGCATGGGTTCTGTCGTAGGCGAGCGACTCACCCGTCTGGTAGAACGAGCGACAGCGCAGGGATTGCCACTGATTATTGTCAGCGGCTCCGGCGGTGGTGCGAGGATGCACGAAGGAATTTTGTCGTTGATGCAGATGGCCAAAGTCTCGGCGGCCCTGTCGCGTTACCACGCCGCCGGTGGACTTTACATTTCAGTACTCACCAACCCGACGATGGGCGGTGTCGCCGCCAGTTTTGCTTCGCTCGGCGATTTAGTGTTTGCTGAGCCCAAAGCGCTGATCGGCTTTGCAGGCCCCAGGACAATCAAGGCAACCATCAAAATCGAACTTCCCGCCGGCTTCCAAACCAGCGAGTTTCTGTTGGAGCATGGCTATATCGACCGAATTGTCGAGCGAAACCGCCTGAAAAATGAAATTGCGAGAGCGATCGACTACTGCGGGAAGTAAACTTCGAATATGGGATTCCTCGAAAAACTTGGCTTCGGCAAGAAAAAAGAAGATGGCGACAAGAAGCCTTCTCTAAAATCGGCTCGCAAAGTCGATATCGATGCTCGCTTCGAGCGTCTGCGGACCGCTGTCAGTGGAACGATGAGCAAGTTCTACGCTGCCCGCGACCGCGAAAACGATGCCATGGTCGGACTCAAATTATGCGACCTGGAGAAGTTCAGCTTTTTCGAAAGTCGTTTCAGAGGAATGAACAAACCCTCCGAGGGTGAGATTGCTGCGATGATGGAGCATCCCAACATCATCAAAACGCTCGAATACGGTTTGTCGATCAAGAACGAGCCGTATCTGATTATGGAGTTTATTGATGGGCCGGGACTCAACACACTCATTCAGCGCAAAGAACTGGATCGCTTGGGCGACCGTCGACTTCCGTTGATCAAACAGATGGCGGATGCCCTTCTCTATGTGCACAAGAAGGGGTTCATCCACCGCGATATATGCCCGCGGAACTTCATCTGCTCCGCCGATCTGTCCTGGATCAAACTCATCGACTTTGGATTAACCGTGCCTGCTACCGAAGCATTTATGAGACCGGGCAATCGTACCGGCACGCCCCTTTATATGGCGCCCGAGATTGTCCGCCGCCGTCAAACCGATCAACGGCTCGACATTTTTTCGTTTGGCGTTTCCTGTTACCAGTTGTTGAGCTTTGAACTCCCATGGCCAGGTGGCGAAACCAGTGGGCTTGCGGCGCTAAATCACGACACTTCGAATCCGCGGAGCCTGTTTGACTACCGCCCCGACTTGGACAAAGCCCTTGGGGCATTGATCATGCAAAGCGTTCAGTCCGAACCGGCCAAACGTGTCCAGACGATGGACCAATTTGTCAGTGCGCTCCGGGCGATCCACTCGGAAACCGTTTAGCCCCAGCCCTCTCCTTTCCCGGTGCCCTTCAGGCGGGGGAGTGATTCACGCTGGCCTGTAGAGTATCCTGCTAGTTATCGTCGGCAGTCGTTGCGGATTTAGACCTAACGAAAGAGAACTCTCATGCTTGATCTCATTGGTGCAGGCAAGTCGCACACCTGCAATGGTGTTTTGCGCCGCGATTTTTTGCAAGTTGGCACGCTCGGAGCACTCGGACTGGGACTACCGCAACTTCTACAAGCTCGCGAGGAAGGCTCGCTCGACGCCGACAGTGACAAGAAGTCGTGCATCCTGATTTTTAATCTCGGAGCGCCAAGTCAACTCGATACGTTTGACATGAAGCCCAATGCCCCGTCGGAAATTCGTGGGCCGTTTCAACCGATCCCCACGGTTGCAGATGAGATACAGTTGTCCGAAATATTGCCGGAACATGCCAAAGTTGCAGACAAGATCGCTTTCGTTCGATCCTGTTTTCATCGCGGAGCAGCAGTGCATGATGCAGGCTGGCAAATCATGCAAACCGGACGACTGTTCACCGGCGGCGTCGACACACCGCACGTCGGATCCGCCGTCTGGTATTTGCGTGGGCCACGCGGCGACTTGCCTCCCCATATTGTCCTGCCTGAGACCATGGGCCGTGGCGGAGGCAATCTTCCCAACGGACAGGCGGGCGGTTTCTTGGGGAAGGCCTATGATCCTTTTGCGCTACTAGCCGACCCATCACAGGAGAATTTTAAAGTTCCCGACCTATTGCCGCCAAGTTCGCTCCCAGCCGCCCGTGTCGATCGTCGACGCCGTCTGCGGGAAACAGTGGAAGCGTCGATGAAGCAATTTGAAGCCAGCGAAAGCGCTCGGATCATGAACGAGCACTTTGACACGGCCTACCGACTGATGACGAGCCCGCAGGCCCGCAATGCCTTTGATCTGTCCAAAGAGCCTGTCAAAGTTAGGGAAGAGTATGGCATGAACCGCTTTGGGCAATGCTGCTTGCTCGCTCGAAGACTGATCGAAGCGGGCGTGCGATTTGTAACCATCAACACTTTTTTGACGGTATTCGACGAAATCACATGGGACATCCACGGCAGCAAACCTTTTACTTCCATCGAAGGTATGAAGAACATTGTTGCTCCGATGTATGACCGAGGATATGCAGCACTGATTCGCGATTTATCGCAACGAGGAATGCTGGAGGACACGCTCGTTACCAATCTTGCCGAATTTGGAAGGACGCCGAAAGTCAATCCAGCGGGTGGGCGGGACCACTGGCCACAGTGTTTCACTGTCTATTTTGCAGGGGGAGGCGTACGGGGTGGACAAGTGGTTGGAGCTAGTGACCCGATTGGTGCTGTCCCCGATGATCGGCCCGTCGAGCCATCAGAGGTCGTGGCCACCATCTTCAAGAGCCTCGGATTTAAAATGAATGAACACCTACCTGGACCAGGGGGACGTCCTTTCCCAATCGTCGACTCAGGCTTTCGAGAAATCCACGAACTTTTCAGTTAGATTTTCGACTGACAATTGTTAGTGCCCTACATTGATACGAGGTTTCGATTTCAAATGCTCGTCATCCACAACTGCCTGTGGAATCCACTGCGGTAGATACCCGCCGACAAGCATTCCCACCAGTGCCCCCGCCAAGCCGATCAACTGTGGTGGTATTAACTGAAAGGTGGTTGGCTGCGCATCCAACGCCGGTTGCATCGCTTCCGCGCTTAACCAACAGAGCATGCCCAGTGCAATGGAGAAGATTGCAGCTTGCGTCGTTGCCCGCTTCCAGTAGACGCCAAACGCCAATGGAATGAACGCACCAACCAATGTTACCTTGTAGGCGTTTTGCACCATCTCATACATAGTGCTGGTGGAATTTAATGCCACCGTAGTCGCACACAAGGAAAAGACCACTAAGATTATGCGCAACGTTCTCAACATCCGTTGATCATTCATCTTTAGAAGCGGTTGCAGTACGTTCTCTGTGAACAAACTGGATGGAGCCAATAGTGTTCCGCTGGCAGTTGAGAGGATCGCAGACAGCAATGCGCCGAAGAACAAAATTTGTACTGCAATTGGCGTCCTGTTTAAAATCAGCTCGGGTAAAATGCGTTGGATCTCACGGCTTTCTTCGCTGCCAAACAACTTTATGTAGTTCGGGTCAATTACGACCGCCGAGTAGGCAATGAACATCGGGATGAAAGCAAAGATGAAATAGAAGCCGCCGCCCAACAATGTACCTACAACGGCCGTCTGCTCATTCTTTGCACTCGTGACTCGCTGAAATACATCCTGTTGGGGAATGGATCCAAAAGCAAACGTAATGAAAGCTCCAATGAACAGCATCCAATTCCCAAAAGCCTCGTCCCCGCTCATATCGGGAAATAGCTGAAATTTCCCGGCCTCACTTGCATGCTGGATCACATTGGTGAACCCACCAGCTTGATTGCCAAGAATGGCAGCCACAATGATCAAGCCAATAACAATTGCAGCCGTCTGGATGAGGTCTGTCAGGGCCACGGACCACATACCACCGAATAGCGTGTAAATCGTCACCACCACCGCACCAATGATAATCGACGTATTGAGCGACATTAGCGGATCAACGGAGATTTGGTCCATTGTCAGGCCACTGTTGCCCAGTACGAATATCACAAGCCCAAGGGCGGTCATCTGGGCGGAGGTCCAGCCCAAATACGAAATCGTAATTGCCACGGACGTGAATATTTCCACAACTTTTCCATATTTCTTGTGGTAGAAGTCACCGATGGTTAGCAAATCCATCCGATAGAAAGCTCGGGCGAAAAATAAAGCCACCAACGCGAGACACAGCGCTGCACCAAATGGGTCGCCGGAAACACCTTGTAACCCGTCTTTTGCAAAGGTTGCCGATATGGATAGCAGCGTTTCTGCGCCAAACCAAGTTGCAAATACGCATGCGAAGTTCATGTAGAGCGGCAACGACCTGCCCGCTACCATAAAGTCCTTGGATCCGTGGACCCTCGTCGCCGCATAGAGACCAATGCTAACCGTTATCACCATATAGATAATGATTGCGACGAAAAGCATTCCGAACTCCCCAATCTTATGACGACAACTCGCTAATTTGCCTTAACAACTCAATCAAATCGAGCTTAGACGTATTCTGCAGGACGTCCGCAATTGAGTGTTTACAGAATAAAAAAATCAATCCTGCTGGAAAGGGTACATTGCCGAATTTTTGACTTTTCCACTCTCCTTAGCCGAAATCGAAAAACGAACAATCGGTTCTCTTAACCCCGTGTTACCAATTGCCGATGCCAATGCGTAAGCACGTCACTCGCATCCTTCCCATCTGTCGAAGCTTCCGCCGCAAAATAACGCCTCTCCAATTGCGCTATTTCCAACTCCAATCGTCCATGCTCCTCACTACTCATCCGCGGTTCATAGTGTTGCGCAAAACGTCGCAACGTGATCAACGCAGAAAACGGAGTTATTTCCTCTGGCATCTGTGGAGATGTATCTCGACTCGGGGCAACCTGCAGTCGTCTGCGGATGTAAGCCCACAACGAGAGGGATAGTAGAATCAATGCCAGCGCAAGTCCCACCGTCCAGGCCACGAAATTCGTCGGTTTCGCATTGATAACCGTCGACGCACCTTCGATGGTCACCAGATCCATATCCGAAAAACGCTCCGATCTGATATTCCCCGAAAGTCCAGTCGCCAACTGAGGAACGCGAAGTTCATTGCTAGGTGATAATTCTGATGATTCTAAGACAACCTTCCAGCGACGCGTGGTTGGTAGCCGAAACAGTCCATCCTCATCCGCCTCGACATAGGTATCCGAATCCGTGGCGGGCGTCCCATACATGGCCATGATCCCCCCCTTATCGGAAACGCCGACTACCTGCAGGGCATCGGATTCCGTGGCCTCCGAATTGACTTGGTAACCATCAACTGAACTATCAAGGCCATCCAGCAGTTGGTCGAGTTCCGGTACTAGACCTCTTCCAGTCGCAGATATCTCAAACGTGATCGCTCGACCAGTCCCTTGTTCAATCTCTCGAGTACCAATGGTCTGGACCACATCGAGCTCAAACACGGGCCGAGACTTCTCTGAACGGTTAATGAGCGCGCCAGAACTAGCATCGATCGAGACGTTGTTGGAACTCACCGGTAAGACCACCATGCCCGATTCGTCGATGGTATTGATATCCATTTGGAGCGTCGGCAAGCGATCTACACTTGGATCGGTCGCCCTCAGCACCATATAACACAGCGGTTTCTCTTCCCATCCCGCTTCCCCATTGACTTGAATCGAGCGTGCAGGATTCATCGAATCGAAGAAACCAAGGTGCACCAGTTCCAACTTATCGTTAAACGCTTGATTGATCGACTTTTCCAGTCGCTCGAGAAAATTAATCGGTTGATAGCGCCCAGCAACATAACTGTAGACATTGTTTTGCAGGTACTGGTCGAAACCACCCAATTCACGACCAATCGCGGCGGTATAACGCAACGAGAGTGCCACTCCAAATTCTTCTGTGCCAACTTGGTCATCACCGTCGATTGCCAAGTGAAGCTGCATTTCGTTACTGAGCAAATCGTTGTACAGGTCCAATGTCTGTCGCAGTAGCGCACCGGCTGGATGATCGCCAACAATCTCCGTTGCACGACGGACAACCCCTGGCTTGACCTCAGGTGTCATGCTGGGGAGTTTGTCAATGACGCGACGAGCAAACTCTCCCAAGTGCGAAGCAGCTAAATCGGCAGGCATTTCCAATATCTGCTCCCGGATCAATCGTATTTGATCGGTATTTTCAGCCCCCTCGGTCATCAGATCTTCGGCCTTGAGTCCACCAAGATCGCTTGAACCGAGCGCTATGCTGAACCAAGTGAGATAGACCCCTGGATCTTCACGAAGCTCTCCCCGCAACACCGCAGCTTGATATTGCTGCGCGGCATTCCCAAACGCACGGAAGAGTTCTTGGCGGGCAACGTTGTAAGCTGCCGCATCTTCATCGCGCTGTTTGCGAAACTGCATGTGATCGTATGCCAAGGCTGCCTTGGTCATCGCGTACCGCCACGCATCCGGCTCTTGCGAAACCGCCGAGTCAATCAACTCGAGCGCCAATTGATAACCTTCTTCGATCAACGCTTCGATTTCGGAAGCGGTGCGTTTGCTACCCGCGGCACGCTGCGCATCACGACTCCGCCAGTCTCCATTTAATCCCGTGCGCATCGACTCGGCCAACTGCGCCGCAACGGCAGGTGCCAAACCGTCGATATTCCCCAAGACCGACACGACGCTTTCACGACGAAACGTCTCCGCTTTTCCATGGCATGCGGCAAAGGCGGCGACAACACGGTCGAGCGTTCGTCCGTTCGCGCCAATTTTATCAAGCAGATCCAGCAGTTGTCGCAACCGATCCAAATTGCGATCTTGCCGCCCGCGTGTCAACGGTGCCGACGCTTGCTGTACTCGTCCAGCAAAAATGATCATCGACTGCATGCGGCGAGGATCCGGTGGCGGATTCAAGCGTGGCATCCAGACGCGTAAAAATTCGTCTGCCATTTCGATACTCTGTCCAGGAGCCCGCTCCATCCCTTTGGCTAGCAGCCCAAGCGCCATGTCCGTATTGTCAGCAGCCAGCGCAATACCGATGAACGCCTTAAAAGAACGAACTGCAAGGCTTGGTTCGATCAAGCTCAACCATTTGTCGCCCGGTAGCGCTCGCAACAACAGCGCAGTCTCGGGAGCCACACCGGGCAACGCCGCTTGCTTGACAATGATCTCCTCAGCAGCAGCCACCAGGCTCATCGTCAACAATCGCAGAGGTACCCGCAACTGATTCAGCTCAACAGCCTCATCATTTAAGAGCACGTCGACCGACTCTTTCATCATCAAGATGGCAGACGCGCGCTCCTCAATGTTGACTTTCTCGTTGCCAATCCGCATCGCCTTCAGGGCGACCGCTTCCAGTCCGGTTGGCGCCAAGGATTTGTTGGCGAATACACTTTGCAACCATGCGGTGGCTGGTGCAGGTGGAACGCTTGGCAAGAGTTCTATGGCCTGGCCCATCGCTTCGCGACGGATGGCGAATTCGGCTTTGTCCATTAATGCGATCTCGCAATACAAGTCCCAGGCGGCGCGCATATGTTGCTGCGCTTCAGGCGTTTTTCCAAGAGTGGCACTTCTCGCTTGGTGATAACGAGCGTGAGCGGAGAGCGCTTGAGTGTCCGCTTTCTGTCGAGCTGTTTCCAAGACCGGCAGGAAGTCGTATGCCTCGACCGACAAACCTGCCAAAGTGAGAAATTTGGCGGTTCGATCGCGACGACCATCTTCCTGCGGTCCAAAAAAAGCTGTTCCATCCCGCAGTTTTGCCAAGAATGGACCGGTGCTCGACCGGGCCGCAGCCGTCTTCAACAACTGCGCGAGTAAATTCAATTGCCAATCGGTCAACTCCGCTGGACAGGCCTCTGAAATGGCCAAGATCTCTTCCGGCAGCAGGCCCGGGTCTCCCTGGTTGGTTGACTGCAGGACATGCGCATAGATTTCGGGCGCGTCGCTACCTGCTCGAAGTTTTAGGAACTGCTGCAGAGCCTGCCATTCTCCCGCCAAGACATTCTGATGCAACCATTCCGACAACTCAGCGACCGGCGCTCCCACGGTAGGAATTGGTATGGACTTCAAACCGATCTTCGCGCGCGCTTCCAGCACTTTATCGGCAGTTCTGGCAAAGTCCAAATTGCGAATGGCTTTCAACAGCTCGTTAGTCTGCGACTCGTCTCCTACAGTTGTCTCGGCTGAACCTATGCCGATCGCCATCAACAAATCGATACCTAGATCCTTGTAAGTCGCGATCATCGATTCGCGTTCTCCGGGTGACAGTCTATCGTAATCCGCCTTAAGAAGCGCTTTCTCATCCTCGCGCAAGATCGGCTTACCGGCAATCACCGCTTCGTCTGCACTTGATTGAACCGATGCAGTCGTAGCCGCAGGGGTCACGGTGGCACTCCTGACGGTCGTTGCGCGCTGCGCCGGGGCAAGTGTCACGGCAGGCACCTGCGCGATAGCTGGATGGATGGCAAGCTCCAACGCCATAACAAGCAACACGCCGGAACAAAACGCCTGTCGTCGATAGCACATAAGGCACCGATGAATAGGTGAGCACATAGCGGTATATCTCTTTTCTTATCTCAATCCAATTGAACTCAAGTGCATCTATCTGTATTACCAACCGTCGCCAATTTCCATCATGCCGGTGGCTCCGTTCCCCGGTTGATCACCGGGGCGGCGGCCATTACCCGGTCGTTTAGCCGGCTCGCCGTCGCCCGGTCGCCGCGCGCGAGGCGAGTCTTTGGGGATCGGTCGTCCAACCAGTTCCGATCGATCTTGTTGCTCCAAATCCAAAACGCGTTCCACGTTGCGTTGTAGGTTTTGAGCAAGCTCCGTCTTTTGTTCAACGGCTGTCTGTTCGGCCAAATACCGAAACTGCTGTCGTGACGTTTCTGAAACTTGCCGCCAGACGTCTGCCGACCGCCCCTCTTCACGCAGGAGCCTCGCACCGAAGTAGTGAGCCGCCGCCAACTCCTCGCGAGCTGCCAACATGAAATCGGACGATGCCGCGTGTTCTTTTTCGTCTTTAGCTGTCTGTTCGCTCATGGCTGCGTCCAGCGTTGCTTGAAGCTCTTCAATTCCATTAAAGACCTCTCCGGCCCGCACCAGCGCGCGACCGCGTAACAATCGGATCTGATTTGCTTCCTTTGAACCGTCCAATAGCGTCTCGATCTGATCGTACCGCTCTGCAGCCAACTTCCATGCATCACTTGCCTTGGCATAGGCTTCTTGTTCGGCTGTCAACAAACGGTCCAGCTTTTTGCGGGCGATTTCGCTGTCATTTTCTTCGACAATTTCACTGCTTTGTAGCATAGCCTCACGAGCAGCTAACGTTTCAAACTGGGCCGTATACGCAACCGCCTGCAGTCGATTTGCCTCCTCTTCGGCAGCTCGCGCGCTACTCATTTGCTCGATTGCCAGCTCCCGTTTCAAAAGAGGTTGTCCTGGCCCAAAGTGAAAGGCCAATGCAAAAATTGGGAGCACCGCCCAAACACTCCAACCTATTGCTCGAAGCATCACGTTCCACCTTCTTGTATCAAGCCGATGCCGCTGGCCGGCTGTTCCGATGAACGCCGGGCCGTTGGTGTTCTAACTGGATGATTTCGATGATGTCGCCCGAATACAATCAGCGCAGGGCCAAGCAGGGCCAGCCAACCACAACTCAGCCCCACACTGAGCAACGCAGCTTCTCGCAGGCCCAGTCCTTCTGCCAGGCGTGGACGTATCATCGATAACTTTTCAATGACGGCACTCGGTAGATGTTTGTTATTGCCTTGGTGGAAAACACCTTTGAGCTTCGTTGCTAAGAGCTTGAGCGATTGTGAATCTTGAGTCGAGCGGTGGCCCGCAATCATGGTCGGACGAACGGGATCTCCGACACCAACCACAATGGTGTCGGCGATCGAAGTGGGAACGGAGCGGACTTGCATCGCTTCTTCAGAGTCACCGTCGCTGATGATCAAAAGCGTGGCGGTGTTCGGCTTCCACTTTCGCGCATAGGCGAGCGCGTCGTTGACTCCGGACGACAATTTTGTCGGCCCCGAATCGAACGCGGCGTAAAGCGGCAGTCCGTCAAGTAGATTGCGGACGACATTCATGTCGAACGTATCTTCGATGACCGGAATTGATTTGGTGTACACTGCAAATACGGTGACTCGTGTCGTGTCGGTATCGAGTCGATCAAGAATCGCTTGGATCACTTCCCCGGCCCAGACAGCCCGCTTCGACTTCCCATCCGGTCCCGAATCTTCGACAAACATGCTTGGCGATGCATCCAGGCAAACCAGCAAGTGTTTTGATGCCGATTGCGTCGGTTCCTTTTCAATGGCTGCTGGCGCCATGAGGAACAGGATTACTAGTCCCCAGGCTGCAGCACTGCTGGCGAACACCCGGCTGACCGGTGTGATAACGACCCAACGCCGCGGTCGACCTTCAGCTCCAAACGCCAGGTAAGCGACACGAGCCGACCTGCGACTGTGCAACCACTCCGCAATACCAACCGCCATGGCCACAACAACAGCGGCCGTCAAAGCGACGATGTGAGGTTCCATTACCATGGTGTATACCTCATCCCAAATGCGCCCAAGGCATAGATCGTCAACAAGGCGAGGCCCAGCATGGCAAATGGTTGATAGAAGTCCATCGGGATGGCGGTCGACGCAACAAAGCGGGCGGGCTTCATCCGATCGATATGTTGAAAAACTCGCTTTAGACCGCCTTCGTCGGTCGCCACAAACGACTCTCCACCGGTATTTTTAGCCAACTCCATCACGGTCGTCGGGGCCGGGTCCGTTCCCACATGGATATGGTAAACAGTGATGCTCGCTTGATTCATCTCGTCGATGAACTCAGCGACATTTTGCGGGTTTACGTCTGCACTTTCACCGTCGGAAACGAGAAGCAAAATACGATCCCCCTCTTCCGCTTCCAACACCATGTTATCGCGACAGAATCGTAGCGCCGCTCCAATCATCGTACCTCCCATAAACGGTGGCTGATTAGCAGGGTTTGCAAACGGCAGCGCTCGGCGAATGGTTGCTACATCCTTCGTCAACGGAGTCCAGCGAATCTGTTGGGTACCAAATAAAGTGAAGCCCAGCGCATCTCCTTGACGCGCATCGATGAACTCTTCCATAGCCTTTTTGGCCATCTCATAGCGATTGTCAACCATCATGCTTCCCGAGACATCCATACAGATCTGAATATTTGTCAGAATGCGATCCTCTTTCGGAACTTGTAGCACTTGCGGTCCGGCCAGGATAACGATCGCAATCGATAATAAAAGCAGAGGAAGCAGTTCGAATGCCCGTAAAAGGCCGCTCATCAGTGGGCGCTTGGGGTGCTCACGATGATCAATGGGCAAGGCAACTCCCCAACGAGGGCGCTGCAACATCCACACGCTAAGCAGTACAGGGACAACCAGAAAGAGCAAGCTCCAGGCATGAGTAAATGTCATGGCGATCCCCCTGAGGCTTGCAATCGCTCCGACTCATAAGCCACTGCGGATCGGTAAGGGAGCAAAAGTCGCAAAATTTCTTCCGGCGAACGATCCTCACTATTCCCACGCGAGGGTGCTTCGCAATGAAGCCAGCGTTCCACCGCATTTAACAATGGTCCCGCTTCAGGATGCACACGCAATTGCTGAATTGCAGCAGCCATACTGAGTTCCGTCATTACGACCCGCTCGCGCCAGTATTGCAGCAACAGCAATTCCAAACGTCCTTTTTCGCGCGTCGACAAACTGCGATTTGCCGCCGCCATGACCAATGGTTCTAGTTGTTCAGCAAACGTAGGGGGAGGCGGCGCTTGAGAGACTAGAATGGCCTCACTTCGCCGCAACCGCTTGATCACATACACGACGGCGGGAACAAGCATCCAACTGGCAAGTCCCAACAGCATTGCGCTCTTATATCCACCCGTTATCGCTGGCTCAAAATTTGCCGCTGCATATAAGTCGCTCCGTTGATCATTGGGCAATGTCGACACGATCGATACATACATCGGAGGAAGGCTGTCAACAGTTCGCCCCTTTCCATCTTGCAAGGTATCGCGTAGGTCAAAGCGGCCCTCAGTGGTGCCGATGAACAACAACTCATATTTCCCTACGTCGGCTTGGCGCAGTCGCACGATCAGAGGCGCGTCGACATCGCGCTGCACCCGAACACGAAGTGTCTGGTCGCTGAAAGCAAACGTGTAGGTTCCGGTAATTCCCCGCTCAGCACTTGCGACAACTTGCGTCCGTGCGTTCTTTAAACTCGCGGGCTCCAAGTTCGCGGGCTCCATCTCGTTCGGAATCGTTGCCGTTTCCGGTTCCGCTTGGAAACCCGTTGAAGTTTGAGCCGCACCATTCACGTCCATCGGAATCGAGAACAAAGCAATGATTGCGAATAGAAATTCAAAGAGTTGTTCGCGACCGCCCCGTAGGTTACCCGTTTTTGCTTCAGTGGTCATCGACTGCCTCGCGACAAAGCGGCTCGAGAAGCAAGGAAATGGCGCAGCGGTGGAACAAAAGGCAAATCGGTTCGAAGGTGGAGGTAGCTGACTCCAGCGCCAACGAGTTCTTGAATGACAGCAGGCTGTCCTCGCCATCGGTTGGTACCGCCACCCAAAAACATCCGGCCGGTCTCTGACTCAATTCCGCGGAAGAACCCAGCTCTTAGCGGTTTCGTCTCAGCCGGATCTTCCAGATGCAAAACAATCACATCATGTTTTTGTGCGGCATGCCGTAAACTGCTACCGAGCCCGGGGTCGTGAAGGTCACTTAACACACACAAGATGCTCGATCGGTTCAGTCGCGGTTCGAGCGTGCGGATGCGATTGGCCAACTCTGTTGATTCACCCCGCGCATGCAGACGCAACGGCTCGATCGCCCGCCACAAATCTCCTTCTGCCAAACTTGGTTGTAGACGCGTCTCGCGTTCTCCTCCGCCAACCACAGCCACCGGACTCAGCCGTCGCTGTCCGACCAGTCCAATTGCGGAGGCGATCCAAATCGCCAGGTCATGTTTGGATAACGCAATCGAGGAAACGCTCATTGAGGAAGATGTATCCACCGCCAAGTAGACCGCGATTCGCTTCAGAGTTTCATATTGTTTGACAAAGGGCTTACCTGTTTTGGCAGTCAAACGCCAGTCAAACTGTCGGATCGAGTCTCCTGGTTCGTAGGAACGCGATTGCGCATACTCGAGCCCACTTCCCACAAACAACGAAGTGTCGGAGCCAAACGCCAAGTCGTTGGCGAGTCGCCTTGCCACCATTTCAAAGTTGGCGTGGGCCAACTGCTGCACAGGACGAAGCTTGCTTTTGCTGCCGGTCACGATTACTCCCAAAATTAACTCACAACGACTAAGCCATCGACTCAATCAGTTCACGGACCACACCGGCGGGACGCTGACCGTCAGCTAACGCTTCATACGTAAGTCGCATCCGGTGCATAATCACATCTTCTGCTAATACAAACAGGTCTTCGGGAACCACATATTCGCGGCCATATAGAAATGCCCGTGCGCGCGAAGCTTGCACTAGCGACAGAGCCGCCCGGGGACTGCAGCCTAATTCGATCTTGGGATGATTGCGCGTGCGATGTACTAACTCCACGCAATCACGAATAAAGACCTCGCTCACGTGCACTTCCTGGACTTGCCCCATGGCAGTTGTCAAATCGTTGACGTGCAACAGCCCCGATTCAGTAATCGCGTCAAACGCAGACATCGGCACGGCCCCGTCTCCCTGCCGCATGAGCTTCAGCTTCAAGCTTCGTCGCACAACTTCGGTTTCGTCTTCAGGAGCCGGATAGCTCAATCGATGGCACAACATAAAACGATCTAATTGTGCTTCCGGCAGTTCAAATGTCCCCGCCTGTTCGACTGGATTTTGGGTGGCAATCACCAAAAACGGTGCGGGAAGTACGTGCGTTTGATCACCGATCGACACCTTGCGTTCTTGCATCGCTTCCAGAAGAGCCGACTGAACTTTAGGACTTGCACGGTTGATTTCATCCGCCAATAACAAGTTCGTAAATACTGGACCTTTGTGAATGCGAAACTCTCCCGTTTTTTGATCGAGGATCTCGGATCCTACAATGTCCGACGGAAGCAAGTCGATCGTGAATTGCACGCGTCGGAACTGCAGATCAATAGCTTTACTAACCGTCTGCACCAACAGAGTCTTGGCAATACCTGGGACACCTTCCAGCAACAGGTGTCCGCCGGTCAATAGTGCGATCATTACGCGTTCGATAACTTCTTGCTGCCCCACGACCGTCTTGGCTACGTGCTCGCGAATGATGCGAGAGAAATCAGACTGTTTGCTTAAACCATTCACAGCGGAAGCTTCACTTACGGCTTTTATCATCAATTGAGTCTCTTTTAAGATCCGATTCAAACAGTTTTGATACGCAATACATTCCGCAACTGTGTTAGCTTGCTGGCGCTAAGGTTTCGGCTGGGGCGCTGGTGCCTCGGCCTCATCAGGCAACTCGACATGAATAGGAACAGTCAATGCCTCATTTAATGGCTGGGTAGTTGTCGCAGTAGCAGGCAGCACCGTCGCAACTCCTGGTTGTGCATGTTCCCCACGCGGTTCCTCAGAATCTTTGTCCAACTTTGCATTCGCAGTCAGCGACTCGATGCGATCACTGGCGGGAATTGGTTCTGCGAGTAGTTGGTTCAATACATTGTCCAAGAAATCTGGCTTCAGGCCCGCGACCCGCAGAATGCCTTGGCGGTCAATTACTATTGTATTTGGGGCAAAAGCAATTCCCATCGATTTTGCGGTGGCGCCAAGTTGACTTGCCTCCTCGGAACCTGGGCTATCCATTGCAATCGGAACACCAATACGTTTCTCCTCTGCAACGGCTTGCATTTTAGCTTGGCCAGAGCGTGCATCGCAGACCGCTAAGAACACGACGCCTTGTTTGGAAAAACGTTCCGCGACTGCTTGCAACTTGGTCAACTGATCAACCGACACGGACAGTTCCGGGCGAACGAACTGAACGACTCTTACTTGCTGGTCCCAGCCTTCTCGATCTGGCTCGGTTCCAATCCAAGCACTTACATTAAATTCAGACGCTGGTTTTCCTTCGAACTCTCGCAAGTTCTTCGAACGTCTTTCGCCGCCCAGGAACCAAATGTCTGGGAATCCTGTCCCTTGTTCGGCAAGCAATGTGTTCGGCATTGGTGTTTCGTTCAGCAGTTGTTGAACTGCCTCTTCAATCTTCTCGGGCTTGATTCCCGCTCCGCGCACAATGCCGTTTCGATCAATGATACAGTAGGTAGGCCAAAACATGAGTGAATAGGCCTGAGTTGTTGCTCCCGAGTTGGCTTGCGTGTTGTCGAGCGCGACTGGGTAATTGATCCCCTTCTCTTGAATGACCTTGTCAACCGTATCCCAGCCTGCTGCAGCATCGTGGATGCCGATCAATGCGACGCCTTGATCTTTATACTTCTCAAAGAACTCAATGTTCTTGGGGATGACTGCCATGCATGGACCGCACCATGTCGCCCAGAAATCCAGCACGACTACTTTGCCACGAAGTTCTTCGAGAGTGGTCGCATCACCTCTCCACTCGGCAGCTGAAATCTCCTGCGCAGGTTTGCCTTCGTGCTGCCGTAACTCTTCCAGTCCTTCGCCATCGTGGACATACCAATCGCTGGGATACCCCGCTTGCACTTGAAGCTGTGACGAAAGTTCAACGAGCTGCCCCTGAGCCGAGGTTAAAAGCCAGGGGCAACATAGAGCAAGTGCAGTGAAACAGCAATTTCTCCGTACCTTGAACAACTGCGTTGACGAAAGGATCGAAGCAACTATAAGCATTATCAGTGGCTTTGGTTGTTGGGGAGTTGGCCGGGGCGCTTCTAATGACCGAAAACTTGGGAAGACGTGTTTAACGATCGCAAGAATCTTCAACATGAGTTGACCTTTTTCGAAGCAACGGGACGCGCGCATTATGAAGATTGTAATCGAGTTGCGAACCAGAATTGCGCTATAGACGGCAATGCAAACGCAATAAATCACCGTCGTTCGTACACGGATGATTGAAGCGGCAATTCAAGGTCAGCCTACAGAATCCCACAATGTCCTCTCGCCATACCCTGACACAAAGCCAAGGCGGCAATAGCAACCACTGACCAGTAGGTCACTCGTGCCCAAGTAGGTCACTCGTGCCGAGAGTGACCAAGTACGTCACTCGTGCCGAGAGTGACCAGGTACGCCTTCTGCATTTCACAAAAACCCTGTAAGAAGATCGCTGTCGCAACTGACGAATTTAATCACATGTCGTTACCAACGGTTGGTCACTCTTGGCAAGAGTGACCTACGACCTCACTCTTGGCTAGTGTGACCTACTCGCATCGCAAACAATTTCGTGTATTCTTAAGCGGTTTACCCCACGGAACTTCTCACTTCTCCAATAGGCGGCCAGCGACTTGACCACCGTCAATGAACTCTCAAAACGGATCATCGCAAACGTTGAAAAGGCGATCGTCGGCAAACGCAAACAATTGATTTTGTCACTTGTAACTTGGCTGTCCGGTGGCCATTTGTTGCTTGAAGATGTTCCTGGAGTCGCCAAGACAATGCTCGCTCGAGCACTGGCACTCAGCATCGGTTGCAACTTCAAACGCATCCAGTGCACCCCTGATCTTCTTCCGACTGACATATCGGGGGCTTCAGTTTTCAACCCGAAAACCGTGCAGTTCGAGTTTCGGCCAGGACCGGTATTTACGCAAATTCTGCTAGCCGACGAAATCAACCGCGCAACACCGCGAAGTCAAGCGGCCCTGTTGGAAGCGATGGCCGAGGCGCGGGTTAGTATCGATGGGGTAACACACGAGTTGGAACAACCATTCCTTGTTATTGCCACTCAAAACCCCATTGATCACGAGGGCACGTTTCCGTTACCCGAAGCGCAACTCGATCGGTTTCTCATGAAGTTCTCGCTCGGCTACCCGACGCTTGAAGAAGAGTTGAAAATGTTGGAGCTTTTGCAACACCAGCATCCGATCGACAGCCTCGAACCGGTCGCAACTTCAGTGGAATTGCTCGAAGCACAGCGGCAAGTACGCAAGGTGTATGTCGATCCCAAAGTTCAACAGTACTTATTGCAAATCGTCCACGAATCGCGACGTCACGAATCGCTTACCTTGGGTGGCAGTCCACGAGCGTCGATTGCCTTGTACCGCAGTTCGCAAGCGATGGCGGCCGTCTTGGGACGCAACTATGTCTTGCCCGATGACATCAAGAAGGTTGTCTCAGCCGTTATGGGACACCGGCTCATTCTGAAACCGGAAAGCCGCTTACGAAAAGTCACAACCGACCAGGTACTTGATGAAATTGTTTCAGAGATCGCCATTCCAACTGTTACAGTTGATAAATAGGCCTACTCCGTGTGCCGAGCAGACAACGGTATTTCACGCATTCAAAAATGAGAATCCGACCATGTTAAAACTATCATTCGCTCTTTCGCTTCTATTGAGTTCCTTTGTTTGGCTATCGGCAGTGCCGTGCAGTTGGGGGCAAGAGAACGGAACATTGCAGGAACTGGCACAGGTTCCTGGATTAAAAGGAGCAAAGCTTTTTCGCCATGCAAATTCGCTTTATATCCAGCCAGACTCCCCGGATGATGCGGGCGAAGTAACCGTTCCACGAATCGCAGCGCCACTTCGCAATTTAAACTGGCTAGGCACATTGAGTGCCGGCGCTGCCCCGTCGAGTGACCCTGGAAAGCTAAGCGTTACGCCAGAGCAAGAGGTGTGGGCAATTCGTTGGTCCAACCGACCGTCCGACTCAAGCGTCATTCAACTTGAATTCGATGCAGCGCCTCTAATAATAAATGAACTGTCTCCAGTTGCAGCTTCTGGAGATGGTTCCTTCTGGCTGCCAGCCCATTTGGCGGTGACGAGCGGCGAGAAAATCCGTTATGAACCACAGAGCTTCAAGAATACTGTCGGCTACTGGGTTGGTAAGCAGGATCAGGCAACTTGGACCATTGAACTTCCCGAGGCAGGGAAATTTAATGTGGCCATTCTGCAAGGTTGCGGTGGAGGGCAGGGTGGTAGCCAAGCGCAGCTGGAATTCCGTCCCATCGCCTCTGACTCCAATCTAGCTAAGTCGTCACCCGACTCCGCTGTCACTCGTCCATCAAACGAAGAATTAGAAACGAGCGTCGAGTTCGAAGTGGTCGAGACGGGACATTTCCAGAATTTCCAGTGGCGGCACTTGGACAACGTAGAATTGCAGCAACCGGGCAGATACGAAGTCCGCGTGCGTCCGTTAAAAATCAAAAATGCGGCCTTGATGGACATTCGCGCCATTCACCTGGTTCGACTACCAGAGTAAATGCCGATCAACTCTGAGATTGCAAGCTCATGGTTTGCGAGCGCGTATCAGAAGCACCAGTGTCTTCACAGTATTGATCACAAGTATTGTGCAAGTTCATCGCCACGACTCGCTCGCGCATCGACTTTGGCTAGCGTGTTGGGGTCTTCGATTAGTCCTGGTGCGTGTTGGGGTTTGCTACGTGCGTCGATGACCAAACTGCCCGAACAACCAAAGTGTTTGTGTTGGATAGTTGCCCCGATCCCCCACACGTCCACAGCTGGGTTGCTTCTTGTGAACGTGTTCCACAAGAAGTTGTTGAAATTTCGCGTTGCAAAATCGCTATCGTCAACAACTACAATCAACGGAAATCCGTTTAGCGAAGTAGATTTGCCGATGGCATCACTTTGTTGCTGAAGTGTTTGCGTTCCCGTCGCACCAAGATGCTTTGGGCCGCTCACTACGATGACACCAGGCATTGCCAGTCGCGGTTCTCGCCAATCGGCTGGCAACAGCAGGTTACTCGGGAACTCGGAATGTAAGTCGCGAAGTTTCTTTGTGCCAACAGCGACGACGAGTTTTGAGCCTTGATTGAGTCCATCTCCGGTGTAATCGAGTGTATCGATGGTTGTGCGCGTGTGGAAATGAAGATCGCGAGTCCAGTCGACGCGTTCCAACGCGTAACGAAAAAATGCTTCGAGTTGGTCTGCGCGTGGCGCAGCGGGATCACTTCCGTCAATAATCCACAAGTACTTGGCCAATGAAAGCTGCCCTTGACCGAGAATGGCCGAAGCTTGCGTCAGTATCTCTTGAGGATGATCGACGCGACGATAAGGTGTGTACCGTTCACTGCCCACGGCCAGTAACAGAGGATGCACCCCGGCTGCGTCGACCGCATTGACTTGCCGCACTCCGGGCAACACCGTTGGAATCACTGGTTCCGTCAGCTCATGGATCAACTCACCAAAGGTCGTATCTTCTTGAGGTGGCCTGCCAACCACCGTGAACGGCCAAACTGCGTCGGGTCGATGGTAAACTTTGGAAATACGCAAGACTGGAAAGTCGTGGATCCTGGCATAATAACCAAGGTGATCACCAAAGGGACCTTCGGGTTTAAGTAACTTCGGTTCGACCTGTCCCACCAAACAAAAATCGGAATCGCCGTACAAGGGTGCTTGCCCCGCGGAGCAAACGACTGGAATGCGATGCCCTGCCAACGCTCCCGCAAACGTCAGTTCACTCATTCCCTCTGGCAACGGCATGACCGCCGCCACCGTCATCGCCGGCGTACCTCCAACCGACACGTTCACGGGAAACGGTAAACCCAATTCCAAGGCCCGCGCGTGATGAACTCCAATACCCCGGTGAATCTGATAGTGCAATCCACATTCTTGTTCAGGCACATAGGCGTTGCCTGACAATTGAACGCGGTACATGCCAAGGTTTATTGCGGCGAGAGAACTGTCGCCGGGCGATTGACTGAGGACCTGCGGCAGGGTAACAAACGGTCCTCCATCTTCCGGCCAACAGACCACTTGTGGCAGTTCGCTCAGCCGACATTGCTGTCCCATCACAGCGCCGGATCGAATACGACGCGGACGCATCCGAAGGCCAATCGCCGGTGCTCGCCACAGTTCCCACGGACGCTTCAACGCCTCCGCAGGATTGGTTTTCCAACGCACCGCTGCCCGAATCGATTCGAAAGTGTCGCGAAAGATGAACCGAGCGCGTTCAAGCGTACCAAATAGATTCGATGCAACAGGAAAGCGACAACCGACCACGTTGGTAAACAACAGCGCCGGTCCCTGGTTGCGATAGACGCGACGGTGGATCTCGGCTAACTCCAAATAAGGATCAACCGGCTCGTCGATTTGCAGGAGCCGATGATGTCGGCGGAGATCATCGACCAGTTGCCGAGTGCTGCGATACTTCATGCAGGATTTTCAAAAGCTGGAATTAATTGAGGTCGTAAATCGACAAATGTCGGTAGTAGACTTCTAAACAGTAGAGACGTAGGCAAGTGGTATAAAGCCGTCCACCGGCCCCTTGATGCAGATCGCCAGCCGGATCCCAGCTACCTTTCTCCTTGCCTTCCCTCTCCTGCGTATCAGGAAGCACACGTTTCATCCCATCATTCCATTCATCCCACGCACGCCCTCCGACATGATGTAGCACTTGAGTCGCATAGTACCAGTAATAGACGCTCAATTCTTCTTCATGGCCAGACGGTCTTGTCGGCAACAGATCGTTGTCAATTGCAATTAAAAGTGGTTGATGCGATTTGGGCCAGCCCAGCATGATCCGACATAACAAGCCTTCGGCTGTCATGCTTAAACTGGCAGGATACGATTCAGTGTACGCATATTGTGAATCGTCCTCGTGCGATACTGAGTCGAGGAACTGATGAACATTTTGCATTTTGACTTCGTCGACATTCAAGCCAGCCATTTTGGCCGTTGCCAACACCATCACGAACCAGCCTGTAACGGATACGTCCGCATCTTCGCGAGGATGATAACGCCATCCTCGCAAATCGCTCTGCGACCACTCGGCAAACCGAACCGCTTTCTCCGCTGCAATTCTCAAGTCAGAGCTGCGGGTCATCCCATACGCTTCGATGATTGCGATGGACGCCAGCGCTTGAGCATACATCTGCTGACGGTCCGGCTCACGCTTAGCAAAGAAACCGTCGGCGTCCTGCTTGCTTAACAGAAACTTGATTCCAAGTCGGATTTCATTGCCATATTTGGAATTTTCCCCTGGCGTATAACCGGCACCTAAAAACGCGTTCAGTGCCATTGCGGTGGCAGCGGTTCTATTCTCATTGGCTCCACCGTTCGGATACGGACCTTTGAGACTCCAACTACCATTGCTCGCCTGTTGTTTTACGAGCCATTCTAATCCCAGCGCGACCGCATTTTCAGTCTCCGCGGTTCCGCCAAAACGCTTGAGCAACGCAGCCTTTGTACTTCCCGTCCGCCCTGTTAGACCATTTTCAATGCCAAACGGAATACTCTCCAATACGGAGGCCGCGATGTCGCTGGTTTCTTCGACGTCAAGAGTTTTTACCAACTCGGTTAGCTCGTTGTTCAATAGCTCCGTAGCTGTAGTTGGAGTGAACTCTGCAAACGGTTCAACGGGCATGTCGGACACTTCCGCTGTTTCCGACCCAGCCAATTCAAACTCGGCAATTCCTGTTGGCGTTGACTCGCCCAAGAACAGAGTCAGCGGTCCCTGCACCAGTTCGCGCATTGGGATGATCGCCAAAATGAGTATGCCCAGTAGATGCACGACGAAACTGACCATCCAGGACGGAACTTGCCGCCGTTCGACTGTACTACTTGTTACCACCGATGGCTGGCCGAGCGGTTTTATCTGGGGGCGCGGAACTGCCCCAACCGGAGGCGAAACGGGTGATGCGGGTCGCACAAGGGGCGCAACCGGTGGTGGGGGCGCGGTTGGACGACGCTTTAAAGCCGCACTGGGAGGAAGTGGTGGTGGAGGAGGTGGCGGTAAAGGAGATCGGTTCGGGCGAAGCGGAGGCGGGGGCACCGACTGGGGAGCTGAAGAAGAGTCACTCATCGATGGTTCGTTGAGTTCAGACAATCGCTCGTTTTCCGTTCAATAAATTTGGGGTTTGCCGCAGGGCGTCAGCCGCAATTTCTCTGCTGATCGAGAACTCGTGCATAGGGATGCTTATATTATGGTAGTGATGCGCTGCTGCCACTTGGCATCAATTTTTGGATAGTTGCCATAAAATCGTTTGATGAAATGCCGCCCCGGCCAGTCCAAACAGTGCTTTTCCCATCCCCACCGCTCAAGCACTCGGTCACTGATGCGCGAATTGGTTACTTGGCTAACAATCGCTTTGGCACCACGCAGTCGAGCAACTTCGTCTAAAACTAAGCCGGCTGCATAAAGTGTCGATACCGACGTGGCGTAACCCGAGTGCACATAACTGAGCGTTAGGAAGCCTGGAGAAGAAAACGATTGGTGATAATACAACTCACAATGGTCAGCCGTCACGTTGCGAACATTCACGTCCCAAAGCATTTGTAACATGCTACCAAAATGGGGCCACCAACGTCCATAGATCGCATGCAACCGACCTTGCCTGGTCACGATCGAGCCATAACGACGACCGGCCAAAACGACCGACTGTTCGGCAATGCAGGTTACGGGGCGCAGGCCAATGCCCGCCCATCCACCAGCTAGTAGCCGCCGATTCCCAGACCTTGCTTGATCAACCGCCAAATCCAAAGCAACGCTCCCATCATAAAAACACAGGCCACGACAATCCCTAAAATCAACGCACCCAATGCGAAAACCGGCGCCGCCCATCCAGTCCACAAGGCATCCCAGTAAACCAAAACGATGACTGCGGCCGCACACAAGTAAGGTCCATAAGGCGTCGCGCTGTCGCCGGTAATAATCGTGCGCACGATCACAAACAGGATCGCGACCAGTGGGGCAATAAAGAAGATCAGCAAACTTGGTTGCCAACCCACGTACGTTCCAATCATGGCCATCAACGTGACATCACCGAAACCGAGCGCTTCAACCCCCAGTCCATAGCTGGCCGATATGCGCACGCCCCAAGTCACACCGCCGGCGAAAGCCAAGCCCAACAGGCTGCTAAGTAAAAGCTCCCAGCGCCCAATCTTCAATTGCCAACAGACAACGACAAATAATAGTAGGCAACTGGTGACTCCGATCACCACTTTCCATAGTAAGGGGTGGCGAAACATCCGCGCGATAAAATACTGAATCGCCTTCCCTACACCACGTCGTAAAATCACGCGGCGTTCCAAAAGCGCAAAACCCCAAACAACGAGAATGGCCAGTGCAATCAGCAATCCCCAAATACCGTTGAGCCATATCGGCCACGCGCCTGGCGTGGCCGCGTGTAACTCAGAAACACCAAATTTAGCGACATGAAACGGCAACCAAGCTGGAGCCAAAGCCGCTCCGACTATCCCAATAGCTGTGCCTGGTATTGTCACAAAATCGGGAATGGACTGTTCATCAAAGTCGATAAAGGTCGCGATCGTCATCAGCGCAAACAACACAAAATGTCCAACAAATTGCCAATGCATTTCGGGCTGAAGTGCCATAGCCGCCGCGCGATTTGGTAGCGCACCACCACTCACGTAGAAGTGGTAGTACCAGGCTATCGCGACAGGGAATAACAATTCGACTAACAATGGGCGCACCCAGTACCACTGTCCATGCACGCTTCGTTCGCGGCGTAGTTGCCACCATCCAACAACTGGAAGATGATCGCCCCATGTCCGCCCGGAAGTGTTGGTTGCTGATTGACTCCACGGTCCCAACGAACGGTGGTTATAGGCCCAGCTATAGATCGCCCAGTTAATGAATCTTGCCGTCAACAGGGCAAGCAGCGCTACGATGAGCAAACGTAGAGCAAACGATAACGCAATAAATCCGGCCAGCGTTCAGGTCCTTCGAGCTCGCACCCTCGCCTCCCTACGCGAAATGAATTTGCCGCATCCTATGCGACTAGCAAGATCAGATTGTAGCAGCCTGAGAGCTTACCCAATCGACAATCTCCGCCACTACCTCATCGGGTGTCTTACCGTCGGTCTGCACAATCAATTCCGCAAGTTCCAGGTAAAGAGGCTCCCGTGCGGCGAGCAACTCGACAACTTCTGCAAAACCGTCACGATCGGACAGTCGTGGTCGGCGATCGGTCGACGACTGGTCACCACAGATCCTGCTGTAAAGCTGCTCCGCCGAGGCCTGCAACCAAATGCACTTTCCTGACGTTCTAAGTACTTGGCGATTTGCAGGGCGGAGGATAGCACCACCCCCTAACGCGACGACGGTCGCTTCGTCGCGCAAAGCAACTTGTGCAACGATCGACTCTTCGCAATCGCGGAACCCGGACTCACCTTCCGTTAAAAAAATTTCGCGAATGGTAATCCCGCGTGATGCTTCGATCAGGTCATCGGTGTCGACAGCGTCCAGACCAATGTGTTCGGCCAGTTTACGAGCGACCGTTGTCTTGCCACAGCCGCGATATCCAATTAAGAACCAGTGCAAAGGACGAATTGAGTCAATTTGGTTATCAGCGTTTGTCGAGTGCATGGGCCGTACGTTCTTGGTCTGATTCGAGTATGTCACATCACCTGCCATGATATCGCGTGTCCAGCAAACTGCCCACAAGCGAAATGAGCATCGCAGCATACCGGTGAACAAAAACCAAGTCCACTACCTCATGCGATTCCCCTCACTCCGAGTCGGGGTGAGTCGTCGTTCACTCCGTGAGTCGTCGTTCACTCCGTGAACGATTCGTATGAAACGATTCGATCGCGGAGCGATCGACGACAATCAAACACCGCAGCCAGTTTTGAAGCAGGCTGCGGTGCGATGAGTTAGCCGATGCTCACTTTGCGGTTCGCATCGGATTTCAAAACGAGTTCGGCACTCCGCTCGGGCATCGATTCGTAACCACTCGGTGTCATGGTGAACGTGCCTTTGCCCTGAGTCAGTGAGCGGATCTCGTTGGCGTAGTCAAGCATTTCTGCCAGCGGCACTTGCGCTGCGATGCGGCAGGTGCCTTCCCATTCATGCGACGACGACAGGTTGGCTCGCTTGCGGGAAAGATTGCCAACGACACTGCCTTGGAACTCACTGGGAACTTCAACTTCCAATTGAATCATCGGTTCCAACAATTCCAACTCGGCACGTGGCAATACCTCCTCTCGCATCGCTTCCCAAGCACAACGATGAAACGCAAGTTCGGATGAATCCTTCTCGTGCTCCAAGCCATCCAATAGCACCAGGCGCACACCGACAACTGGATAGTTACCGAGCAAGCCCGCCGACAACGACTCGATCACTCCGTCGCGAATTGCCGGAATGTACGAACGCGAAATGCGACCACCGGAAACTTCATCGCGAAACTCAAATTCGGTCTCCGAATCCGAAGGCAGCGGTTCCAATCGCCCCACGATGTGAGCGAACAGACCCTGACCGCCATTCTGCTTCTTGAACCGATATTCGAACGGAACCACCCGAGTCGGACGTTCCTTGTAAGCGACTTGAGGTCGCCCCACACGGACTTCGCAATTGAAGTCATCTCGCAATCGTTGAATGTAGACGTCCAAATGCAACTGCCCCATACCGGCGATCAGCATCTGCCCGGACTCTGCATCGGTCCAATAACGAAACGTTGGATCTTGCCGACGGAAGCGCTCGAGAGCTTTGACCAAACGGTCCGAGTCCTCACGCCCTTGCGGCTCGATCGACAATTGCAAAACAGGCTCGGCAACCACAATGCTCTCGAGTGCTACACAATAGTCATCGGCCACATACGTATCGCCGAGGACACTATCGAGTCCAATCACTCCACACAAGTCACCTGCCCCAGCGACATCGATCTCCGTCCGCCGATTCGCGTGCATGCGAACCAATTTTGGAAAGCGATGCCGCTTACCAGTGCGCGTATTGACATAGGTTTGACCTTTCCCGATTTGACCCTGATAAACACGGATGTACGTCACTGGACCAAAATCCTCGACAATGGTTTTGAAGGCCATCGCCACAGTCGGATCGCCGTCGCTGCTTGTCAACCCAATCGTTGGCGCAGCTTTTCCTTCAGCCGCTGGTTTTCGCAGGTCATGCGCCCACACTTGTCGATCCGTCGGTGCAGGTAGATAGAAAGCTACGCCGTCCAAAAGTTCTTGAACAGCACAGTTCTTACCAGCACTTCCCATCAACACGGGGGTTATCAAGTGCGCGAGCGTTGCGCGACGAATCGCTTGCCGCGTTTCTTCGACGCTCAATTCGCCACCAGCCAGCAGCCTCTCCATCAAGACTTCATCGACCAAAGCGATCGCTTCGAGCATTTCGTTTCGAGCCTTGGTGGCCACCACCTGCAGCTCCTCTGGCACCGCCGAGCGACGGACGATCTCTCCATACTGGCCATCGAAAGTAACAGCCTGCATGGTGATCAAGTCGACGACGCCTACAAAGCTGCCTTCGCTGCCGATTGGTAGTTGCAAGGCCACTGCGTTGGTCTTCAATCGCTCTTGCATTTCGCGGATCACTCGTTGTGGAGCGGCACCAACGCGATCCATTTTGTTGATGAACGCTATGCGGGGCACGCCATATCGTCGCATCTGCTTGTCGACCGTGTACGATTGACTTTGCACACCACCGACGCTGCATAGGACCAATACCGCACCATCCAGTACTCGCAAGCTACGTTCGACTTCGACAGTGAAGTCGACGTGGCCCGGTGTATCGATTATCTGGAATTCATGATCTTTCCAATCAACGCTTGTAACCGCTGATGAAATTGTAATGCCGCGTTTGCGCTCAATCGGATCGCTGTCCATCGTCGCACCGACGCCATCCGCTCCGCGCACGTCGTGGATCTCATGAATGCGACCACAATAGTAAAGCATTCGTTCGGTTAGTGTCGTCTTGCCCGAGTCGATGTGTGCGGAGATGCCGATGTTTCTGAGGCGTTCAATTCTGGTCATGATCAATTCTCAATGATTTGCTTTTGTCTGATTCTATAAGTATCCGTGCAGCCAATTCGACAATCGCTCGAACTCCCAATATTGAAGACGAGTCGGCGAGGCAAATATGGCGCAGGTATGGGCCAACTGCAGACAGCTCAAAGCAGCGAACATGCGGTTTCGCACCCATTGGGAGCGAACCACCGAAGCTTGAGCGGATCCATCAAATCCGCGTCGGACCTGTGACGTATGGCAAGACACGCTGCTTCACCTGAAGGACCGTAGCGGACATGACAACTTCCCAACGCGCCGAATTATGCAGTGGCGGAAGAAAGCGATGCCTGCGAGTCCGCAGCGAATTAGACTATCGCGGCGCGATCAGCAACCCATCGAGTGGCAGCACCACCAAAAAGAGTATTGAAGTTGCAAAGAAGTCGCACGGTCAAATCCTTGGAAACGAGAGGTTTCGAGAGCTTCAACCTACTGGACACAATGGTTATCGAATGGTTCGTGGGTTGACCGGAAATTCAACAAGAAGCTATTTCGCGTTGATCGAGACCATGCTTGCATAGATCAATGTTCATTGAGATACGCTTCGATTGCGCGATGAGGCCTTCGTTGGTTCGACATGCCGATTCTCCATGAGTATACGATTGACGATATCAACAGAGCGATTCCACACTTGCTTCCATTCCAGATAGACCATTTGGCCTTTCTTAGTTAGCCGATAGTATTTGCGTGCCGGCCCGACATCAGACGGTTGCATACGACTGCTGAGCAATTCCTGTTTCTCTAACGAGCGTAACACCGGGTAGACAGCGCTCTGATTCATCGGAAGCGAATTTTCATCGTTATCCGTGAGTTGGCGCACAATGTCGTATCCGTACAATTCGCCACCGCGATCAAGCACAGATAGAACCACAAGTCCAATGGTTCCAGCGTTAAGTTCCTTCTGGAATTTGATGATTGCCGATTCGTTTTTTGCAAAGAGAGCCATGACCGGACAGGAATTCCTTTCGCGATTTAATCGGACTAATGCTACCGAGCAAGCTCTTGACGCTTAGTAAAATCGTCACCTGTTTTCGGGAATTGCAAACGCAACTTATCTCCGGCACTAATTGGCCGACGCCCTGCGCAAGTTGCGAGTCAAACCTCAGCGATAAGCATCAGCCTGAATGCGATACTAGTTGACTTATAGTAAACACTACTGGCAAGTTGTCAATAGATGGCTGAGCATCGATTGTTCAAAGCTGGCCGTGAGCCTCTGGAAGACGGCCCTCCTTCTGCGCTCTCTAGTAATTTCGAAATCTCGTACAATGCTGAATCGTAGTCTCCAAGCAGGTTGCCAGATGTTGTCGGAGAAGACGGTAGTGCCCTCGCCGGCCCTCGCCGGCCCTTGATGGCCAACTGGCGACTCCCCTCCAAAATTCACGCAACGCCTGACTGCCCGCCGCGAGGGGAAATTGCGAGTGGGACCTCAACAATACCGCTCCCCAAAGAAACTTGGCGACCTGATACTAGTACGGAAATACTCGAATTTTCTTGGTGCACAGTCACTCGATAATTTTGGAAAGGTCGGAACGTGAATTCAAATCCTTTTATCTGTGTTCGATCGCCGAAACTGCAAATAATGCCCGGTGAAGACGACGAGCTGGTGAACGAAGGTACCTATGGGAAAGCCTTCGCGCTTTACCTACAAAAGGCATTGGCGCAAAACGGCTACCAGACACCAGCGGTCGTCTGCGAGGATTGGGGTTGGTGGGTTACCATCGCTGGCTTGGAATTCTCATGTGGGCTTGGCGTCTACGGAGCTCGCATCAATGATTCGGATGATCTTGATCTCTGCGTTACGGTGTTAACCCCCAAAGGCAAGAAATGGAGCTGGGGCAAATTCAAGACGATAGACACCACCGCAGATGTTGACCGGCTTCACACGACCGTGCGAACTATTTGTGAGACAGACGAAGACATAACGGTGGTTGGTGAGACACACGAATTTCCTCTCGGATGATCTGCTCACTGTAGAACAATTGTCCCCAATTGTTTTGTTGCATGCGATGGTGCATTAAGCTGGAAGCAAAACAATTGGGGACAATTGTTCTACATTCGCGTGAACGGTTACCTTCCAAGCAACGTTGCGGCTCGATACACTGGTCTCATGGAAGTTATCACACTGCAATCAGGAAGTTCCGGCAACTGTGTATTCGTACGAAGTGGCGAAACGTGCTTGCTCTTTGACGCAGGTATCAGCGGTAGCAAAGCGGAATCGCGTCTGGCTGAATTTGGTTATGACATTCGCGATTGCAACGCGTTGATTCTTTCACATGAGCACTGCGATCACATCAGCGGAGTCGGCGTCTTTCACCGTCGATTTGGACTGCCGGTCTTCGCCAACCTACGGACTTGGAATGCAACGCGGGCAAAATCGTCAACGGGTTGTATAGGAAGTCCGAATCATTTCGTCTCCGGCAAACCGTTCCAAATTGGTTCGCTGCGAATCGAGTCGCTGCGAACGCCTCACGATGCCATCGAAGGAGTTTGTTTCGTCATCGAAGATATGCTTTCCGGACAACGCTTCGGTCTACTCACCGACTTGGGGTACGCCTTTAGTGGCCTTCAAAAAGTTATTGGCACTTTGGATGCTGTACTCATCGAAAGCAACTATGATGAAAAAATGCTACGCGAGGGAACTTATCCGCAACGCTTGAAGGATCGTATTTTAGGAAAAGGTGGGCACATTTCGAACACGGAAGCGGCACAGCTGCTCGATCCATGCAATCCCAGTCAATTGCAATGGGTCTGTTTGGGACACCTGTCGGCCCAAAACAACTCGCCCGAAGTTGCTTTAGCCGCTCATCGCGACCGACACGGAGATCGCTTCCCCATCTTCTGCGCCGATCGCAACGGTGCAACGCAACTACCGAAAATCAAACCGTTTGAATTCTCACTTCAAGCGAGGGATCGACTCCCTGCGCTTAGCAGTAAGTAGTCCTGTGCTGATCATTATTGATCATTCATGTCTGACTTTACGAGCTAAGGACGCGTGTAGATCTTTACATTAGGATTCGCTTCACCCAGCTTCTGGAAACCGGTTGAGGTAATGCTCGTATTCGAAAATGAAATGGAGTCAACGTTACGCACAGCCGCTAAATCGTCGATTGAATCATCCGTGATGGGTGTGTTCCAGAAATGCAGTGTCTTTATGATGGGTAAGTTCTGTAGCAATTGCAGGTCGTCACTGTCAGACAATGTACACGACTGAAACATCAGCGAATCGAGCTGCGCGAGCGTACTCAACTGTTTCAACGTTTGGCGATCGACAGCAAAGCCCTTCAACTCAACTTTGTGGATGGTTTCCAGTTTGGCGAGATCTGTTGACGTGATGGGACGAACAAAGACAACGCTGGCCTGTCGGTCTTCATCGACGTAGGCATACACGGCACCCTGATCGCGAAGCTTGCTTTCCGCCTTCCGCCGTTCACGGTAATCTTTCGTCCACCACAGTCCGCAGGTGATCAAGCAGGCCAGGAAGGTGGTGACAAGTAGCAACGTTCGAACGGAGTATTTTGGCGATGTCATTGTGTGCGTTTCGCAAGAAAACGTCTGTCGCAATCACTTAAAAATCGATGCGGGTAATTTGTTTACAGCTCACGAGGCTTCCAAAGTGCTTTCAAGTTCCAGCTTGAGTCCGTTACTGAGCCACACCATGTATCTGCGGAACTTGTGAACATGGCAACCGCTGCGGTCGGCAGTTCAATCTCGCTACCACTCAACTTTGACGCCAAGGCACTCAGGCCAGGATTGTGACCAACTACCATCGCACGTTGCCACGAATCATGCAAGCAATGCACCTGCTTGGCTATCTCTTCAGGAGTCGCCAAATACAAACTAGGGACAGTCCAGAGAATTGCGTCGCTTCCCCAATGTCTGCGTATTAACTCGACCGTCTGCTGCGCTCGAACCGCAGAACTGACCAATATGACATCGACTTGAATTGACTGCAAAGCGAGAAACTCGGCCATTGCAGGTGCCGCACGACAGCCTCTAGGATTGAGTGGCCGGTCATGATCCGATGCACCGGGGGTACTCCAATCACTTTTGGCGTGACGCATTAACATCAATGTGCGCAAATCGATTCTCCACTAGGGTTCGACGTTGGTTTGAGGGGTCCAATCGAAAATGGGTTCATATGTCCCATGTGTTGTTCCGATCTAACAACGACTGCCATACAAATGGATCGGGGGCGAACGGAATGCTAGCATTCTACCAGTTTTCCGGTCAAAACGTAGCGTTACCGTTGCACCCTCTACCCTGGATGATGTACACCTTTTGCTAGGTTGGCGCTGGATGGCTGGCCAACACGTCAGCTTGATAAGGAATCATGGATGATGACAGTCAAAAAACGAATCCTCGTTGGCCTGGGTTGCCTGCTGGCAAGCGCTGGTTGTCGCGGCTACCAGTACGGGCATCTCGTGAAAGACTCCAAGCCTGATATGGTAGGAAGTCACTCCGCGGGCTCGGAGGTCTATACGCCGTTGATCGAAGAATCGGTCGCAAAGCTGCTTGGCGCCTGCGAAACATCTCCAGCCGCAAACATGATCGGCCCAGATGGAATTCCACTTTCCCGCAAGGTCTGCTTTGTCGGCGTGGAAAACAAGAGCTCCGAAGAGCTGGGGGATTTCAAAGACCAGATCTATGAACTGATCGATACCCAAATCAATCGCTCCCAGGCCTTCGAAGCGATTAGCCGTAGGATGGTCGATTCTGGCCTCATGGAAACTCGACTTCGCCCCGATCAATTGCTGGTCCCCGACAACATGCAGTTGTTCACCGCCGTCATGCAACGCAGTGGACAACCCATCGACTATCTGTTGTTCGCCAAGTTGACAAGTGGAACGACGGAACGCAATTCATCTTCGCAGCGTGACTATTTGCTTACCTTGGAACTGGTCGACACACGGACCGGCGCATACACCAAAGAGCAGGCGACAATCCGCAAGGGCTATCATAAGTCGCCGCTGGCTAAGCTTGCGAACTACAGCTTGTTTCCAGCAGGTAAATAGGGTTGCCTGCGATGTTTCATCCCCAGGCAATTGCATCCAACGGTAGCGCCTCGGGTTATAAAATGCACATTTCAGCGGCACAATGGCGAAGTTTGAGCGTACTGCTTTTCCTCAGCTTTGCCGTTGGGTGCTCCACGCATTCGCAACGATTAACTTCACCGCGTCAATCTTTCTACGCCAATCAACTGGCCCAAGCGCATTCGCAACTTGCCAAACTGAACGACAAGCCCAAAGGCGACGAGTCGGTGGTCGAGCTGGACCTTGCTTTGGTCGAACTACTGCGTGGTGATCCGGCGTCGGCCGAACAGCGACTGCGCAAGGTACGGGACGAGTGGGAACATCTAGAACAAACGAGTCTGACAGAACAAGCCACTGCACTACTGACTGACGATCAACGGCGACAGTACAGCGGTGAGGACTACGAGAAGCTGTTGATTCGCGTCTTCTTGACTTTATCGAGCTTAATGCAAGACGGAGTTGACGCGGAAAGCTACTCTCTGCAAGCGCTGACGAAGCAGGAAGAGTTGCGAATTCGAGCGCAGGAGAAGTGGGGCAAAGAAATTCCGGAAGCCTACTGTGTGCCGCCCGTTGCTCCGTATATGCGCGGCGTGTTGCGCGAAGCGACGTTTTCAAACTACGATGATGCCGTCCGCGCGTACCAGCAGACATTGCAACTGATGCCCGAGACGCCGTTTTTGTTAAGCGACCTAAACCGTGCTTCCACAGGCGTACACAGTTCACCAGGCCACGGCGTCGTTTACGTCTTCGCCTTGGTTGGACGCGGCCCGTACAAAGAAGAGACAGAACAAAGGGCGACGCAGGAGGCACTTTTTATTGCTGATCGCCTACTATCGGCCCTGGGAAAGTACAGCGTTCCTCCCACTTTGGCTCCAATCAAAATACCGCAGATTGTCAGTCCTGCGAAACCGTTTGACGTCGTGGGAGTCGAAGTGGACGGTGTCGCGGTTTCAACCACCGTCCCGCTTACCGACCTGCAACAACTTGCATCAGACAGCTACGCCGCCAAGCTTCCCGATTTGATGGCGCGGACCGTTGCTCGGCGAGTCATCAAAAAAGGCGCCGTGTACGCCGCCAAAGATCAACTGGAAGTTAGCTCGCCACTAACTTCGATCGCCCTCGACGCAGCCGGTGTCTTGTGGGAAGCCACCGAGTCGGCCGACACTCGCTGCTGGGGGCTGCTCCCTCGCGAAATTCAGATATTGCGAATTGAACTGCCAGCCGGAACACATCGACTCAATCTCGAACCAGTCACCCACGGACGCCCAGTGGCCAGTAAAGCGGGTTGCGCAGTCGAAGTCGTCAATGGTCGGAACACTTATGTGTTATCGTATTGGCCCGGTATGCAACCCATCGGCGAAATTTTGGTAAGCGGTAAGCGGTAAGAAAAGGCTCGTTACCTACTTACGCATGCTTCAGGCTTCGCTTGCGAATTCTCAAGTTGAACATTTCAACTAGCAGCGAAAACGCCATTGCGAAGTATATATAACCTTTGCTAATCGGCGTTCCGACACCTTCTGCAACCAGCATGACGCCAATCAGTAACAAGAAGTTGAGCGCCAACATCTTGACCGTCGGGTTTTGGTCAACAAATCTCCCAACCTGGTTTGCAAAAGCGATCATGACTCCGATTGCAATCACAACGGCTACAATCATGATCCACAGTTGGTCCGCCATGCCGACCGCAGTAATGACGCTGTCGAGTGAGAAGATGATGTCCATGATGCCAATTTTTATAATGATGCCCCATAGACTCACCTGCTGCTTGATGTCGCCATGATGCGACGTCGCGCCTCCGTCAACTTCGTGGTGGATCTCGCGCACGCTATTAAAAATCAAGAACAGCCCTCCGCCGAGCAATATCAGATCGCGCCAGGAAATTCCATTGAACTCGTCCCAAGCTTCTTGATCGAACGAGCCTGTGGCAACAGCTTCGTTATGAACCGTTGCGCCAAAATGTCCGGCCTGCTCGGCTCCTTCCATGAAATAGCTCTTAAAGTATTCGATCCCAGGTAACCACTCGCTGAGCGTAAAGACAGGTGTTACCAGCTGCACGATCCAGAAGATCATACTGAGCAGGATCAACCGCGTGACCAATGCCAAAACCAATCCCAACTTGCGGCCGAGGCTCTGCTGATCGAGAGGGAGTTTGCTCGTCAAGATAGAAATAAACACGATGTTATCGATACCTAGAACGATTTCCATCAGACTCAGCGCAACCAGTGCAATCAGGCTCTCGATCATGGCGAACCCCATAGTTGAAGTTGGACCCACGGGTAAACGGTGGCCGTCAAAATTGGCTGCAACAAGCTTGTTAGCGCCAGTGCAATCAGACAAGCGTAAGTAATTGGGCGCAACCAGCGGTCTCCGAGTGCACTACCGAGTCGAATTCCGAGCATAGCGCCTAACAGCACGACGGGCAAGGAGAGCAACGCGATCAGGGCTGAGTGTATAACGGGAATTCCAAACCTCCACCACAACAGCCCGAGCTGCGGAATAAAGTTGCTGATATACATGGCGAAGAGAAATGCACGGGCTCGATCAGCCGAATAGCGCTGACCATGTACCCACAACACCATGGGTGGACCGCTCATCCCCGAAAGCCCTTGAAGTATGCCACTTCCCCCAAACGTAATAAGCAACCAGTGGAGTTGCTTGGCACTTTTCCATTCGATTCCAACCAATGCCTGAATCGCAACGGCGAACAAGATAATGACACCCACCAACTGGTTAATGCCGGCCGCTGACCAAGTCATGACAACGGCTAGTCCCGCCACTCCAATCGGCAATGCTCCGATGCGGATTGCCGCTGGCAGCAGGACCTCGGTATAGTCGATACTATGTCGGAGCTTCCAAACCGCGAGGATATTTTGCGGCAACATGGCCGTGATGATCATGATTTGGGAAGACACCAAGTCGTTGCCTACCCACAGCATCAGCGGCAGACCAAACAATGCGGCGGCGAACCCCACTGTAGCTTGAACAAAAGCCGCCAGAGACAGGATCGCGAGGCTCAGGACAATTTGTAAGATAGCCGGATCGGCGAAAAATTCCATTAACGCGAAATCTCGAACCACTTCTGTGGTTTATTTTGCTCGTCAAAGCGAAAAACTTGGCGAGCTCGGGGATCGACAACCACCACTTGATCATTGACAAGCGCCATGCCAACCGGGTTGTCTAGCGGCGCCCCCTCGAACAGGATCTCTGGCGCACTGCCTTGCTTTACCTTCCAGATCGCTTTCTTGTAACCATCGCTAACAAAAGCTTCGCCTGCGGCATTCACTACCACTTGATGCGGGAATTCAAAGATGCGAGTTCCGACAACGATTTGAGATTCGCCGCTATCGGACACGATCTGCAACTGTTCCGGATTTTGCGATACCACCCAAATCTGTTGTTGACTGTCGATAAACACGCCGCGCGGGTTGACGTCTGCAACTTTTTCGACCTCTTTGGACCCAACGGGAATCCGGAATAACGTGCGCAGTTCGGCATCGGCGACGTAGATCGTTCCGTCCGCTTTGACGGCGATATCCATCGGAATTCCAATTTTCCCGCCAGTGATCGGTTCCACTTTGCCTTCACTAACGCGGTAGATATCGCGCGTCGCTGAGTCGCCGACCAGTAGATTCCCTTCGTGGTCGAATGCGATGCACCGTGGCGCATTCAGTGGCGTACGGAATTTGGGGGATCCCTCGTAAAAAACAGAAAGCTCATCCGCTTCCCATTTCCATACGCTGTGCATGTTGCGGTCGACGACAAAGGCAACTCCGCTGTTATTCACGGCGATGTCGAGCGGGTAGATCTGCAGTTCGATTGGAACCGGTTTGGCTGCCGCATCGGCCTCGGGCGCTTGGGAATACGCCAAATTGGTGTTGGCGAACACAAAAAGTGTAGCAAGCAGATGACGGGCAATCGTGATGGTTGATTTCATTTTAATCGGGACGTCTTGGCGGCAGGAAAATAAGTTCGTTAAAGATATTGATCGGGCAATAACCGAAACATCCTAGCTTAGCAATATTTACGGCTTCAGCTAGAATTAATATGGTATGAGCGATGCCTCGCGGAAACTACTCGAAAAGCGACATTATATGACAATTCAACGCAATCCGACACGCTCTGTGCGCATCGGCTCGATCGAAATTGGCGCGAAGCATCCAATTGCCGTTCAAAGCATGACGGCGACTCACACCCAAAACATCGATGCGACCGTGGAGCAGGTGAACGCGCTGCACGCGGCCGGAGCGGATATAGTGCGGATTGCGGTCGATAGTGACAAAGATGCAGCGGCATTGGCCGAAATAAGGCGACAAACCGCAGCAAATCTGTCTGTTGACCTGCAGGAAAACTATCGTTTGGCCGAGTTAGTCGCACCCCACGTCGACAAAATTCGTTACAACCCAGGGCATCTGTACCACCACGAAAAAACGCGTCCTTGGCAGGACAAAGTCAAATACATCGCAGGCGTGGCAGCGGACAACGATTGTGCGATCCGCATCGGAGTCAACTGTGGCAGCGTCGATCCAGCCAAAAAGGCGAAGTTTGGCGGCGAAGATGACATTAGCCCCATCCTTGAAAGCGGGCTCGAGCACTGCGAGCAACTCGAAAGCCTCGGATTTACCCGGTTTGTCGTTTCGCTTAAGGACAGCGACCCGACGAAGGTCGTGAAGATCAACCAGCTCTTTTCCGAGCGAAGACCGGACGTGCCGCTGCATCTCGGCGTGACCGAAGCAGGTTTGCCCCCTGACGGCATCATCAAGACACGCATCGCCTTCGAACAGCTTATCGGCCGCGGCATTGGTGACACGATTCGCGTTTCGCTCACCGTCCCCAACCCGCGCAAGCCCGAAGAGATCGCCGCTGGACGACAAATCATCGACGACATCTACGCTGGACGACTGCGAAGCGTCGTGGCACTTGACCCAACTGCACTCAACATCATCTCTTGTCCCAGTTGTTCACGCGTCGAAAACGAAGCGTTCGTCGAACTCGCTCAGGACGTCAAAGAGATGACCAGCTACGCAAAGAACTATGCCATCACCATTGCCGTTATGGGCTGTCGGGTCAACGGGCCTGGCGAAACCGACGATGCCGACCTCGGCTTGTGGTGCGGTCCAACTCGTGTCAATCTCAAAAAAGGTGAACTTTCTTTGGGAGCTTTCACCTATGACGAAATCTTGCCAAAACTGCGCCACGAACTGGACAAATTGATCGAAGAAAAATCACTGACTCCGATAGAACAAGGGGATGGAAGAAAATAGCTTCCTGCCCACCGCTCCATCCTCTAACGCACTCTGCTACCACAACCTGCACTGCCAAGGGTAAAACCGCGATGAGCAAACAATTCAACATTATCCCAACCGCAGACGAACTTGCCGCTATTGGACGCGACCTGCGGTTCCATCCAGCCACGACCAAGAACCCGCAAGCCCTGACTGCCGCTCAAGTAGAACAATACAATGCGCTCGGCTACATTGCTCCGCTTGACGTCTTCAGTACAGCAGAGATCGGCTCGATACGAGATTATTTTGATGACCTTTTATCGCAAGTGATGAAGCAGGGGGGGGATAGCTATTCCATTAGCTCTGCGCACTTAAAATATGGCCCTGTGCATGACATCCTCACCAATCCGCAGATCGTCGCCTGTGTAGCCGATTTGCTTGGCGAAAACGTGATCGCCTGGGGTTCTCACTTCTTTTGCAAGATGCCACATGATGGTAAAGCAGTGGGATGGCATCAAGACGCCAGTTATTGGCCACTGTCACCCTCTAAAGCAGTCACGGTATGGTTGGCCATTGATGACGCGGATGAAGAAAATGCCTGCGTCAAATTTGTGGCAGGTTCTCATCACCACGGCCATCTGACCTATCGTCCCAGCAATCCCGACGAGCACAACGTGCTCAATCAGAGTATCGACAATCCAGAGGCCTTTGGAGAGATCGTGTTGGATGAACTGCGGGCTGGTCAAGTTTCGTTGCACAGCGATCTGTTGTTGCACGGCTCGGAGGCAAATCAATCCGACCGCCGACGCTGTGGTCTGACTTTGCGTTACTGTGCTGCAGATGTTCGTGCCGAACTTGGATGGAATGAAAAAGGGGTCGTCGTTCGAGGAACGGATCCAAGCGGACATTGGTTCAATCAACCGCGACCGGCTGCTTGATGCAATTGACTTGCGGAACCGCCGCAAAAGTCAATACGGCGGCAAATGCAAAACCGGCTGCAGGGTGCAGGCTGATGCATGAGTCACAGTACGACTTCGCTCCAGCCCTTCTTGACGTTTTCTGCCTTCAACGCATCATACAGTTCATCGATTTGGTCGCGAGAATTGCTGACGAGTACTTCGCGCGCAAGGGGATCTTTACGATTAGGGCTAAAATCGGTGAAGTGCACGACGTACGCCGGAAACTCGTCGCTAGCCGCTTCCTTGTTCGTCTTTAACATGACAAATTTGCGGACCATCGTGGAGCCTTTGAGCACCTTCGTAAAGATCTCGCGGCGGAGCACTTCAGTTTTTGGAAGCGTAAAACTCTTGGCGTCGGCGTCGGTCATTGCGACTTCCACACGATCGCTGACTTGGCTGATTCTTACATCTCCAGGATGACTCGACTTGTCATCGCGGCGTCGCACAAACTGAGGAGAGATCACGGTGGCCAGTGGCAAGCGTCGCACGACTTTATAACCCGTCTCGCTCGCCTGGTCGTATTCAATCACCATCCGATTGACATGGCCACCTCGCGTCGTTTGCGAAATCAAATCCAAACAACTGATTTCAATCACCCACTCGGGTTTCACCATTTGATAGGCGACGTAATCTGAGTTCACTTCCACGTATTCGCTGGGAACGACCATGTCCTTGAGGTCGCTGAGCATCGAGCGCCGCAGGTCGTCTGAAAAACCACCACCGACCCGAGTTAAAATGTGAAAAGTGCCATCGGGACGCATGACGGCCACCAACAGATCGTGGAGCATCCCCTGCCGGTCCTCTGTCGACTCGGTGAAGCCTACGACCACTGCGTCAAGCGTATGCCGCGGTTTAACTTTGAACGTTCCGACACTATCACTGCGAGCGACCAGCCCTTCGGCGCCTTCCGCTTCAACCCATTGGCGAAACAGCGACTCAATTTCCGTAACATCTTTGACAATGCGCGTCTCGACGGGTTCGTTGAATTCACTTCCGCCAAAAAGACTCTCAAGAGTCTGATAGGTCGCCCCATAATTCTCACTAGGGCCTTGTCCGTCAACTTCGATAATATCAAACGGTGCAAAGCGCAGACGTTGCAGGTCGTCCATCGATTTTGGACCGCGCGCAATCGTTGACACATCATGCACTCGCGCGCGGCGTTCGGAGTTCAAGACATACAGTTCTCCTGCGATCCGGGCAGATTGGATCCCAGCGTTGGCGAACAACTGAGCTGCTTCCGCTAGCCAGGGGAGTCCAATTCGCACAGTTCCGCCAGGGTTGATTGAAAATGCTTCACCATCAAGGTAAACCAGTACGGTGAATTCGCCATCCACTTTGCGACTCACATGGAAATCTCCTTTGGGGATCTTTCCACGAATATCCTCTTTGCCAATCGGTATCATGCGTGCCGAGGCACCACGCCGGTAATCTTGCGTTGCTGCCAGTGCGGTCGAGTCGCTAAAGGCAGTTGCTGGACCAACCGCGTAGTCGCCAAGTTTGATTTCGAATCGCGAGCGATCGAGCAGGGTACTATCGATCATTCTTCCACCTCATCGCCCGCTTTGGGTGTCTTTAGCTCCAAGTTTGAAAAATGCAGAAGCAGACAATACTTGTCATCTCTTGTTCGACCTTCGAGAAAGCCACGGTAGGGCGTTCCTCCGCGTCGCATGATCAGCGGTGCGTTGGATTTCGGCCCAGCCCCAAGGAGCATTAAGCTGTTGCGGGCTTCAAGGTCTTTGGCCATGGCAAACAGAAAGTCGTAGGTCAGACCGTTCACGTGTTGCACTTGTGCTTTGCTCGAGAAGACGAACTTGCGAACCGCTTTATCTTTCGGAATGAATTTGCCTGACCAGCGCAGTGGTGTGTCACTGGAAATATTCGTATCAGCCAATTGCCGCGGTCGTCGCTCTCGCACCGTTCCATCAGCGTTCTTGATGATTTCCCAAAAGCGGACATTGCGCACGATGCCGTGGTGTTTATCAACATACACCCGCGACGTATCGCGTAGAAAGCGTCCCGTCTGCTCCAAATCGATCTCTGGGTCGTCGGAGATCAACAACTTCGCCATGTCTTCCAGTTCAACGTGATGTTGTTCCAGCAGTGCGTCGAGTTCATGCGGGAGAGTCGACTTGACGATGCGGCGACTGGCGGCTTGTCGTCCCTTTGCGTCGAGCCAACGGACTTGCTTGATGGATGTCACGCTGGAAGTCGCCACTGCTGCGTCGCGACCACTGCTGTTTGCTAAGTTGATTTCGCCCATCGATACCTGTCTCGTTTCTCCCGTAGTGGATTTTGCTAAAAACCCTCGAGTTGTAGTGAATCTTGCTAAAAACCCTTGAATCCGAGGAGCTTTCGCAAGCTCCACGACGATGTCGCTAGATCATGTCAAAACTCATATCATCTTCGTCGTCTTCGTTGGAACTGGCATCGTCATCCTCGACGGGTGCTTGCGATTGAAGTCCGACGAACGATGCGATTGTAGGTGTTCCTACAGCCAACATGACTTCGCCCTCTTCATTGGTCAGCATAAAGGCGGTATCTGCTTCCAGCCCGCCGCGATAACTGTAGGGGAACATGAAGATCGTGCCGCGCTCTAGCTCAATGAATAGTTCTGGAGCGATTTGCTCTCCGTCGGCGCTCTCCATGGAATAGACCAGTCGAATATTGTGGTCGAGCAACTGCTCTGGAGAGGCGGTTTCGAATAGTTTGATTGGAGCGCTGAACGAGGAAGCGACGGGTTTGATTTCGTCGCCATTGAGATCGACAGGCTTCAGTTTCGATTTGTCGCACCAAGCTCCATCGGCATCAAGCCAACATAGACCGGTACCGCCGCGACCAATGATTGTCCGGCCGTCATCTGCAAGCGTGGCCAACTCGCAGACTTCGTCACGTTCGTCGACAACTTCAAGTTCCTTGAATCCATATAACTTGCTGCGGTCAACCTTGTTCAGGTTAAGGGAGATCGCCTGATCACCCAACTGGAAAATTAGAGGTTTTGCCATCGTTCTTTGCTGACCATTGCCGAGGAAACTAGACGCCTCAAACATACCCGCAACTTAGGCAGACTTCAAAGATTTTGAACTGCGACCGCAAAAAAACAAAAAATTGGAGTGAATCTCCAGTCAGCGTCCATTTAATCGGTACAGTTCTCGCAAACGGTGTTATTCAGACTTTCTCAAAACTTGGGTTTTTCTGCAAGTCTCTCTAATCGCCGGTCTCGATCACGCGTTAATTCGGAGAATCTCGATTTTAGTAGTCGAACTCTGCTATCTGCGATACTTCTTATTCGAAAGCAATTCGGCCGCAGTTCACTTTTTGGCTACATCCGTGGCCACATCGCCAGCAGCCCATGTTATTTGGCCATTGCGGCAAGACTTCTTGACATCTCGCAGAGATTGCGGTCATTTTGCATAACAACCACGATACTGCTACAACAGTACGATCAGACGTCTCTAGGTGCAAAACTCTCTCCCCCCGAGGTCTGCCATGACCGAACCGCGTCGCAACTTTTTTAGACAAGCTGCCCTGGCTGGTGCCGGAGTCACTTTTGCAGCGAGCCCATATTCCGATGCGTGTGCTTCTACCACCGATAACGCTGGGAAATTACCACGCGAAGTGCGATTGGCGACACTTTCGCTACAGGGCATCAGCGCTTCCAATTCAGAACAAATGGTTTCACGCGTACTGAGCATCATGGAAGCAATTGTACCTTCCCAGCCTGATTGCATATGCTTGCCGGAAACCTTCAATCGAATGAACGTTTCCAGCAATATCCCTGTAGAAGCTGAAGCCGCCGAGCGACTTGGAGGCCTTGCGGCTCGCTTCGCCGAGTTTGCCGCACGACATCGGTGCTACGTCGTCTGCCCTATCCATACTCGGGATGGAAATCGCTTCTACAATTCCGCGATCTTTATCGATCGGCAAGGCGGTTACGTCGGCGAGTATCGAAAGTGCCATACGACGACCGATGAAATGAATGCGGAGGTTTGCCCTGGTCCGTTGGATGTCCCCGTGTTTGATACCGATTTTGGGAAAGTCGGCGCTCAAATCTGCTTCGATATCCAATGGGATGCGGGCTGGAAAACTCTGAAGGAGAAAGGAGCTGAGGTTGTGTTTTGGCCATCGGCTTTTGCTGGTGGAAAGATGGTCGCGGCCAGAGCTTGGCAAAATCAATATTGCATCGTCTCCAGCACGGCCAAAGACACCAGTCGCATTTGCGATATTGATGGCGCGGAATTGTCAGCTACCAACCGCTGGCACCCATGGACAATCGCCAGAGTGAACCTCGAAAAAGCCTTTCTGCACACTTGGCCCTACGTTCAACGCTTCCCTGAGATACTTGCCAAATATGGCAGCAGAATCCGAATTTATTCCCACGGCGAAGAAGAGTGGTCGATCATCGAAAGTCGAGATGCAGAAGTGAAAGTTGCGGAGGTATTGCAGGAATTCGAACTCAGAACCTTGCGCGAACATCTAACGGCTGCCGACTCGGAGCAAGTTCGGCGCAGAGCGTAACCGCGCATCCGCACTTGGCGGACAAAGCCACTACCCGATGCTAGAGGCTCCGTGGCGATCCGCCGCGGGCGCGATCGCTGACCAAGTTCATTCTTGCACATCCGGGTTAGTAATGTGCTGAAAGGTCTTCTCGCTGTTGTGTTGGTTAGTTGCAGCAACCAATGGTTCAGCATAACCGACTATTTGCGCAAGCTCACGCACACACATTCCTCATCATTGCGGACGAATATGCATCCCTCGGCAAAGGCGGGTGCACTCCATACCACCTGTCTGCCAAACGCGTTGTTCGTCGGTTCGATCAGCTTGGCGCGATCAAGTTCCTTGAATCCTTCGCGGGACAATTCAGCGATGATCAATTCGCCCGTTTCGGCAAACAAAAAGAAGCGATCCTGGTGCTGTACGATGAACAATGTCCCATTTCCAACCGGTCGTTCACCCAAAGGTTGGCCAGTTTCCCACAGTCTTTCGCCACTTGGCAATTCGACCGCCATGAGTGCACCAGTCTGATTCATACCGTAGAGGATATTGTCAGACTGGAACGGCTGGACGTTGACCGGACTAATGCCCGCCTTGGCCTTGTCTCGAAAGACGGTGGTTGCACCTGGTTTATCTTGATCTAACTTCAGCAGCAAGTTGCGGTTCGAGTAACCGCCGACATACAAGTAGTCATCAAACTGCACCGGAGTCATGATGATGGACCCGCTCGTTGCTTCATAATCTGCAGTCCATAGTTCATCGCCCGTTTCTGGATCGACGGCGGCCACCTTGGCGGGACTCATCAGAATCAGTTGTCGACGTCCGGCCGCGGTGATAATCTTCGGTGGGGAATATCCCTGTTCGGGAGCCGTGCCGTACCGCCACAACTCTTTGCCGGTCAGTTTGTTGAAGGCGACGGCATGGCTTCCTTCTCCGCCGACAATACACAGCAGTTTGTCCCCGTCGATCAGTGGATGACTGGCGTATCCCCAGAGTGCCGCGGAGGTGTTATAGGTTTTTTTGAGATTGCATTCCCAAATGACATTTCCCGCATCGATGTTTAGGCAGGCCAATTGTCCTTCGGCACCGAGCGTGTAGACGCGGTCCTTTTCGACGACTGGCGTGCAACGGGGTCCGGCGGGGTAGGAGATGGCGTATTCAACCGGATATTCATACGTCCAGATTTGTTCGCCGCTTTTGGAATCCAAGCAGATGACTCGTTCGGTTCCCTTGGAAGCTTCTCGCTCGAAATTGGCAATCTTCACATCGGAGCCTGTGACAAAGTCGGCGATGAACACCTTTCCTTGAGCGACGGCGGGGCCAGCGTACCCACCAGCCACCGGTGTGCGCCACAGGACTTCAGGTCCGGCCGGCGGAAATGACTCCAGGATGTTTTGTTCTGTCCAACGGTTATCACGATTCGGCCCCATCCACTGAGGCCATTCATCGGCAAGTGCCAAGTCGGCGGCGGAAGTAAGCAGAATTACGAGCAGCCAGGCTGCGGGCGTCCCGTAATGAACTGGTTCAGAATTGAGTCGATTCATGCTTGTGGACCTCAAAAGAACTGCCAGAGCGATCAGGCCGGTGGAATGCCGCTCGATTCGGACGAGCTTCGCAGGCAATTGTATCACAACGGCAAATTCCGCAGGACTCGACAGATAGAGGCAAAGCAGCTGAAGCCCAATCCGACCAAGTCCTGGGAGTGTCCCCCTATCAATCACGAAATGGCCGCTTGCTATGGGAATGTCCCTAAGTGCTGTTCCCCTGGGGACAATCCCCAAGCGAATGCGCTCTGTCCCTGTTTTCTTGGGGACACACCCCGGTAGAAAGGACGGCGAGTGACGATTTTGTTGGCATTTTGGACCAGTCACACTTGTGTTCTGCCCGAAATGGTCGACGGAAGAATTGAGAAATTGCTCTCTCATGAAAAAGTTTAGAGCAGCGCGCAGCAGCGAACCATGTCAGCCAGAATGGCCGAGAAATTTTACGAAGTTGACCCACCTAAATTAACAAGCAGATGCTGTCCGAACCCATCTGAATGGTCTAACGCATTGGCTGCATTTGGATTGTGAACCTAGGTAGTCCGCAACGGACGATCGAGCAGCTTGGTGGCATTGAATCCGTTCAGCCACTTCGCAGCCCAATGTGCCTTAAGCCAATGTCGCTGCCTCAGCCAACAACTCGCGTGAGCTGCACGACATGTAGTAGCGGCCGTTGGATGGAGTTGCACTGCTGTCATGCGTTTCAGGCCGCCCAGCAGCATGCGAAAAGATCTTGTCGAAATCAGTCATCAACTCGAGCCAGATTTCACGCGAGATCTTCAAACGCTCGAGAATCGACGGAGTTTCCTCAGGCGTCACTCCACTCTTGCCAGGTGCGA
>JBGSUV010000078.1:0-6014 GCA_041753315.1 Pirellulaceae bacterium | reverse complement strand
CCATCACCCAACTGTTGCGACCTCGAAACGCGACTGAGGGTTGGATAGACCAACGCTCGGTCACTGTTGCGCTGGAACGTTCGACCTGGGGTTCCGCTTCCGAACTCGTCTGAAACTCGTTCTCGCTCCACCCCAGGCTATCAAATGTCGTTGCTACGCAACTGTTTAGTATAGACTTGGTTGGTACCCGCTGATTGTTTGGTTGTGTATGCACCATCGAGTTTCGATTAAAGGACCTCGTGCCCTAACTGCGGCTCGAGTTGTTAGCCAGCCTAGTTATCCAATTGCGAAGTAGCTGGTTGGAGCTACTTGAGCTCCCTCCCATCGTGCGCGATCTGTTTGGCAAAGGTCTCTATGAACCGATGGAACTCATCGCTTTGGAGGCACTGCTCGAGCGCAAGTACTCCGAGCCACTGCCAAAGAAGAATGCCAAAAAGAACCACATCACCGGCATTCCACCACCCACTTCAACCGGACAGGCCAGTCAAAATGCAGCCTAGTCCCGCCACCAACGACCACTCAAAATTCAGATGCGAACAATCGCGTCCAGGTCCTTGTATTGACCGATATCAGAAAACGACCCTATTCGAAGTCGTTTTCACTCACCACTCTGTTCTGATTCTCGCGAATCCGCTCGCCTTGCAGGTCAACTACCTGCTGCCTAAGGCGTCACAGATCAGTGACATGTTCAGATAGGCGTATCAAACGTCTTAGTAAATTCCCGTTCAAATCATTCAGGGTGGAAGTTCTGTGTCCGCAGGGCGTATGCAGGGATCATCAGTTATCATTTTGAACGGTAACTATTTTTGCCTCAACTCATTTGGCTTCATCATTTTTGCGTCTAGGCTCTTTGATAGATTCGCCTGTTTCTCGCGTTTGTGCACTTCCAAGATTCCGTCCTGTAGATTCAAAATATTCATGTTTAAATTTCCCAGTATATTCCTCTCCGAATGGACTTGAACGTGCTAATCGCTCCCAGGCCCAGTCGAAGGATTGCAGGTCAGCTTTGGCAGTAAACTTACTTCTTGCCTCTCGATTAAAGTCGACGATATCAACGCTCGAAACGCTATCACAAGAAAAGAACACGTTACTGTACGCTGTCTTTGTCCATGTCAAGGCATTGTTCCATGTGTTAGTACTGATATCGGCTGGACGTCTGTCACGAAGTGTTTCGATAAATTGAAGGCCGCTATCCCTGTTACGTGCAAATAAGATGAGCTCCGAACATCTCAAACCAGCCAAAGTCAATGCAAGCAGAACACCGACAGCCAAAGCAACAGCGACGCACTTCGAGACGCGATTCAACATCACATTGAGCTCCTGTTCCGACAGCAGTTGGTGGATTCATCGGAAATGGATAGATTTCATGCTCATTTGCGCCGGGCCCGATTCCTGCGATTGGATTCGTAGTGGGATTGCGTACATTGGGAATAGGAGACAATCGGTCCTCTTTTGGAGTGCAACCCGCACATATGAAATAGCCAACACCCCATGGGCGCCTTTTATTATTTCCCTTACCAGGGGTTGGTTTGAGTGGCTTACAATGCAGCCGACCAAGTGGGTCGATTTCACAAAGGCCACTCGGGTCTAACTTATCGATAGGACTAGAAGTTAAGTACTGAAAGAGCGATAGTCCACCCGCATACCCTATGGGGTCTCTGGAACAAGCCCCCAACTGAGTGCACTTCTGTGAAGCTGTTTCACGTAAAGCGGCTTGAGGGCTCATCTTAGAACAACGCAGAGCACTTAGCGTGTAGCTACGATCCTGCCCACGCGCGCGTGACGAGGTTTTTGCGTAACTTTCGGTATTTTCGGCGAAGGCGACCATGCCGACCATTGCAATGGCAGATCCTCTGGGAAGTGCGTTCCAAGGCAAAGACAGCGGAGCCCCCGGAACAAGCAATGCTAAATCAAATGAATCGTTTTCGATGAGAAAAAGCAGTGATACGATTTCCGTCGCCGCTCAGGCTTGGCGATCGCGGATGCGCCGTCGCAATTCGGCAAGCTGTGTGGCCAGCGTCTCTAGGCTACGGGATTTCAACTCGGCCTTCTCGTTAGGCACGTCTCCCAACACGTCTTGAAGCGCAAGAATCATGCCGATCAATTCCCCCCTTCTCCAGCCCAATCTGCTCCCCCTCTTCGCGAACGCTTGACAGGGCCCATTCGTAGTCGCGCTGCGCTTTCTCACGTTGGTCGTACATTTGTTTATCCTCCGTCTTGGCGGAAATGATCGCTAAAGTGTCAATGGCTGGTTCGAACTCGATGGCAGGCAGTAATCGCTTCAACACGTCGACTTCGTAGTCCTGTGCATGCAGCAGCAAGAAAGCCCATTGCTCCAACTTGCTCGCTTGCGAAATGGCCGCCTCGTTTAAATTGTACTTCGTCAACTCGATCGTGTGTACTTCGATCGCCTTAGTCAACTCACGCCCACTCTCCCGATCCATCATCTGGAAACGATGATGAGCCTGGACGGTCTGCGAAAAAAGTAGCCGATTGAGCAAACAGATCGAGATTGCGGGCGCAGCCGACGCGTAGCTACCTCCCTTGCTCAGTTGGTCGACGTACATGCTGCACGCGTAGTACACCAAGCGTTCGATCAGCCCCGCGTAGGCTGAAACTTGCATTTCGACGTTCAGCCAGCGACCCGTATCGTCGCGGCATCGCACGTCGAGCACAATCAACTTGCTTTCAGCAAACTCTTGGTAGTTGAACGGATTGAGCACCTCGACCGACACGATGGGCCGCGGCAGGTCCAGAATGGCGTTGAGTAGACCGATTAAGGCGGCCGAATTCTGCGGCGAGCCAAAGATCTTTTTGAACGCAAAGTCGACAATCGGCTTAATTCCTAGACGCATAGAATAAGCTCCCAACGGCTTAGTACAGCAATCTCACCCTCGGACAACGTGTACCGCATTATGCGTTATTCTAGCAACGCCAAGAAATGGCAACACAATCCCCAAGCCCCATCGGCGCGGACCTATGCCAGCCAGGATGGAGCGAAGCTGAGCACTGAGCGCTTCCTGCCGAGCGCAACCCTGTGTAATTCGCTGAGCGCATGGGATAGACTGTGGCGCTGCACCTCGCCTTGAGCGATGCCGTCAGTTTCGATCAAAAAACCTCCTGCCCGAGCTGCGGCTCGAGTTGTTAGCCAGTCTATTTATCCAATTGCGAAGTGGCTGGTTGGTGCTACTTGAGCTCCCTCCCATCGTGCGCGATTTGTTTGGCAAAGGCCTCTATGAACCGATGGAGCTCATCGCGCTGGAGGCACTGCTCGAACGCAAATACTCCGAGCCGTTGCCGAAGAAGAACGCCAAAGGGCATATCACCGGCATTCCACCACCCACTTCAACCGGACAGGCCAGTCGAAATGCAGCCTAGTCCCACCACCACCAACCACTCCAAACTCAGATACGATCCATCGCGTCCAGTGCGTTGTATCGACCGTTGTCAGAAATCGACCCTATTCGAAGTCGTTTTCACTCTCCACTCAGCTCTGATTCTCACGAATCCGCTCGTCCTGCAGTTCAACTACCTGCTGCCTGAGGCGTTACAGAGCAGTGGCGTGTTCAGATAGGCGTATCAAACGTCTTAGTAAATTCCCGTTCAAATCATTCAGGGTGGAAGTTCTGTGTCCGCAGGACGTATGTAGGAATCGTCAGTTATCGTTTTGAACAGGCATTTCTTGAACTCAGTCGATTGAGTGCTCCTCAATTAGCTTACCCCAAGACCATTTCTGAATCGCGTTTTGGGTTACCTGGAAATGATACTCAGCGCGCTCGGGGTTTGAACTTAGTTCGAACCGATCCAAATTCTCCGCAATGACAAGCTTGAGAGTTTTCATATCGCAAACTGCTAAGTCATCCTTCCACGTAACCCGTAAAGATGGTGGCCACGGGTCATCGGGCAATCCTACTGGATGCGATTCTACACAACTAGTGCAGTCCTCGTATTCGAAGTTAACTGGCCTCATTTTCATCTCGAACGGTATCCTATTGTACCGTTTTCCGACGTCATGTTGAACGGCATTGTAATTTATATCTGTAACGAATACGTACCAAACACTCGTTCTCGGAATCTCCGGCAATAACTGATTCAGTTTGATCTGCAGTTTTCGAGGGATATTCTCAATTAGCAAGCGACTTCCGTGTGCGTGTAATGGTAGTTCCAAGGCTGCGTACTCTTCTTCTCGGGCTGATATTTTCATTTCCCTGGAGCCTTTCGCAAAAACCCCATTCCTATTGAAACGTCTGTGGACATAGTAGTCCAACTCCACAGGTCCCTGTGGTGCTGAAAGCAATGAGGCTGCTTTCGCGACAAAAAACGCATCACCCTCCTCAAAGCCAACCCGATACTCGGGCTTGAAGTCAAACCGAACAGTGCGACGAGATCCATCTCGATCAATGACATGTCGCTCACCCTGAAGAAATGCATGGTCAAAAGTAAAAAATGCGATACTTACATCGCCTGAGATTTCGAATAACGTATCGCTCATCGCTACGACTGGGAGTGAAGGCACAAACTCAGCATCTTTGGACGCGAGTGTTGCGGCTCCGCGTGGACCAAAACAATTCGCTGCAAGTTCACTTGGCGTCAGCTTATTACTCAGTCTGAATTTCTTGGGATTGTATGGAACTCCCAACCAAGTTGTCGCGAAGTCGAACTTTGCGTCACAGATTGCCATAATGACATGAGCGTTAACGCTATCGCCGTCAATCAGATCGCGTGCTTTTTCCCTAGCTGATTCGACCTGTACACTTGGGACGTTGCGCAAGCTTAGCATTGCAGACTTGATGTCCGGAATGACATAGCAACCAAACCCTGCGTTCGCTCTTATAGCCAATTCGTCTGTGAAGAACGTGGAGTCCGCCGCCACAAGAGTCACGAAAGACGCATCCCCTTCGGTAAATACGATCTGTTCACCGATTGTCAGTGTTTGCATTGACATTACGGCAAAGCAAAACGTGGATATTCGTACGAAGCTTGTGGCAATCGTCATTCGTTAGCTCTCCAGCGAGGTTATTTTGATCGAGGGTGAAACGGTTGCATTGGCCATGGGGAACAGATAGCCCACGAGGGTTTATCCATGTCAGGCGCGACTCTCCAGTCATCCGGGTCTATTGAATAGCCACAGTTTCCCCCACCGGGCTTTCTGTTCTCCTTAGGTACCATCTCGTAATCTTGCCCGCGTTTTGACGCCCAAAACGTGCAGCCCAATCTATCAGCGATTCCTTGCTGTATTTCGCGTGCTTGCGAACCATCGTCTGGATTTGACCCACCGCAACTATATTGAAAAACGTCGCATTGGCCTTTGCAATTTTTCGCCACTATCGCGGCGATTTCTAACTCAAATGCTGCGTCTGGAAACAACGGTGTGATTTCTGGTGATTTCGAGCATATACCACCGAGATTAGCGGACCCTCCCTGATGTCCAGCAAAGATAATCTCGCAACAACCTTGCGATCTTATGGTATCTAGGATTTCCCGCTTACCCTCAGGAGTAGCTCTGTAGACCTTTCTTTCTCGTTGAATACACGTGACTCCAGTCCCATATTCCTGACAAAATCTGTCATCAATTTCGTCGCCAGATTCCATGGGAAAATAACACCGCTTTTTTCCCGGAGTATTATGGACACAAACGGGTGCGGCTGGCGGTGCGCCAGGCATAGTAGGGGGGACTTGGGTTGACGGCGGTCCAGGCTTCAATTTCGGTTTGGGTGGCTTACAATGCAGCCGACCAAGTGGGTCGATTTCACAAAGGCCACTCGGGTCTAACTTATCGATAGGACTAGAAGTTAAGTACTGAAAGAGCGATAGTCCACCCGCATACCCTATCGGATCTCTGGAACAAGACCCCAATTGAGCGTCCTTCTGTGGAGCTGTTTCACGTAAAGCGGCGTGAGGACTCAGCTTAGAACAACGCAGAGCACTCAGCGTGCAGCTACGATCCTGCCCACGCGCGCGTGGCGAGGTTTTTGCGTAATGCTCAATGCTCTCGAAGAAGGCAACCATGCTAT
>JBGSUV010000077.1:0-55945 GCA_041753315.1 Pirellulaceae bacterium | reverse complement strand
TTTTCCACAAAAATGCGATCGATCGATTCATCCGACAGAATTCGCGAATAGATAGCTCGGAACATAGTCGCCACTGGAGCGCCCTTGGCAAACTGTTCTACAATATCAGACAACATGATCGGCTCCTTCGTGTAAGCTAGAGGACTACCTCTATGTTACCCGGGAGCCTAATGACAGCTTTACAGGGTTTATTGAGCACAATCGTTCGCCAGTGTAGAGCAATTGTACCCAATTGCTTAGCATGAGATCGAGAGAACGATTGAGCAGTCGTTCGCCAGTGTAGAGCAATTGTCCCCAATTGCTTGGGATGAAATCGAGAGAACGATTGAGCACATTATTGAGGACAATCGTTCGACACTCGTCCACGCTAAAGCCTTAAAAAGCTCGAGCGTGGGGTCGTGGATACTAGCTGCAATCGAGTGGATTGACCACAAGGCCACTTAGCAATTTTGGATAGAAGTAAGTACTTTTGGCAGGCATCCGCTCCTGGTGGAGACTTACTTTCCGAACATCATCCACGGAAGCCGGCATAACGAGCGCCGCCAGTGCATAGTCAAGTCCACCTTCAAGCTGGCCCTTGAGTCCCTGGACTACCTCGTCGATTAGGTGCACGTAAGTTGGTTTGGGATGCCCCTTCATGCCAAGCAGGTCATCAATGATTAACGCATGCAGCATGGCAACCCCCAAACTACGCCAATCGTCGCTCTGCTCTGCGGCTGCTTGTGCCATGCGAGCCGTGGTTTGTTGATTGGCTGTTACCAGCGTCCAGCGTTGGTCTCGGCTGGTATAAAACCCAAACGCTCCTTGATCGTTCAATTCTGCGATCTGTTTCCAGACGTCGCGGGCCGCATCCGGTCCCTCTCCCGCTGGCTCACAGTCGAACGCATCGCCGATCTTCGCGCACAGTTCAGCGGAGTCCAACGCCGTAATCCCTGGGAACAAGCGATGGGTCGGGAGGACAACGAGCCCGGGATCATCCATGCTCATGACCATAGAAAGCACGAATTGAGCCGGATGCTCTTCGGGCAGCGTTCCCCCTGCGGCGGCCGCCAATTCATCTCGGTAATTGCAGGCCGTTTCGTAGCGATGGTGGCCATCCGCCACAAACATCGGTTTTTCTTCGAGCAGCGTGCTAACCTTGGCGATCAAGTCTTGGGACGTCACCGGCCACATTCGATGAGTCACCCCCAAATGGTCAACTGCTTCCAGCCCAGCAGTTCCCGCTACGTGCGATTCGAGCAAGTTTTGCGCTTCGTTGGTCGGGTCGGGGTAAAGGCCGAAAATCTGGCTCAAATTCGCCTGACAGGCTCGAGTCAGACGAAGGCGATCGTCTTTGGCTTTTGCATGAGTTTGCTCGTGCGGATAGATGTTGCCCTCACCAAAACGCACGAGACGCACGCGGGCCATCAGCCCCCGACGAGTGTAAGTGCGTCCTGCATAGTCGAAAATCTGGTGATATACATAGATCGCTGGATCAGGCTCACGCTGCAACACGCCGTCGCGGATCCATTGACGAAAAAGGGTTGCCGCACGGCTATAAATCGCAGTTGGGTCTGGATCGTCTTGCTCAGGCTTGGTCAGCTCCAAGCGGATGAAATTAAAGGGCGAATTGCTATACAACTCTTGCTGAAGCGCGCCATCAACGACGTCATAGGGTGGCGCGATGACTTTGCTAAGTGAACCGACTTGTGCCAAGTTATAGCGTAGTCCGCGAAAGGGCTGAATCTTTGGCATCGATGGTTGCTGCTGGGTAGAAAGTTGAGAACGATGGTGGGGAACCACCTTTGTTTTAATCGCTACCCATCTCTTTTTGCAGGGGGGAGGGGAAGTTGCGCGTCAGACCTCAGCGATACCGAACTGCAAAAGCTTCGAGGGCGCGCTGACCGAATTGTGTGACGAATTCAGTGGCCTTGATTCCTGGAGATGCCTCAACTCCACTGGCAGTGTCCACTCCTTCGGGCAAAACGTTCTCAATCGCTTTGGCCACATTGTCGGGTACCAGGCCACCAGCCAAGATCAGTGGATACCGTTCGAAAATCGAAGGTCTTGGCATTAGCAGATCCCAGCGGGCGATACGGCCGGTTCCGCCGCCTAGTTCGGGTGCGTAAGCATCCACCAGGAACGCTTCCAGCTTGGGAGACTGCAGCGAGATTGGGGCTGAAGCCCAGCGAACGACAAGTTCATGCTCTTCGGACCGACCACTCCATGCAACTGCCTTGATGATTCCCAATGGAACTTGAATCGCAGACCAATCGAGTTGATCGAGCAATTCCGGAGATTCGCAGCCGTGTAATTGGAGGTAGTCGAAATGCAACTCGCGGAGCAATTCCGTCAATTCTTCCACCGAGGGGTCCATGACTACCGCCACTCGCGACATTCCGTATTTGGCGGCGCGTTCAAGCAGTAGCCGAGCGGTTTCGATCGAGATGCAACGTGGACTTCGACTCACGAAATTCAGGCCCACTGCATTCACACCCGCTGCGGCAAGTGCATCAACATCTTGCAGACGCGTGACACCACAGACCTTGATCAGCGGGTACCGAATTGGATATGAAGATGCCATTACGGCAGTATATAGGATATCTGGTGGAAATAGGCGACGGTTATCGGTCAGACGTTGAAGACTTTTCACTTTATGTCAATCTTTAACGGAAATACGGACGATACCGAACAGCGAGTCCTTGTCGATCGTTTTAAGCGATGGACAACTATTTTGCGTGAAATGCCAAGGAGGGCTAAAGAGTGGTCAATCCGAATCGAGTAGCCGAGTCTGGGCGCCAGGACTTTGCTGTCGAGTCGCATCTAATGATGCGTCGCGCGACGTGGTGTGGGATCGTCTTTGCATTAGCTGTCTTAATAACGGTGCTCAATATTGTTCCACCGGTGGATGTTACCTACCACGTAGTTTCACAGGCAGTTATTTCTGAGACCCGTTTAGCGCAGCTTGAAAATCAAAAGACCGTAACATCCGTACAAGTGGCGGGGGAGACAGGCAATAGCCAAAGCCCTCAAGTTGGTGCCACCGTTGTAAATGTCAAGATTCTGGACCGCACACAGGGAGATGGACTTTCCACACTCAACTCCCCGATCGACAAGCATTTGGTCTTGGTGGAAGTCAAGTCCAAGTGGCCACAACGATGTGACGAAGCGGCATACAGTGATTGGTTTGAAGCAACTTCTCGCGGAAAATCAATCTCCGACGAACACTCCGATATTGGAAAACAGCTCAGACAAGCGCGCTGGGAACTCCAAGTCGCCGAACACTATGCGGCTCAACAGCAGTTCCTCAACAAAACGATTGCTGCATCCGACTCCACCGACGGTCGCACTTTTCAATTGGCCAGCGCGACGAATCCATCCACTGATGGCGACGAAGACTTGGATGCAACACTGTCCACGTTTCGGTTGTCAAATGCAGACGACGATGCAAACAATCAGTTCAATTCCCAAGCTGACAACCCTCCGGTTCGATCGGAAGAAGTCGCCGACGCTTTGATAGCACAAGTCACGACCGCCCGTCAAAAGGTCTCGGATTTTGAGCTTGCGTGGCAACGCCAGATCCAGCAATCATCTGGTGACGTTCGACTTTCTGGAGCCATTCAATTGGTTGCAACTCCTACCACAATTCCTGGCTGGATGGCCGCGAGCATACTGATCGTCGGACTGGCTTCAGGCGCGTCCGCCGGTTGGCTGCAACATCGCATGCAGTCCGGTGGCGTACATGACCCTGAAGCGGTCGCAAGGCAGCTTGGACACGTTGGGGTTCCTGCCGTCGGCAAATTAGAAATAGCAGATGTGCGCGGTGGAAATGACGATTGGATGGAACGGGCAAGCACTGGTGTGAACACGACCGGCCGCCGCTTGGCACGCAATCTGACAACCGTTAGCGAAGCATGTGTTGGATTCTGGATCGTCGTGATACTCGTTCGTTTAGCTTCCGATCCGCTGTGGCGAACCGTACTTCTAGAAAGTCCTCTAGCGGCCCTGGGGCGTTTAATTGTAGGGATGCCTTAATGCATCGAATCGGCGGAAGTATCGCTGAGTCCGAGTTTGAAGTAGTTTACGTTTCTCAAGTAACCTAAGTTTTTGACCGTCAGAGCAGCCATGTACCAAGAACTTTATCAGTCGTCCATTCGTCCGTTCCGCGCGACACCCGATTCCAACTTTTACTTCGCGCATAACAGCATCGAATCTGCTCGACAAACGGTCGTGAGAGCCGTTCTTCGCGCCGAGGGTCCAGTGATGGTACTCGGTGGAGCTGGACTCGGTAAGAGTCTTTTAGCCGAGTTAATCGCCAAAGATGTGGCCGAGCGATTGGACGTCGTGTGCTTGCATTCCGCCCGCCTGTGCAGTCGCCAAGCATTGTTGCAAAACATCTTGTTCGAGCTGAACCTGCCTTATCGCAACTTGACCGAGGGAGAACTGAGACTTTCGATTTTAGATCGCTTGGAGCCATCGAGTGGCCGAGCACCCGATGGAGTCCTGTTGATTATCGACGAAGCGCACACATTGCCCGCCAAGTTGCTCGATGAATTACGCCTGATCAGCAACTTCACGCGCAATAATCAACCTCGCAGCCGTCTGGTCTTGATCGGCAACATGCGGCTTGAAGACACATTCACGGGTCCACTCATGGACTCCTTCAATCAACGCCTGGCCGCGCGATGTTATTTGCAGCCGATGAATCGTCGCGATACCGTCGAATTCGTTCGCCACCAATTGTCGGTTGCTGGTGTATCAGCCAATGAGATCATCACCAACGAAGGGCTCGAAGCGCTGTATGCCGCCAGCGAAGGAGTGCCCCGACTGGCCAATCAGATCATGGATCACGCACTCATGCTGGCCATCAACAATAACCAACGCCCCATTTCATCTTCTCTGGTCGAAGAGGCCTGGTCGGAGCTGCAACAACTGCCTACGCCATGGCACCAGGGCACCGATTCCCGCTCACGGGCTGAGAACACGCAAACGCACTCCATCGAATTTGGAACGCTCGAGGATTTGCCGACCATTGAGCAGATCGCCGATGATTCAATGGAACTGGAATCGAATGAACTCGTCAACTCCATTCCCGATTCGAGCGCAACCAACTTCTTTTCTGCCTTTTGTCTTCCCACTGAAGACAGCGAATTCGAAGAAACATTTGATGAATCTGTGGAAGGAACCGCGGATGAAGAGGTCGAGCAAGACATTGCACCTGATTCGCCAATGGTTGTGGTTCTGAACGAATCAACCGACGAGATCATCACGCCGTCGGAAGAGTTGTTTGATGCCAGCATCGCATTTACCCTGTCGCCGCCCCAATCTGTCGCGGAAGACTTCTTTGCTGGCCGCCCCACCGATGTTGAATTGCTCGCTCTCGAAGACGAACAAACGCAATACGACTCGATGGGCGTCTGGGAAAATGACCCACCACTTGAAGTCGCTGATGAGTTGGTTGAACCGACCACACCACCGCTTTTGAGGTTGGAAGAACTTGATGTCGACGACGTGGATCAAGTCGAAACGCGCGATAACCCGCAGTTGCCAAGCTTCAGTGAAAATATTTTTGGCGATGACTTTGATGAAGAAGTCTCTGTTCCCGTCACGGCTGACCAAGTGCGATTGCGACAGTCTGTCGAAAACAGGGCTAAACGGGAACCAGTAGCGCAAGTGAACATTCCATCCTCCGTTAACTTAGAACCAGAAGTTCTTGGCGTGGGCGGATTTGCTGAACCGCTACCTGAACTCGAACTCGACTCCAGCGAGAGCTCGTCGGGGAACGAATTGAACGGTCAGGATTTGGACGGTCAGGAACTTGTAGCGAAAAATAATGCAACCGACACAATCACAGCCGCTCGACCTGAGTCCGAGCAACAGCTTGAGTCCGAAGTCGCTGACTATGTAGCGCGCATCCAAGCCTATGCAGATGCCATCATCGCTTCCCAGGCAGAATCCTCGACGGTTGAACAAGTTGTCGCCGAGCTGGAAACCAACCAACTTGAAGCTCTCAATCAATCTTGGCAAGTTGATACGACGGCCATCGACGACCAAAACACGCTGCAGATCGCCAGCGATATTGAAGATCTAGTTTCACAGCTGAATTTCTCTGCGTTCTCCGTCGAGCCCTATAGCGTTGAGCAAATTTCACTTGATGCACCTGTTTCCAAAGGAATACCAAACGACTCGATCCGCTCGGGCGATAATGCCGAGATCTATATGCTTCACCGTCCACAGGATTCCGAGCGTCGCTCAATCTTCAGCGGAGATGCCGTGGACTATGATGACGATCGTGATTTGCTGATTATCGAGGAGGACTTACCCGTAAGTTCGAAATTGACGGATCAAGTTCCTGCGGAAAAACAGACGATCAAAACCTCTCCTTACAATCAGCTTTTTGCCAAGCTACGCAAGTAGCCATTCAGCAAAACTCGAACCATGAGAGTGAAGATGCCATCTGAGAACGGTTCTCAAAGTTTGTTAGGTTTGGAGCAGTGGGTTGCGTCGATTTGTTGCGACGCAAGATCGGCAAAGTGCACAACGATAGGACTTGTTGGTGGTAGTCGCCAAGGATCCGACCGACGGGTCACCGATGCGCTGGCTAAGCAATTGTCAAACGGTCTCAACGCCGCAGCTCCTGACCTGCACCTCTTGGTTGTACGCCTGGACGTGGAACAGGCAAACTTATCGGTACGATTTGGGAATCGCGATGAACAGCTGCCTACCATTTCCTCGTCTCCACTAGGTAGATGGTCCATTGTCGAAATCCCAATGCCCTTCGCCCCAAAAGAGTCTTGGACGCTTGACCAATTGTCCAGGTGGCTGCCAGAATGGAAACGGGAGTTTGGCGTTATACTCATCGATCTGGGCGCAATGCATCTGGCGCCCAGCCGCTCCGTGGGACGATTGTGCGATGGCTGTTACGTTGTGCTCGGTCCGGATTCGTGCGCTTCTTCAGATTGGATCCTACAACACATCGCTTGGCACGAACGAGCCGGCACGCAAGTCCTCGGCACATTGATCAGCACCTTCGAACGAGCCGCTTGAGGCCCGTTACTCAAGATACATCTCTGAAGATACAATCGCTGAGAGTGTATCTTCGCCGCCACCATTGACGATTGGCTTACCAATTCATGGTAACCATGATCGGCAGATGATCGCTCGCAAACCGACCAGCCTCCGTCTTTGGATTTAGCGTTTCATATTTGGTGACTTCGATCTTGCCGGCGAACAGGACATGGTCGATGCGTCGTCCGTCAGCAATCTCTCGGAATCCGTTCCATGTGCTGTTGGGACCAACCGGCTCCGTGGCGGTTGTCGTGCGGGTATCGACCAGCGGTTCGACACCCTCTTGTTTGGCAACGTCAAGCAATTCGACGAGCGGAGCGTCTTGCAATTCAGCGTTGAGATCCCCAAGCAAAACCGCTGGAAGCTCGCCTCGGTGGGTCGCAATCCACGAACGCAATAGACGAGCTGAATTGCGACGAGCCTCCCTGCCGACGTGATCAAAGTGTGTGTTCACAACCAGGATCATTGCACCGTCAGTTTTGCGCTGCAGTTTGACCCAGCTTGCAACCCTTGGAAGCGCTGCGTCCCACCCCTTTACCCCAACGATGTCTGGATGTTCGCTCAGCCAGAATGTGCCCTGCTCTTCACAGGTGAACAACGCCGTGCGCCAGCCGATCGGAGTCATTTCCCCTTTTTGGTCGCCATCGTCCCTACCCTTGCCGTACCACTGGAAATCGGTGGTCGCGGTTTGAATGTCACTCAATTGCTCACTCACAACCTCTTGCAACCCCGCAATGTCGGAAGCGGCAATGGTCTCAATGACTTTGCTGCTCCGCTTGCCCCAAACATCCTCGCCATCTGACTTGTTGAGGTATCGAATGTTGTAAGAGAGCAATTCGACCGGCTCGGCCGCTGGCAGCGAAGCGGAATAAACGACGGCAAAGAGCAGAGAGAGCGAAAGTTGCCAACTCATGGTTTGACTCCGATTGGGTAACGCAGGACGACATCCACAAGGAACGTCGCGGGTTTAAAGAAAAAGCCTCAGTTCTGGAACTGAGGCTTTTGCGAAGCTACCCGGCATGGACTCGAACCATGAATGGCTGAACCAAAATCAGCAGTGTTACCATTACACCACCGGGCAGTGTGGATCCACCGAAAGAGTAGGATCTACATTAATTTGTGTTGATGATCGGCGAATTTATGCGGAGCGAACCCCTGTAGCCCATAAATCTAACTTGAGCGACTCGAATTGACAACCGCGAATGCCAATCTTTGCAATTCGACCGCCAAATCGACGTCGACCGTGGCTACGTTAGGAATACTAGACAAGCTCACTGGCGCGAAGTTCAGTATTCCAGAAATTCCAACTTCGGCAAGCCGGGTAGCCAAAGGTGGCGCTGCGGCCGCAGGAACCGCAAGAATCGCCATTTGAACCTGTAGTGCCGGTAGGACGGATTCTAGTTGATCGATGCTATATATTGGAACTCCGTCGATCTCCTTGCCAATTTTTGTTTCGTCCGCTTCAAAAATCGCTTGAAGTACAAAACCTTGTTGGCTGAAGCCACGATAGCGAACCAGCGCGTTGCCGAGGTTTCCAAGTCCAATGAGGACTGTATTCCATTGGCCGTCAGTGCCCAACGCTCGGCGAAGAGCCCCGACCAGCCCGGCCACGTTGTAGCCGACACCGCGCTTTCCAAATTCGCCGAAAAGGGCTAGATCCCGACGAATCTGCGAATCGGATAGTCCCAAGCGTTTTCCGAGCGAACTGCTTTTGATCGTCTCGGTCCCCGATCTTAGAAAATGTTGCAACTCGCGCAGGTAAAGTCCAAGTCGACTTGCGGTTGCAGGGGGTATGCCGCCGGATTTAACAGTAGGGATGCCACCGTTTATTCCGCCGACAGACGTAGTACTTTCCTCTAGACTCTCGTTGACCGGACAACCGGATTCAGGAGGTTCGGGAAGGTCGCCGGGTTGCCTTGAATGGTCGCTCATATGCCGCAGTATATCCGGAAAAATCGTTACAGTCGCGCTATCTGGTAGGAACAGCTCCCAAGGTCACCGTAATCGCCCCAGTTTTCCAAGGCTTTCCAAATCTCCTGTTCCATCTTTCTTAGGTTGTCGATGAATCTGTTGCCAAGAGCAGACTCTGGGCGAAATGTCCAGCTTACTTTGTCGGAAGCCCCTAGCTAATCGCCAAACTTCGGGAGGAACGAGGCGAGTAGTCGGTCGAGGCTCATTTGTGTTGACAAGAGCGGACAACGTCAAGGGATGCCTGCTTAACACCACAGGGCGAACTGGCGCCCACCAGATGATCACCCAGTATACGTAAAAAGTGTTTTCCAAGGAGAACGGGAATGAGAAGGCTGTTTGTAGTACCGGTATTGGTGGCTTTGTTGGCCGCTGTTTCCGGCAAAGCTAACGCCGCCTACAGTGGAGCGATCAGCTACCAAGACTGTGGCGGATGTGTTGTGAACTCATGTGAAGTTCCAGCAACACACACTGTAATGAAAACTGTGCGACGAACGGTATACGAACAACGTACCGAACAACGCACACGCACCGAGTATCAGACGGTTACCGAAGACAAGGTAGTCAATGTTACTCGCATGCAACCAGAAACTCGCTTCCGAACGGTCACCGAGACCATTCGCAAGCCTGTGTACGAAACTCGGACTCGTAACTACACAGTTATGAAGCCAGTTCACGAAACACACACTCGCCAAATTACGTACAACGTTCGCCGTCCAGTATGGGAAACCCATACCAAGGAAGTGAACTACACCGTAATGACGCCTGTACGTGAAAATCACAGCAAAGTGATCAACTACACGGTGATGAAGCCTGTGTATGAGACTCACAACAAAGTGATTAACTACACCGTCAATGTGCCAGTTTACGAGACACACGAAAAGGTGATCAACTACACCGTTCGTCGTCCAGTCACGGAAACTCGTCAGCGAGTCATCAACTACACCGTCATGGTCCCTGTGCATGAGCAGCACAGCAAGGTCGTGAACTACACGGTGATGGTGCCACAACAAGAAACTCGGACTCGAGAAGTCGTTCGCTCGGTTACAACTCCTGTCAATTACACCAAGACAGTTCAAGTCAACGGTGGTCATTGGGATACAGTTACCGAAGAAGTTGCTGGACCAGTTCAGCGACGAACGATCCGCGAGCCAGGTTCGTGGGTTTGGGATGCTGCTCAATGCAAATGCGTTTATTGCCCAGGTGAGTGCCGAGTCGAGTGCATTCAGTGCCCACCAAAGACCATTTGCAAGAAGGTTTGGGTTCCAACTTGTGAAACCAAAGAAATCAACTGCGTACGTTACGAGCGAAGCTGCGTAACCGAAACAGTTCCTTATACTGTTTGCAAAATGGTTCCTGAGTGCCGTAGCAAGACCGTGAACTACACAACTTGCCGTATGGTTTCAGAATGCCGCAGCAAGACTGTCAACTACACCGTTTGCAGCACTGTCTGCGAGCCACGTAGCAAGACCGTCTGCTACAAGACCTGCAAAATGGTTCCTGAGTGCCGTCAAAAGACTTGCACCTACACCACTTGCACAATGGTTCCTGAATGCCGCAGCAAGACCGTGAACTACACAACTTGCCGCATGGTTCCAGAATGCCGTACCAAGACTGTTTGCTACAAGACCTGCAACTGGGTTTGCGAACAACGTACCAAGGACGTTTGCTATACAACTTGCCGATTGGTTCCTGAGTGCAAGACACAGACTTACACCGTCTGCAGCTACACCTGCGAAAACGTCTGCAAGCAAGTTCCTTACACGGTTTGCGTACCTGTATGTGAGCAAAAGACCATTCAGGTCTGCAAGCGAGTTCCAGTTTGTGTTCCATACGAAGTAACGGTTTGCGTTCCAACGACAGTTTGTGAGCAAGTTCCTGTTGAAGTTTGCTGTGATCCTTGCTCGGCCGGTAGCGGTCGTGGCATCGGTAGCGGCATCGGCAACGGTGGAATCCTCGGTCGGATTTTCGGCAAATGCCGATCGGCCAAGGCTTGTGGTTGCTCCAGCAGCAGCTGTGATAGCGGCTGTGACAGCGGCTGTGGTTGCTAGTTCCAACGCTCCAATTCGACTTTGACCCGCTGTGCCAATCACGAAGGTTGGCCCAGCGGAGTCGATTCGGACTGGGGAACATCCTTTACCGCCCGCAATCGATGGGGTTGACGATCGCTACGAAGGAGCAAATGAGCTGAAGGCAGTCGATCCGGTAAAATACCTTCCACCCGTCCGGATGATGATCTGGTGGAGTTAAGCAAAAGGCGGTCAGTTTGCCACGGAGGCAAAACTGACCGTTTTTTTTTGTTCTCAGGGAAATTCTCAAAGAATCGCGTCGACTTTTTTGTTTTGCTCAACTTGAGCAATTCTTTGAATCTGGATCACCTTTTGCATACGATACCTCTGCTGAGTATCCATCCGCTCTACTGTTCAACTAGTTCGCGCGTCCGCTCCAAACTCTCGCGCAAACTCTCCAAGCTGAATAGTGTTCATATCCTACACCGTGGAGTTTCACATGCGTTCTGCCTTACTCTCCTGCGCCATCGTGGCGCAGTCGATCTCGTTTAGTCACGCCCAAAGTTTAGATCAAGTCATTGCACCCGCCGTGCGGTCCCACGACTTCGGAACCGTCGCGCGAGCCGCAAACACCGAACACCGCTTCGAGCTTTTCAACCCTTTCTCCAGCGATCTTCACATCCGCGCCGTCCGCGCCAGTTGCGGATGCACCACGGCGATCGTGGAGACAGAAACCATCAAAGCCGGAGAAAAAGGATCGATTCTAGCTCGGTTCAACACCGGTAGTCACATGGGACAAAAGGGAGCTACACTAACTGTCTCAATCGACAAACCTTTTTTTACAGAATTACAGTTAAATGTTAAAGGCTATATTCGCAGCGACGTGGTCCTCAGCCCCGGTGAAGCGGCCTTTGGAAATACACCCGAAGGTGAACCGCGACAATTGGAGTTGCTTCTCAACTACGTCGGCCGTAGCGACTGGGCAGTGACCAATATCGTAAGCCCGGTGGACTTCGTCACAGCCACATTCGAAGAAGCTCAGCGTTCTGCCGGAAAAGTCACCTATAAAATCGCCGTGCAGCTGGCGGCAGATGCACCAGCAGGATTCTTACAGAATCAATTGATCCTACATACGAATGACCGCCGTCTGACGACTCTCCCTATTCGCCTACTAGCCAGCGTCGAACCGACGCTGCAGATCTCCCCACAAAGCTTTGCGTTTGGGAATGTTAAGCCTGGTGAGCCCATCCAACAACGAATTGTCTTACGTGGACGCGAACCCTTCCGCGTGTTGGAAATTACCTCGGAACAGGCTGAAATACGCTTCGAAAAGGATGAAAGTCCCAAGAAAGCTCACCTGATCAACATTATCGTAGCTCCGCACTCGTCCGGCGTGACGGGAGATGTCAATGGCCAATTGCTGCTCAAAACGGACCTGCAAGATGAGCCGGTGAAAGTTCAAATGAACTACAAGCTGGAAGACCAGTCGCCCCAGCCGCCCGCAGAGATCCAAGCCGCCAAGTAAAACATGGTCCGCTTCGATCAGCGTGATCGGTAATGCCATCGCGCAGCTGACAATTGACTCCGTCTTCGCCCTGAATAGGCATAAGGCAACTCAGAAGTCCCTTCTGAGTTGCCTTTTTTCGTTTCTTTCCCAGGATGTGTCCCGGTTTGAATGCACATTTGCCCCATCGTGAAATCCCGGTCCTTGCCTCCAGTCGTTGAATCCACACCGTCAAATTGCAGTACTGCAACAGACGCATTTTTCAATCGCCCCGTTGAGTTCGGTGGTTCTGTACTGATTTTGCCGAATAAATCGACTGCGTTATCGGTTCGGGCAAATCAGATTATCCACCAGATGCGCACGAAAAAGTCAACTCGACGTGTCAATTGAGCAAGCCACAACTCTTGGTCAGTCGATTCTAGAGGCTGACGCTCGTGCGAGAGGATTGCGCACATGCTTCAACTACACCGCAGGGGGCAGGAGCCCCCGACAGCTCGGGGTAACGTCACCCATGATGCCCGAGTCAAGGATTGACGCGAATTCAAGGAGGAATGCAGTGAAAAAAGTATGGTTTAGCAATCTGGCACTAACGCTTGGATTGCTTGTTTGCTCACCAGTCTCTGGTCAACAATATCAGAACGGATACTCAAACTACGGGCCTAGTTCGTTTCCGGTACAAATATCCGCCCCCAATCAGCAGCTTGCAGTTCCGCAAAGTATCCTGCAGAACGTTCCACAAGTACCTTATCAGAACCAGTCTGTTTCTAACGTTGGTTTTCAGCAGGTACCCGCGACTCCATACCAATTTGTTTCGACCCAAGAACAGATCAGTGGATACGGAGCTGCACCGACGCAACACGTTCCAACATCCCCACTTCCAATGTATGCTCCACAGCCATCGGCCGTTACGAGCTTGCCCGGGCCGCACTCCCACACGCACTCGGCGCCCCTTGCAGCTCCAGGCATTGACTACGGACAACAACAAGTTCTTGCCCCCGGCTGCACTACCTGCGGACCAGCCCCGTTCACTCAACCCAACTATGGGTACAGTTCAAACTGCAACAGTTGCCCTGCGCCGGTCGCATACAATGCTCCCAGCGTTTTCAATGGCGGCTTTGCTCAAGGGCATGGCGGCGGGTTCGGAAACCAATTCGGCGGTGGCCAGGGCCAACTTTTTAACGGACTCCCCTCCGGCGCAAAGCCTTGGTTCTTCGGCGGAGGCTTCCTGCGCTACAACCGAATCGATGATCACAAGCGTCAGCTGTCGCTTCGCGATTCCAACAATATGAATGTTCTGAATACCGGTGACGCCCAGATGAACGCCATGAACGGCTTCGAGATCATGGGTGGACGCTACTTCAATTGTGGAAAGAATGCGATTCAAGCCAGTTACTGGGGGCTTTTCCCCGATAGCGAAATGGTGACGATCAGCGAGCCTGGCGGAGCTTATCGCAGCCGGATTCTTGGGACAGGAGATGTCTTCCTGAACGTTGCTCCTGACGGCATGCCTTCGCCCAACTACGACGCGTACGCTTGGTACGACGGGGCCGTCGCACACCGCCTTGAGCGATCGAGCGAATACCACAATGTTGAAGTCAACTTGCTAGGCTTCGCAGTAGGGCATGCGGCACGGAACTTCAACCGCGCAACCGGTGGTACGATGTTCTCTGGCACGCGTGGCTCCAATTGCGGCTATTGTGGTGGTGCAGGCTGTGGTGCTTGCGGAAGTTCAGGGGCCTGCGGTACCGGCAGCTGTGGTCCAACCTACGGCGGTGGTGCCAACTGCGCGCCAACAAGATACGCCACAGGACCAACCGGCTACGTGTCACCTGCATGTGGCAGCCGACTAAACCTCAATTGGCTGGCAGGTTTCCGATACTTTAGCTTCGATGACAACCTACAATACGCCGCCGACTACAACGGCGACGGAATCACACGTGCTGTTGATGACTTCTACTACGACGTCAACACCACTAACGATCTGGTTGGTTTCCAAGTGGGTGGCCGCGGCGACTACTGTGTCGGCAGACGCGCCAACCTTTTTGCGACTGGTAAGGTTGGGGTCTACAACAACCGCGCTACATTAATGAGCCGCATGGGAACTGACTCCGTTCTCGCGTACGAAGCCGGAATGCCATCCGCAACTTACAGCATCTCTGAGACCGACAATCGTGTGGCGTTTCTCAGTGAATTTGGTACAGGCGTAGGTTTCCGCGTTTCACCTAAGTGGACGGCTACTTTTGGATACTCTGTACTCGTAGCCTCTGGTGTTGCAACATCGCCAGGAAATGTTCGCGGGCGGGGCGATTTCGTGGCAGATCAGCGTTACATCAACAATCAAGACTCGCTGATTTTGCACGGCTTTAATCTCGGTGCACTTTACAACTTCTAACTCGGAAAGCGTCAATCGCTGCGAACTGCAATCCTTGGTACGGCTTTGAAGACTCAGGCCAACCACAAGTTTCGCAGAACTAACAACAACAAAAATGGCCGCGAGGTTAACACCTCACGGCCATTTTTTGTATTGTTCTAAGAAACTTTCAGCGAGATTAGATGCCTCGACCTTTTCTCAGTGCATCTTCAAATCCGCTCGCCAAAGTATCAAACAACTGCTCCATGTCCTCATCATCTTCTTCTGCAAAGATGCTGTCTGTAGCGGAGATATGGGCCGCAGGTCCATAAGTGCTTTCAGTATTGCGAGCTCCGATGCTGCGGCTAACAGATACCTGGCGTTGCGTCGGCTGCAGTTCGACTTGCGAAGCGACAGATGAAGTAATTGACTGTTCGAGTGACTCGACCAGCGGTGTCGCCAAACGATCGCTTGCAATCGATTCGCCTTCGCCTTCACCACTATTTCGATACATTTGGTTTAGGTAATTAACCACACCCAACACGTCGATTGGAGTCAGCATACCGTCGGCATTGGTGTCCACATACAACTTGTCTGGCTCGCCTTCACCACCGCCCGACGATAGTGTTCCGGAACCGCGAGCATTAAGTATATTGATGACACTCAGCACGTCGATTGGCGACACAAACCCGTCAGCGTTCACGTCCATTGGATTCTGCCAATTGGTGTACCCTTCACCACTTCCACCCGCACCGGTTGCGGTCACGATGTTGACCGTGTCTGAACCATAACGAATTCGGTTGAAGCTCACCGCCTGGACAGGCTCGTAGGTCAACGTGTCGTGCAGTGGCAGGATATCTGCTGGATCACCAACAAAACTGGCCTGGCCGATCGCATTGGCCGTCATCGTGACAGAGAACAATCTAAACTCACCACTGCCAGTGGGGCTGTCTGATGTCGCAACGGCACCAATCTCATTGATGATGCCCGCATTGCGAATGTCGCCCGAGCGAATGCGATTGTAATCTGGACCAAACGAAACTTGGAAACCAAGATTTGGGTCGTTTGTCGTGCTGGCAACGGGACGAACCAGATGCGACGAATATAGGACATCTTGATACGCCGCAAATATACCCCGATCGCTGCCCGCTGGACGGGAATCTTGAACGAAACCAGTTACCAGGAACTGGCTGCCGACAACGATTTCGTCAATTGGTTGCCCATTGAGATCGGTGACGGCGATCCTGAAGTTGACGTCCGCAACCGGATCACCAACTCGAACCGTTACCGTGGCTGTACTTTGAATACCACGCGCGTCAGCGATGGTGTAGGTAAACTGATCGACGCCGACAAAACCTGTGTTTGACGTGTAGACAACGCGGTCATCGGCTGGGTCGCTGGTTCCCCGCGTATCAATCACCGTCGAACCGCTTGTGCCACTTGTGCTGCCAACCAACGATATAACGCCAGTGGACCCACGCAAGTCGTTGGCCATCACATGGATCGACGTTGCAGCACCACTGCTACCACTGACCGAGTCATCGATCGCGACAGGGAATTGAATTCCGTCGCCCACAATTTCGAGCGATGTACCGACAAAACGAATTCGTTCCTTGGGCACCGCAGAGCCCGGCACATCAAACAGCAATGTGTCCGAGTTCGGAACATCTTCAGCCGGATCTGGCATGAAGTTGGCAACGCCAGGTGAACGAGCAGCAAATGTAATCGTTGCCAGCGTCATTGGATTTGGATTATCCATCAATGTCAGATTGCTGACCGCTCCAAATTCATTAACGATCCCAGGAATATCGGCATTGCCGCGCCGAACCGCTGTGTAAGGATCCGTAAAGTCAACGGCGAAATTGAAGCTGCTACCTGCAGCTCCAGGCAGAGTGGACACTAACTGCATGCTGTACAGCAAATCAAAGTAAGCCGCGAAAACACCTGCCGCTGAACCTGGGTTCGAACTATCAAATCGCAAGTCGTCGACGCGAACTTCAATCTTGAAATTCTCTCCCTGCTGGATCGCCGAAATTGGATTGCCGCTGAGATCGGTCGCGATCAACTGGATCAGAACGTCATCGTCTTGTTGCGCACCGGGCAACGTGTGAACCGTCACTCGAGCGGAAGATTGCTCGCCGGATGCATCACCAGCCAAATAAGTGAAGAACTCTGTACCACCAAAGCCGCGCGGAGGTGTGTATAACAGGGATTTACCGCCAGGACCAATCGTGATCTGTCCACCTTTATCAGGCTGTGTAGCCGACAGGATGGAAAGCGCACCGCCCGGTCCTTCGATATCGTTGGCAAGCACGTTTAGAGGAATGGCGACCGCGTTAGTGGCAGCATTGAAACTGTCGTCAATGGCCAACGGATCGGCGAATACTAATCGGACATCGACCACGACCGTTGCAATATCGCGTTCACCACCGGCGTTTTCGTAGGTGTAAGTGAATACATCTTGTCCTACAAACTGTGCTGGCGGTGAGTAGAGAATGGATTGCCCATTGGATGCAATCTGAATGGTCCCACCCGCGGACGAACTGCTGGTTGCGACAACGCGTACTGCTTCACCAGGTAACTTGAAGTCGTTGGCGAGAACATCTAGCGTTTGCTGGGTCGAGTTGCGGGATACGGTGAAATTGTCATCGACCGCCAAGTCCAAGGTTGCCACCACGGACATCATATAGTCTTCGACTTCACCGGCCGCCGTCGTCCCGGCTGCGCCGACGTTTGGCGACGAGCTCAATCGTACGCGAACGAAAGTATCACCCAGTAATGCACTGCTTGGTGCCGTAAACCGCACGGTGCTAGGCACTGCGGCACCTGACGCGACTGCGAAATCCTGCGCCACATGCTCGCCAGCGTCCTGGAAATCACCGTCTTGGTTGAAATCGATCCAGGCATTTACAAAAGCCGTATTGCCGGTCGTGTTAACGGCACCAACGGTGAGTTGATTGTTGTTGCTGCCCCGCACGAGCGGCCGTGCAAGTGCGACGCCATCTTCATCGTCTATACCATTGTTGTCGTCGCCCAGCGCGTTGGATGAAAACTGGCTCGCTTGCTCAGCGTCCCACAGATCTCCGAGTCTCAAACCTTCCACGAATCCATGAGATGCCGCTCCATAAGATGCAGGAGCGTCACCAAAATCAACGGTAAGTCGATTTCCAAAGTTAAGGTTGGTCATGCGACCAGCATCAATGACGGGGTTGCCCGTGATAACAACTTCATGTTCATAGTCGTTTAGCGGATTGGCGTCATCGGAAACGCCCGGGAACGTTTGTACGTACCCCGGATCAATCACTTCGCGAACTTGATAAGTTCCAGGGCCAGGAAAATTCAGCCGATAGGTTCCGTCTGCTGCCGTCTGGGTTGAAGGCTCTCCCAAGTCGATTCGATTGTCACCATCCAAATCGATATAGATCCAAACTCCACCTATGCCTGGCTCACCTGTGTCTCGCAAACCATTGCCGTTGGTATCACTCCACTTCGACCCAGTGATCGACTGATTTACAATTTCATTTCCAAAATGGCGATTTGCCACAGTAGCCCCCAGCCCAACGCTCACCACATGGCCATTGTTAACTGGAGTGCTCACGACAAAACCAGGTGGCGTTACTTGGCGAACGACATGGTTGCCGGGTGTTACAAGCAGTCGATAGTCACCATTGGCATCGCTGAATGTAAATTGCTCGCCGGCAGTGTAGGAGCCATCGTTGTTTGCGTCGGAATAGACGCGTATGCCAGCCAACCGGGCGTCGGCCGAGTCGAAGGCACGATTGACATTGCGGTCATGGAACGTCGTTCCAGTTACGAACCCGCCACCCGCGCGGCCGGTCGACAAGCCCCAGGCGATTAGTGCGGCACTGTTCTGCCGACCAAAAGGAATGGCGCTCGCCCCCGCGTCATAGACGTCCGTACCAAACTGCACATCGCGATCGTCCGGTGTTCCGTACACACCATCAGGGCCCACCCCGACTAAGCCAGTCACGTTTCCGCCCGTGTCCATTAGTTGGTCAGAGGCATTAGTATTAATTGTGTGCCACGCTCCAAAATAGTGCCCCGCTTCATGGGCGGCTACCGAAGCGACAGCGTCAGCCAAAATATCTTCCAAGGGTACGCTGGCAGCACGTGGTACGGGACCCCACAGCGGTTCAATCAAGTCTAGGAGTACGACGGCCGTTTCCTCCGTGTCGAAGTTGCCTACGTCGATACTCTCGGCAATACCGACGGTCGGAACCAAGAGTTCACCTTGCGTACCGCCGATAATAATGCGGCTCACATTGGGCATTCCCCACGGATCGGCGTGATCCCGACTGTTCAATATCTGAATTGCAAATTCGCCAGGCGTACCGGATTGCAAGAAGCTCCCGTTCCCACCGACGCCGGAAACCGCAGTGGGACCAAAGAACTTACTGTGGAATACAGCGATGACCTTGTCGATGAAACGACTTTCGTCCGATGGTTGCAGGCCCCAGCCCGGCAAGAAATCAGACAATGGGGAAAGACGCGCGGTACCTTGAGCGCCAAAAATTTCGCGACGCAACACTTCTCCATCGAAGTCCAGGAAGATCGTCTGCATCGTCCCTATATCCTGTGACTCCATCACAGGCCGACTAACCGAGAGGGTTAACGTATAAGGTGTTAGAGAACTGACGCCGCCCAGTACATCACCGTCACTTACGCGGGCGTAGTACACTCCCGACTCAGGAACAACAAATGCCAACTGCGTTCCGAACTGATTGGTCGATAGAGAGCTCTCAGGAATCGGATACGTACCATTGGCCAATGTTGTGTTGTTGCCGATGACCTCTTGGCGATTCGCTTTGAGAATTGAAAGATCAAAGGCACCTGACGCCAATGAGCCAACAACCGAAGCGTCGAAAATGTCCCCAGCCCGAAGATTGAAGACAAAGTAGTCTTCGTCCGCAACGCCGCCAACGGGAGCAGAAAGCCGTCCAGCTACAGCGATCCGCTCATACTCATCGGAACTGGTGCCCAACGCAAGAAAGTCGGCACTTGTGGCCGTGTTATTCGGCTCCGACTCGTTGGTCGACAGAAAGCCCAACGAGCCTTCCCCGGAACCTAAACCACCACTATCACCAGCGGCCTGAGCCGCGCTTCGAGCCGCATATTCTTGATAGCTCAAGCTAGGGGGGAGCCAAGCGGTGTGAAGTCCAATCGGAGGATAAAAGAATCCGTCACCCGACAAAAGCTGGCGTTGCTCAAGTGTCTCGACGAGACCCCTGCGCAGCACAGACTTGCTTTTCGGGCTTGCGGTACGACGTAGCTCGCGTCGTGTGCCAAAAAATCCTAACTTGCGAGACTTCACGTTTTAGTCCTCTGCTGGGTCAAACGGCTGAATAAGAGAAGCGTTTACCAAGGTGCCGTGGGGAGAATACTTGAGACAATTTACTGACACTAGCCCCTGCGAAGACTCTTGGCCCTATGAAACGACGAGAGAAACCAGGTAGTCTAGGCAAACGGTAGCCTCGATTCTAATCCAGGTCCCCCACCTGTCAACGAATTGAGTTACGTCTGTGATGTACGATTGGCCAGTCAAGTTCCGAAATTACCGCAATTTTTGCAATTCTACCGATTAATCCTTCTTTTCCAGCAACAACCCGATCTTTTCGCGCAGCAAAAATCTGCATCTCCCCCTTCCTTTTCCCCTTACGGCCCGTCCCGACAGCTCCAAGTCAGGAAGGCTGACTGAGCTATGTACGGTACTTGAACTTAAACTCGAACTTAAACTCAGAGGGAGTAGGAGAATTACGAGTGCTACGGCAGTCCGAGTACACGAGAGTGAAAACCGGGATTCTCGGACATCAAAGCGAGCGGCTACGGAGGAGGAAAAAAAGGAGCGGATTAAAGAAGGAGCGTGTTTTAAATGAGGGGCGGTAAAATGAAGAACCCGCCGGCCTCTCTCCAGCGCTGTTCCAGCGCGTCGAGCCCGCCCCCCCGACGAGTGCATAGCGACTAGGGCCTGTCCCCATATTGACTCTGACTAGCCTGACTAGGGTCTGCCCCCATCTTACAGCCTGACTAGGGTCTGTCCCCATCTTACTAGGGTCTGTCCCCGTGCAAACGCACTTACTAAGGTCTGTCCCCGTGCAAACGCACTTAATTAAACTTAAACATCCCCAAAGCACCGACCAGTCCCCAGGTCTGTCCCCAGCGCGCTGGACCGACTAGGGTCTGTCCCCAACCGACTACGCTGGACCGACTAGGGTCTGTCCCCATACACACCCATGCAAACGCACTTAAACTTAAACTCAAACTTAAACCCTAAACTCAGTCAGTGCGCGATCTTCGAGGAGGAGAACAGGTCCCACTAGCTCATCCCAAAGCACCAACCTGTCCCCAGCGTCGACCAGGGTCTGTCCCCAGCGCGCTGGACCGACTAGGGTCTGAGCCGAAAACCACCCTTTCGGTCTAGTATGATCTACTGCTATGGGCTGCTCCCCTTGGACTGTCCCTACGGGCGCCACGACTCCCTGCACCACCCCCATGGATAGCCGTGCGAGGGGTAGTCCTTTATAGGGCAATGTGCGCCACCGAGTCGCCCTCCGCGATTACCTCAGCAGTTAGCCGAGTACGCGAATTCCGCATTACTCACATTCTCTTTCTCGAAACTCGCAATCCACGGACTGTCCGCACGGTGGTTCAAAGCCCTAGGGGCAGTGAAAGTGGATGCGTCGCGGAGCTGAGGTATGCCGTCGCGCCCGCGGGTTGCAAAAATAGCCAGCCCACGTAAATCACTTTCGCGACATGCCATCAATACGAACACGCCACAAAAACCAACAAAACACGGGACTTACCGAAAGACACAACCGACCTCCACACATAACGACCAACACACCAACCAAAAAACTAAGTCATTTTGACCTCACACATCTTTATCGCGACAGGCGAATTATCACGCCCAATCCGAGCGTACACAAGCCGCCACCCCACCCAAAAACCCCCTAAAAGAGCACAGGAAATACGGCATTTGACCCTATTCTTAAAAACTTTTTGATTTTTTCTAAATGGACACTTGGTTTTCGGTTTTTCCACCGGTGCTTAATTACTAGGCAGGCAAGTGGATGCGCATCACTGCGCATTAAATAGGCAGCAAGGCGTCAAGTGGCTTAACTGCTAGCATACAAAGGACTTAGGGTGAAGCATTTGCTTGCGTTAGAAGATAGAAGCGAGTTCAGGCAACGGATGCGCTGAACGCAGGACGATTTTCAGCTTCAGAATCTTATTGAGGACGACAATGAATTCATTTCAGACCGGAAACAACAATTACGCAGGCCAGTATGGCCACGCCCCCGCTAATGCAAGCTCGCCACGATCGCAGAGCGATTCGTTCCCCGCGCCGCCACCACCTTCCACAAATGGACAAAAAGGCAATTTCGACGCAAGCGGAACAGCTACCTCGACCCTGAATAGCACAGCGACTTCAACAGCTCCCAAACCGATCGAAAACTCTAAACTGGCCACCGAGCTGAATCGCTTCAACCGAGTTGCGGAGAAGGTCCGTTCCGAGTTTGCACCGCAGCCTACGTTTGACCTCAGATGCCAACAAGCTTTCGACATTGCCAATGAGCTTTTTGGGAACGCACCCACTTGGGTTTGTTTCTACCGCGAGTTGATGGGGGGACGTGGTTTTATTCCGCTCCTGTTTCCAGAGAACGACGATTTCGGCTCCTTCCTGCGAACGGAACAATACCATCAAATCCAGTTGATGCTGACGGCCCTGCGATCGCGCGACTTACCTGAGAACGATCCCAACGATCCGCAACGCATGATCACCGTTCGACTTCCCAAGAGTCTGCATGAAGCCATGTGCGATGAAGCTGGGCGACTGAACATAAGCGTCAATCGGCTGTGCATTAGCCGCATGCTTCAACTTCTCGATCCAAAAATGATCCCCGAAACCCAGTCCAAGCCACGCGGTCGCAAGCCACGCTCTCGAACCAAACAAGAAGGTTAAGCGAGACTTCAAGTTGCAGCGGGGTATCAGGGGATAACTGCGCAGAAACGCCCCACCCCGCCTTGATACGCCGACCCTCCCCGCAGGAATTCAAGTGAAATCGCTTGCATTCCTGCGGGAGGGTGAGCTGCGTCTAGGGCCTATCTCGCGCACCGAACTCACTTCAAAGCTCACGTGCTAATCTCCGCCCGCTGCGAGACTTCAGCACCGGACTTCGCATGCCCCACTTCTTTTCCTAAGCGCCCTGCGACAGATCTGCTCTTTGGCGATCTTCAAAACAAAACGATGGCAGCTCTTAAATAGGCGCCCTTAAGTCACTTTGGAGCTTTTTGTGCGTCGCCAAACGTTTTTTGGCGGGACACCTACAAAAGCTTTGCCTGCTTTACCCAGGCTGTGTATAATCAAAAAAGTCGACGGTTTGTAACAATTCCGGTGAATTTGTTGATTTTGGGAAACAAAAAGCGACTTGATGCATCTAACGTGTTGCGTTGTTGCCACATCCCCACCTTAGCATCTCTGCATGCCAATCGTCATAAGTCGCTCTGAGCAAATAACTTACGAGAATCTAACTCTGTCCCATTGGCGCGCTGGCACCAATCGTGCTTTCCAACTCTCTCGTCTCACGTCGAATCACTCGGTCGCTGTTGGCGATCAGGTGGCTCGATCATCGAACTTGTTGCTTAAGAGAGGGTTGCCATGAAGAAGAACTACAACCGCGAACGTTTGGATGATGGCTTGGACACCGAGTTTGATGCGTTAGATGCAACTGACTTTTCCCACAACACTTCGTTCGCACGGCGGGATTCGGTGGCTGACGAACTGGACGACGAGATTGTCGAAGTGGACGATCTCGACATCGAAGAAGGTGACCTCGAAGAACTCGCCGAAGAAGTCGAGAGCACGGACGATCCAGTTCGCATGTACCTGATGCAAATGGGACAAATCCCATTGCTGTCTCGCGAAGAGGAACTCACTTCGGCCCGCAAGATTAAGAAGACACGCAGCAAGTATCGCCACTGGGTACTGGCCACGGACTTCATGCTACAAGGTGCTTGCAAGCTCTTGGAACAAGTTCGCGACAGCAAACTTCGCTTGGATCGCACCATTGAAGTCAGTGTGACCAATGCGGCCGAGAAAAAAGCGATCATGAAGCGAATTGTGCCAAACATTCATACGCTTCGACACTTGCTGATCCTCAATCACCACGACTACTTCATCGCCATCAATAGCAAACTGGATTCGGCAACTCGACACAATGCTTGGGTCCGGCTGACGCGTCGCCGAAACCGCGCTGTTCGATTGGTCGAAGAGATGAACCTCCGTACAAACCGCCTTGAGCCGCTCTTTTTGAAGCTCGAAGCGATCGAAGCTCGGATGCGTATGTTGACGAACCAAGTAGAAGTCGCGCGAGAATCGGGCTATGTCGATGGCGTTTCGCTCGACCAACTTCTCGAAGAACTTCGCTACCTGATGCGAATCACTTACGAAAGCCCAAGAACTCTGCGTCGCCGAATCGAGCGAGTCGCTGGGCACCGCATTGAGTACGATGCCGCAAAACGTGAACTTTCCGCCGGAAATCTTCGCCTGGTCGTTTCGATCGCTAAAAAGTACCGCAACCGGGGCCTCAGCTTCTTGGACTTGATTCAAGAAGGAAACACGGGTTTGATGCGAGCCGTCGACAAGTTCGAACACGAACGTGGTTTTAAGTTCTCCACCTATGCAACCTGGTGGATTCGCCAAGCAATCACACGAGCCATTGCCGACCAAAGCCGTACCATTCGGGTTCCAGTCCATATGATCGACACCATGACGAAGGTCCGATTGGTCACCCGTCAGCTCGTCCAAGAATTGGGCCGTGAACCATCGGTCGAGGAAACCGCTGAGAAGGCAGGTCTATCGATCGACGATGCTCGGGTCATTATCAAAATGGCCCGCCAACCACTTTCGCTTGACCAACCCGTTGGCGATCACGAAGACAGCTACTTTGGCGAGTTCCTGGAGGATCACCGTGACGACGATCCATTGTACGAAGCCAACCAAGAATCTCTTAAGCAGCACATTGATGAAGCGATGCAAACGCTGAACTACCGAGAGCGCGAAATCCTGCGTCTCCGCTATGGCCTAGCCGACGGCTACGCCTACACGCTGGAAGAAGTCGGACGAATTTTCTCGGTAACTCGTGAACGCGTTCGCCAAATCGAAAGCAAAGCAGTTCGCAAATTGCAACAACCCTATCGCAACAAAGCACTCATGAGCTTCGTTGACGGGCTGGATCCGCTCTCGGTGGAAACCGAATCAGCTCACGGCTAAACAGCTGCCACACAACAATTAAGCAGACTTGTGGCTACCCACGAAATGTCGCCTCTCGCTCTCGGCGAAAGACGACAAACGGAAGCCGCGCGAAGCCTAACGACTTTAAATAACAATTCAAAGCCAATTCACGCCTTCAGGAAGTTTGTTCAAGTTTCGTGGTTCGGAATCCGTGATCACAACCATATCTTCCACGCGGACTCCGCCGAAGTTGCGGCTATAGAGCCCTGGCTCGATCGTCAACACTTCGCCTGCGAGCAGAGTTCCGCCGTTATCATCCAGCAGAATTGGCTCATGGACTTCTAATCCGATTCCGTGACCAGTGCCGTGTGGCATTACGGGGAGATCGGAGATTTCCCCTCGTGAGAATCGGTAGCCGGCCTCCACGATCGCTCGCTTGGTGGCGGAGTGAACCGAGTCGGCGGAAGCGCCAGCCGTTGCCGCGGTCGTCGCAGCTTTTTTGGCGGCAACCACCGCCGAGTGCATCTTTCGCAATTCGTCGCTCGCATCGCCGTGCACGACCGTACGCGTGCAATCGCCACAATAATGCGTCTTCGTGTTCACTGGAAAAATGTCGATAATTACTGCTTCACCCGACCTCAACGGGCCGCTCCCACGCTCATGGCAGTCTGCAGAATCTGGAGTGGTTGCCACGATGGAACCATGCGGAGTCGAATAACCAAGCTCAAGCAGGTACTCGCTGATCATCTTTTGCAGCCGTTCGCTCGTCAGTTCGCCTCCGGCATGTTGCAAAATTCCATCGGCATTGGCCTTCGCACGAGCGACCGTTTGACAAGCCATCAACATGGCTGCCTCAGTTGCCTGTTGCGCTTCAGCCATCCAATCGATCTCTTGATCGTCTTTCGTGCGACGCTCCAGTACGCCTAGCTCAGGCGAGTACTCGACTGCAATTCCAGCTTGTTGAATGTGCCAAGCATAAATGTAAGGGAGCGTCCGGTCCGTAGTTACGACTTGCACCTTTGCTTGTCGTAAGCACTCGGTGACCGCCTGCGCGGTTGCGGTAGCTCGGTCGCCCGAAAGTCCGCCGCTGGGCGTGTAACTACTCGGGCAGTTGACTTGATCAACGCGAACAGCCTGTTTAGCGCGTTCCATCTCAATATCGCGAACGATGAACTCCGTTCGAGTTTGCCCATCCAAATGAAACGATAACCAGGCAGCAGGATCACCGACGGAAAAACGCACGCGGTGGAAAAGCGCGGGATTCTCGCTGGGAACTCCGGCCAAAAGAGTGGCACATCGAGTTGCTTTGGATTTGGGACTGCTAGCGTTCATCTTGTTTTATTCCCATTCGATGGTTGCCGGTGGTTTACTGCTAATATCGTAACAGACGCGATTTACTCCACGCACTTCGTTGATGATGCGACTGCTGATCCGTCCTAGCACTTCGTACGGAAGGTGGCTCCAGTCGGCGGTCATGAAGTCATCCGAGTTAACGGAGCGAACGGCGACTGCATTTTCATAAGTGCGTGCATCCCCCATAACTCCAACGCTTTGCACCGGCAGCAGCACTGCAAACGCCTGCGATGTTTGGCGATACAGGCCTGCAGCGCGAATTTCGCTGACCACGATATGATCCGCTTCACGCAGCACTTGTAACTTCTCTTTGGTTACTTCCCCCAGGCAGCGCACTGCCAAACCAGGTCCGGGAAACGGATGACGCCAAACCAACGGCTCCGGCAACCCGAGCTCCAAACCAAGTTTACGCACCTCATCTTTGAACAGATCGCGCAGCGGCTCGACCAACTCGAAACCAAGTTGTTCCGGCAGACCACCCACGTTGTGATGCAGTTTAATCGTTGCAGCCGGTCCATCTTTTGCTGCACCACTTTCGATCACATCAGGATAAAGTGTCCCCTGCGCCAGATATTTTGCTCCCTGAATCTTCTCCGCCTCTTCCTTAAAACACTCGATGAAGTGAAAGCCGATCAACTTTCGCTTCTCTTGAGGTTCGGTGACTCCAGCCAGTGCCGATAAAAAGCGGTCTTCGGCCTGCACAACATGCAAGTCGGCTTTAAAGTGATTGGTAAACTCCGCCAAAACGGCCGCTTGCTCATCCTTTCGCAGCAGTCCGTTGTCCACCAAAATGCAACTCAACTGGGGACCAATCGCTCGGTATAGCAACGCCGCAGTGACGGCACTGTCGACTCCTCCCGACAGCCCACAGACAACGCGGTCGGAACCGATTTCGGCACGCAAGCGGTCGATCGTGTGCTGAGCGAAATCTGCGAGATGCCATTTGCCAGCGCAATTGCAGACCGCATAAAGGAAGTTATGCAGAATGGTCGCACCCAACGGCGTGTGGGTTACTTCGGGATGGAATTGCAGACCGAAAACAGGCAATTTCTTGTGTTGTACAGCAGCAAAAGGACAGGTTGCCGTTGCGGCCAACGGCACGAAGTCGCTTGAGACCTCGTTCACTTGATCCCCATGACTCATCCACACATCCAGTTGCGGTGGAAGACCTGCAAAGAGTCCAGCGTCATCGACGATTCGCAGGGAAGCTCGCCCATATTCGCGCGATGCACAATGGCCAACGCGTCCGCCAAGCAACTCACAGGCGAGTTGCATTCCGTAGCAGATGCCCAGGACTGGAATCCCCAGTTTGAACAGGTCGGGATCGCACCGAGGCGCTCCCGGCTCATAAACGCTGGAAGGGCCACCGGACAGAATTATCCCTGCCGGGCTCTTTTCGCGAATCGCCTCGGCAGACAGGTCGTGGCGAATGATTTCGCAGTACACGTTCTGTTCGCGGACTCGCCGAGCTATCAACTGGGCGTACTGCGAGCCGAAATCGAGAACCAGTATTTTCTCGCTCGACAGGCTGCTGGTTCCTTCGCGGATGGTTTGTTCCACTGCCGGAGAATTGCTTGCCACCTTAACATTTCCTTCGCTGATTTGGCACGGATGGGCCCGAAATCAAACCGCGAAGTATATTCTCGAACTTGCAAATCAACCAGTAGTGCTCGCTACGGAATGAGGGCAGCACCACCCGTAACAGCTCCCGCTTGCATCAACGCTCCGCGTAGGCTCCAAGGAATCGGTTGCATCATATAGGGTGCACAGTTGCCAGGGCGGAAGTAGCCGAGCGAGTATTGGCATTCGCCTGGAGGATGGATTCCCATCTTGTACGGCAAGACGGCAATGTTTCCAAAGAAATGCACCGTACTCACCAGCGGCTGCAGAACCGGTCCAGCCTCATGTCCATAGCGCTCAAGCTGCACTTGCTCAAAGTACAACGGCTTGTGACACGCACCACTGGCGGTCCACTGCACAGTGCTAGGAATGAAGTTACGTCCAATAAACTGTTCGTACCCAATCCCACATTGCTGCGGGATATTCCAAGACTTGCCGACGTACGCCACATCAACATCGCTAAGGTCACGGAACAGGATTGTTCTTTCCGCACCGTTGACATCCAGCACAACGCGATCGTCTCGCAAATCGATCAATCGCCCAGTTGCGATCAATGCACCACGGTAGTTGCTCCATTCTCGAACTTCGGAGCCCGCAGCAAAATCAAGACGCTTTTGTTCCATGTCTGCCTTGATCGAGCTCAATCCTTCTCCATAATTCGGTGAAACGTCGAGATCAATTTTCGAGAGCGGGGCGTTCCTAAGCCTTTCACGGTGCGCATTGCACGACGCACGACTCGATTGTTGCGTGGCCAACTCATCGAGCTCCTCTTCTTCATCTGCTGGTTCGTCCGCCGGTGAAGGGTCGATCAACTCGGGACCATCGCCTTGCTGTGGGTTCGCGTTTTGCCGCCCGTTGTTGTTGCGATCAAACGGATTAGGGGGCTTTAGCTGTAACGCACTCGGATCGGGAGCCATTTCCGGTGCGGCAAGTGGATCGTCGTAGTTGGGCAGATTGCCGGTCGGTGGTTGAACGTTTTCGTTACCGGGTAGTTGCGGCAAGTCGCGGGGCAATTGGTCGGGCAGTATTGGTGGCGGAGAGTCACCAAATGGGTCTTGGTAAACATCATTTGGTTGTTGCTGATAAGCAGCTTGTTGAACTCGCCCGGTCGAACGCAACGGATTGTTGTTATGGGACCTGCTTTCCATGTCGACCCGCTGGCGAGTTTGCGTTGCCGACTGTTCAAAAGCTACTGAAGCCGTTGGCAAAACCGATGTCGCTTCAGCGTAAGCTGGAGATGTAGCGTGGAATGCGTTTTGTGCGGTCGCCTCACTGACCCTTGCGCCATCGGCAGTGCGCGGTGAGGTCGTTTTCCATCGCAAAGCCACTCCCGAACCCAGTTGCTCCGTGTCGGCTGGGGCAGCGGCAATCGCTGTGGCCCGGGGAGCAGTTTCCAGTTGTCGAGCTTGAGCTGTGGGTGCAACTCGCGTCGGCTGCCACGACTGAGCAAACGCCCCCCCCGACATTCCGGCTGGCACGGCCACGGCAATCGCGGCCATCAAAGCGGTGCGAAACTCTCGAAAGCGGCACTTAGTTCGATTCGCCTGATGTCGAATAGTCCGGGCTGTAATTGGGCGCTTCCTGCGTAATAGCGATGTCATGGGGATGATTCTCTCTGACCGTAGCAGGTGAGATCTTAATGAACCGCGCATCCGTACGAAGTTCATCTATATTCTGGGTACCGCAATATCCCATTCCAGCTCGCAGCCCGCCGACCAACTGGTAGACGAAATCTGCTAGAGCTCCTTTGAACGGAACGCGCCCCTCGACACCTTCGGGAACCAACTTAAGCAAGTTGGATTCTCCCGACTGCCGATATCTTTCACTGGAGCCTTTTACCATCGCCCCGATCGACCCCATCCCTCGATAGACCTTGAAAGTTCTACCTTGGTACAGGATTGTCCGCCCAGGGCTTTCCGCCAGACCGGCAAACAAGCCACCGATCATAACGGCACTGGCGCCCGCGGCTAACGCTTTGGTGATATCGCCGCTGAAGCGAATACCACCGTCAGCGATGACCGGAATACCAGCCGCTTCTGCTGCTTTGGACGCGTTGTAAATTGCTGTGATTTGAGGTACACCCACACCGGATATGACGCGTGTTGTACAAATGGAACCTGGGCCGATTCCTACTTTGACCGCATCCGCACCGGCTTCAATCAAGTCGCGGCAACCTTCGTAGGTGGCAACATTGCCAGCAACCACGTCGATATCCCATCGCTTCTTAATCTGTCTCACTGTTTCCATGACGTTGGCTGAATGCCCATGCGCTGAGTCAACGATCAGTACGTCAACCCCGCGAGCGATCAGCGTTTCGGCTCGATCGAGATCAAACACACCGATGGCAGCTCCCACCCGCAGTCGTCCACCTGCATCTTTGCAAGCGTTCGGGTAACGCTTCATCATGTCGATATCTTTGATCGTAATGAGCCCCGTTAGGTTATATTCATCGTCAACCAGTAAAAGCTTCTCCACCTTTTTATCCGTTAAAATCTTCTCAGCTTCCTCAAGCGTTACATTCCCCGTCGCAGTGACTAGATTTTCCCGAGTCATCACATTTTTGATTGGAGTTTTGCCACTCTCCAAAAAACGCAGATCGCGACGCGTAATAATGCCAGCTAAGCGTCCATTGATATCAATGATGGGAACGCCGGAGACATTTTGTTGATCCATCAGCTCCTTGGCCATCGCCACGCTTTGCTCCGGATTGAGCGTCACCGGATCGACGATAATGCCGTTGGCGGAACGTTTGACCTTCGTCACCTCCTCGCCCTGGGCTTCGATATCCATATTCTTATGAATCACACCGATGCCCCCTACTTTGGCCAACGCGATGGCCATTTCGCTTTCGGTGACCGTGTCCATCGGACTCGACAGCAACGGCACTTTGAGGCGGATGTTCTTGGTAAGGTTCGACGACACGTCGACTTCAGCCGGCATCACCTCGCTATAACGCGGCTCCAAAAGGACATCGTCGAACGTAATGCCTGAGTAAGCCAGCTTGTCATCCATTGGAGCGGAGGTCCTCTCGTGAGATGCTCTTTAACGATAGAAAGAGCCATGGTCGGAAGATAATAGCCCCGAATTATGGCCTTGGGTGCCCTAATCCGCAAGAAGTGGCCGTCGCGGAAGGGTGGCTCCCGCGAAACTTACCTTCCAGCGGCGATGGTGACTGCGCGGCAAGAGCCTCTCAACGGGGATGGTGCCATGGAGGTGCTTTACGCGCGAAGGTTTTGGCTAAGAAATGCCGACGGGCAACTCGATTCCCTCTTGCTCCAATTCGCAGGCGGCAAGCTGTTTGTGCTGCAAAGCCAACCAAATCAACAGTCCTTTTTGGGCATGCATGCGATTGCCTGCTTGTTCGACGACCATGCTGTGCTTGCCATCCAGGACGTCATCCGTAATTTCTTCGCCACGTCGCGCCGGCAGACAATGCAATACTTTGCAATTTTTGGAAGCATGTTTGAGCAACGGCGTATTTAACTGAAACGGTGCAAACACCTTCTTCCGCTCGGCCATCTCAGCCTCCTGGCCCATGCTGGTCCAAACGTCGGTATAGACGAAGTCGGCATCGCGCAGCGCCTCATCCGGCGCACTGCTCATGACGATGTCCGCCTTGGGATATCGCTGCAAGATCGCGTCCGTGGCTTCTTTCGGCATAAAGTAATCTTCGGGGCCGAGCAGTCGAAACTGCATGCCAACCATGGCGCAGCCCACCGCAAGCGAGCGAGCGACGTTGTTTCCATCTCCCACAAAAGTGACGACCTTGCCCGCCAAAGAACCGCTGCATTGCCGCATGGTCATTAAATCGGCGAGCGCTTGGCAGGGGTGCGAGTAGTCGGTTAGCCCGTTAATAATGGGTACACAGTTGTAACTCGCCATTTCGACGACCGAAGCATGTGATTTGGCGCGGCACACGACGTAATCGACATATTGTGCGAGTACGCGGACGAAATCGGCCGTGCTCTCGCGCTGTTGCCACCCAACTTCGTCCCCTAGGAACATGGCGGTACCACCGAGTTGACAAATCCCTGCCTCAAAACTGACGCGCGTTCTCAGACTTGGTTTTTCAAACAACATGGCCAGCACAGTCCGCGGCATCCACGCAGGACGTCGCCCCGCTTGTAGCAATGCTTTAATCTGCTCTGACAACGACAATATGGTTTGAAGCTCTTGTTGACTAATATCAAAGAGCGAAATTAAATGTCTCATAAACTGACCTCTTCATTTTCTTCAAGCATGCAGTCGCAGCGCTCTGGAACTCGCTATGGATTTACCGGGGCGGAATGTGCAATGGAACTCGCGACATCGCATACAACTTCGCAAAAAACTTCCATTCCTTGCGCGACCTGTTGAAGGTTCATATTCATCGCAGGAAGTAAGCGGAGCACGTTTCCTTGTGTGCAGTTGATGAGTAGGCCCTTTTCAAGGCACTGGGCGACGATCGCATTGGCATCGAACTCCATTTCAACACCGATCATCAATCCCGCTTGGCGTACCTCGCGAACATGAGGACAATCGCTAGCGAGTTGTCGTAAATGTTCAGCAAACATCTCTCCGTTTTCTTTTGCCTGTTCCAGAAGTCCGTCTTCTTCGATCGTTTCAATCATCGCGATGCCTGCCACCGCAGCGATAGGATTGCCGCCAAATGTGCTCGCATGCATACCAGCGCGGAGACTGGGGGCTATATCTCGCCGGGCTATCATTGCGCCTCCGGCGATGCCGCCACACAACGACTTTGCCAGCGTCATAATATCCGGCACGACGTCAAAATATTGATGTCCAAACCAGTATCCCGTGCGACCACAGCCGGATTGCACTTCGTCAAAAATCAACAGTAGATCATGCTCGTCGGCAAGTTTGCGCAGCCCTTGCAAGAATTCGACGCTCGGAATTTGAACTCCACCTTCGCCTTGGATCGGCTCAACCATAATGGCAGCCGTACTTGAATCAATCCGCTTGGCAACCTCCTTCAAGTCACCGAAGGGTGCATAATTAAAGCCGGCTAACATCGGGCCAAGTCCAACGTGGTATTTTGGTTGTGCAGTGGCTGCCAGCGCCCCATAGGTTCGGCCATGAAAGCCACCCTGGAATGTGATGATCTTATAACGATCCGTCGACTCGGCTTGCGCGCCTTGGTGTAAGCGAGCCAGTTTGATGGCCGCCTCGTTCGCTTCGGCTCCGCTATTGCAGAAGAACACTTGCCCATCAAACGCCCGCTCAACCAACATTTGAGCCCACAGTCCTTGCGAATGCATGTGCCAGGTATTCGGGACATGGATTAACGTGGCTACTTGTTTCTGTACTGCTTCCACGATTTTTGGGGGACAATGTCCCAGCAGGTTACACCCCCAGCCTGGAAAATAGTCGAGATATTCACGTCCTTCGCTGTCCCAAACGATCGAGCCTTCGCCGCGCACCAGGTTGACTGGATATCGTTTGTAGTTCGGTATCACGTATTGCGAGAACAAGTCGCGAGTTTTCTCGGAGCTTGGTGTCAAAGTACTGGTCATTTTGCATTCCCTCTAGCAAACAAAAAAAGGCAGCGAATCTTCGCTGCCTTCGAAACCCGAATAGCAACGTCAAGCGGTTGAGCGCGCTAACGAAAGCTCAGTGCCCACGCCACTTGTAGTGAATATTTCCAGTAGCAGCGAATGCCGTAAACGACCGTCGATAATATGAACCTTGCGTACACCGCGCGACAAAGTCGCCAAACATGCCTCCACCTTGGGAATCATGCCTGCATCGATCACTTTGTCGGCAATCAACTGCCGCGCCTCCTCAGCTGACAACGAGTGGATGATCGTCGATGGATCCTTCTTATCCCGCCGAACTCCGTTGACGTCACTCAGGAACACTAGCTTTTCAGCCCCCAGCGCTTCAGCGACCGCCATGGCCGCAGTGTCGGCATTGACGTTGTACTTTTGCCCTGAGCCATCAATGCAGATCGACGGAATCACCGGAACTTGATTGGCATAAGCGACGTTTTCGATGACCGTTCGGTCAACACGCGTGACATGCCCCACAAAACCTAAATCGAGTGGGCTACCATCCTCTTCGTCTTCCAATAGAAGCTTCTCGCCGAACAAGACATTTGAGCCACCCGCAAAGTTCAGGTTAACCGCACGCCCCCCTAACCGCTCAATTTCGTCGGTCAAATGCTGGGTAATCTCCCCCGCCAGTACTTTTTCTACAATATCCAATGTCGGTTGATCGGTTACGCGACGGCCTTTGACCCACTGGGGTGTGATTTTTGCTTCTTCCATCGCGCGATTGATGCTGGGCCCACCGCCATGCACGATGACTGGCTTCATCCCGACCGTTTCCATAAAAATCACGTCGAGGAGCAGATGATGGATCGCCTCGCTGTCCTCCAAAAGACTACCACCCAGCTTAATTACGGTCGTTTTGCCTCGAAACCGGCGGATCCATCCCATGGCCTCGATCAGAGTATCGGCTTTGACTATTGCGTCTTGCACTTTGTGGGTGAACCCTTTGATCAACGATTGGTAGTTCGTAAGCTCGCCCAACTATTCCCGTAAATGGGCGTGAGTTGAGCGAAAACCGGTAATGCTAAACCAACTCTGAAGCTCAAGTCAATCTGGAGTTTCTACCGTTTGACGGGGTAATTGCAGAATTTCCCCTTGCTTTTATGCAAATTCGTCAACTTCGTCACAAAGTGAGCGTCGAGCGATCGAACCCAATCGCTTCAGTGTAGAGAGATTGTCCCCAATCGCTTTCGAAACGAATGCGCACAATCGTTCTACATTGACTGAAACGATTGGGGACAATTGTTCTACACTACCAAAAACGATTGAGGACAATCGTTCTACATTGCCTGAAACAATTGGGGACAATCGTTCTACATTGGCACTAGGCTTCCGAACCGCCGATCAATGGTTCATCCATGGCGCGGAGATCACTGTTCGGCAAACCGTCAGGATAGTCCAGTCGCGCCAGCCTCACGGCTTCTTTGGCGATCTCCAAATGCTGGATTTTCGTTTCCTGATAAAACAGATTTGCGGCCAGTGGCAACTTCGGTTTACCGTGCAGCGGCTTGTCTGAAATACACAATAACGTTGCCGAAGGAATGCGATAGCGAAAGCCATTGGCAGCCACCGTGGCCGACTCCATATCGACCCCAATGCTACGGCTAGCTTTGATAATCTGCAATTTGCGGTTAATGACCAACTCCCAATTGCGGTCCGCTGTGGTAGTGACAGCGCCAACGCGATAAGGAAGCTGTCGTTCATCCAAGACTCGGGCCAAGTAACGATTGAGTAGAAAGCTGGGTGCAATAGGCACGGAGCGCGGTAGGGCTTCGTCCAACACATGATCATCGCGCATATAACCAGAAGCTAAAACAAAGTCGCCGATTTCTTGGTGATTCCTAACACCGGCGCAATGTCCGATCATCAACATGGCGTCCGGTCGCAGCACAGCCAAATGGTCGGTGAAGTTTTTCGCGTTCGAAGGACCAACGCCAATGTTCACAATGCTAAGGCCGTCGTTGTCGGCCGTCCGCTCGTGATACGCAGGCATTTGGACATCCGCCCGCACTGGCACAATACAATCCGGATGCAATTGTCGGAAAACTTCCATGTGCATTTGATAATTTGTCAACAAGACATAGCGCTGGAAGTCCTCTGCGCGAGTACTGGTATAGTGCTCCAACCGCGCCAGAGAGAGTTCTACCCGTTCGGGGCCAAACAGGAACGCTTTTTTTCGAGTATGATCAAAGTCGGTTTCGTCGATGAGCGAGAGCAACTCTGGCGAGTTCAGGTCGATTCGAGCCTTCGACGGAGTGATGGTGATCTCAGCCCCTTTATTGGCAAGTTTGAGGAGTTCGCGCCGCAAATACCAACGATAGGCTGAAGGGCGAGCGATCTTGCCCGAAATCAACGGATTATGTACCGACCAATGCCGATGCACCTCGACGCGCGCATAAAATCCTGCGCGATAGATCTCCTCCATGAATTCACACGCCAAGTCGATCGACGCCACTAAGTCTGAAGCCGTTTGACTCGAAATCTTCATCGACTCACGCATACATGCACTTTCCTCAGAAAAGTTCTCGCTTCATACCTTGAATTCGCTCCGTCAAACGCCTCCGCTGCGTTACGATACTCTTTTGTAACACTCAACATTTGTAACCTTTGTAGATCACTTGTCCTCAACTGTTCAGTGCCTTTGTAGAACAACTGTCCCCAATTGTTTAGTGCCTTTGTAGAACCATTGTCCTCAATTGTTTAGTGCCTTTGTAGAACAATTGTCCTCAATTGTTTAGTGCCTTGCGATCGTGCCTTAAACTGAATACAAAACAATTGGGGACAATTGTTCTACATTGCCTTAAACTGACTACAAAACAATTGGGGACAATTGTTCTACTTTGCCGTGCGCGATTACCATCATTCTATGCGGATACTTCAATTCCCATCAGCCGTAGATCCCTCTATGCTACATTCTTCGCAGTCACGTCCCATGCAACCTGCGATCTTTCTGGACGGCCCACAGTCGCCGCGATACTTGGTCGACTTTCATCCCAAACGCGTCCCCCACTTTTTTACCGACGTGCTTATCATCGGTGGTGGATTGGCAGGCCTGCGTGCTGCCAATGCCGTGGGTGATCAGGTGCAGACTATCGTCGTCACCAAAGACAAACTGCAAGAGAGCAATAGCAACTATGCGCAAGGTGGCATCGCCAGCGTGTGGGATCCGGAGGATCGGTTCGAAGATCATGTACGCGACACGTTGGCGGCAGGGGGGGATTTCTGTGACGAAGCGGTCGTCGATATGGTCGTTCGCGAAGCACCTGGGCATGTCGCCGAACTGATTCAGTGGGGCACCAATTTTGACTCGCGCGGTGGCCAGTTGTTGCTTGGGCGAGAAGGTGGCCATAGTCAAAAGCGGATCTTGCATGCGCTTGGTGACGCCACCGGCAAGGAAATCATGCGGGCTGTGATCGAGCAGACGCGCAGTCGGTCAAATGTGCAGATTTGGGAACAGGCCTTCACCATCGACTTGATCTCACAAGCCGGCCGCTGCTACGGTGCAGTCATCTCGCGCGAGGAGCAGCCGCCAATCATGCTCTGGGCCAAACAAACAATATTGTGCACCGGAGGCTGCGGCCAGGTCTATCGTGAAACCACCAACCCTCGCGTTGCGACCGGCGACGGACATGCACTTGCCTATCGCGCCGGTGCGCGTCTTCGCGATATGGAATACATGCAATTCCATCCAACCGTGCTCTATATCGCCGGTAGTTCGCGCACCTTGATCACCGAAGCGATTCGCGGCGCCGGCGCACATTTGGTCGACTGCAACGACCTGCGATTCATGAGCCAATATGACGAGCGCCTCGAACTGGCACCTCGCGACGTGGTCAGTCAGTCGATCGTTCAGCAGATGGAAAAGACGCAACATCCGTGCGTCTACTTGTCATTAAGGCATCTTGACGCAGCGGTGGTGCACGAAGAATTCCCCGGCTTCACCGCCGCCTGCAAGAAGTTTGGGCTCGATGCCTCCAAAGATCCGATCCCCGTGCGGCCGGGCGCACACTACATGGTCGGTGGTGTTGAAGTGGACCAAGATGGTCGAACCAGTATCCAAGGACTCTGGGCGGCGGGGGAAGTCACCAGTTCTGGCCTGCATGGAGCCAATCGTTTGGCGTCCAACAGCCTGCTCGAAGGACTCGTCTACGGCGCACGGGCCGGAACCCTGGCCAGTGAACTGGCCGCTCGGACCGAAGATGAGATGTGTGCGCTGCCCATCGAAAGCAAGCGGAGCTTCAAATTGACCGAACCATTGGATATCGCGGACATACGCAACGCAGTCCAAAGCTTGATGTGGCGACGCGTCGGCGTCCAGCGCCAAGAAAAACAACTCGAAGAAGCTCTGCAGGAATTTCGCTCATATGCCCGCTACGTACTTCCGCATGCGTTTGACTGCGAGGAAGGTTGGGAACTTCAAAATCTTTTGACTATTTCACACCTGATGACCGAAGCTGCTCTCGCGCGACAAGAATCTCGTGGAGTACACCTGCGAACCGACTTCCCCGTACCCAACGACCATCAATGGCGAAGACATCTCTGTTTTGAATTTCAACCGCCCTCCACGCCCTAGACCTCGATCACCTGCTGATCTTCAGTCATGAACATGCCCAGCCCGCAATGGTCGGCGGTCAATTCGAAACCGGTACCCAGTACTTCGGCCAAGGGATTGATATGAATCAGGGCTGTCCGCTTAGGTCGCCTGCTGCGTACCAATTCGGCAACGGCCGTTAACCAACTATGTCCCGTCTTAATAGCCAGTTCTTGATAATCATCGCCAAAGTAGCACTCGTGCATCAATAGGTCGATGCGTTGGAGTTCGTTCAAGTATTCGGCCGTAGGGCTGGCAATAGTGTCCGTAATGTACGCGAGCCGTTTACCCTCGCTCTCGATGATGTAACCGGTCGAACCACCCGGATGCTCGAGCGGAAAATATTGGATCTGGCTGGCACCCAACGTCAATTGACCTGCATCCGACTCCAGCGGAATGAACTCAAACGCCGGTTTCACTGGAAAAATGAGCGGTGAGTACAAATGCTCACGGATCGCTGCTAACTTCTCTTTCTCTCCGAATACCCTGACTTCTCGCAGTTGGGTAACAGCCAGCGCATCGAGCAAGAACGTCAAGCCGACGATATGATCCAGATGCACGTGTGATAGAAGAATGTCTAACGTTGGCTGGGGACGCTCAAGCATCTGTCCAATCAAGCGAAACAGTCCCGTTCCCGCATCCAGAACCAAAGCCTGGTCAGGAAGATAATAACATGCGGTATGACGTGTAGGACTCGGATGGTAACCGGTAGTACCGAAGCAATGGACTTGCATGTTCGCGTCGCGATCCACAGACTAAAAAACGGAAATGCCAACTCAAAATCGAAGTACTAGTTATAGCCTATGTCCGGGTAGTTGGGGAATGAGATGAATCGGGTGGCGAATTGAGATTAGTGATTGGAGATTGAAATCATAAACCGCTTACGGCTTATCCCCAGTTTCAGTGAAGCAGCTCAAGTTCAGTTGGCAGTTCTGGACCGCGAATGGCGGCCATGATGGCTGCAGGGCTTGCGTCGGATGCATTTGAAAGGGTGAATATGGTTTGTGCGTTCGAAATATTCTCGTGATCTGCAAAACCGTGCACCACCCCGTCGACGATTAGCGCAAGTCCGGCAGTGTTGGCGATGTCCGGTGCAGCGGCATCCAGAACTTTGCGCCCCTTCGCAGAGAACTCGAGTGACAAGTGGAATTGCTCGAGCTTATCACCGTCTCGATTGGAGAGCTTGCTAACCATCTCGGAGGTCAGTATCAGCACTTCACCTTCGCCTTCTACTTGCTGCCCCAACGTAGCCGTCCGCGTGGCGACGTTAGCAGAAATTGCCAATTGCGGTGCGATGGGCCACAGAATGGTCGACACCTCTGCGTCAGCCGCGTGGTGAACATGCGTCTTGCGAATCCACGCCAATTGCACATTGCCTTCATACTTGAGCTGTTCGATGATCTCTGATCGTCGGTTGGCCATTGTATGAATGCGCAATGCGTTGGCTTCTTGAGTATCGTCCGTAACGACGTGCACTGGAGTTGAAACGACGTCGATTCTCACGCCGGGTATTCTCCGTCGGAGAGATTCTTCCAATTGCTTGCGACTCACATCTTCATTAACGACACGATACTCGAGCGTCGAAGGATAGTAGCCAGCTTGATAGCCCGCGTAGAGGGCGACGGCTAGCAAGAGCGCGCCGACGTTGGCCAAGGCCACAAATTTAGACCAACGCGATTCACGGATGAACAGCATGGTGGTTGCTCCCCAGCCCTTGCTGTTGCTCACCGGTACTGCCCCTTGCAGGCCTTCGCGACCGACCGGCGGGCGATAAAGCCAGCTCAGTCCCCAGATTCCAACGGGAAAGCTCACAAACCACCCAGGGGTCAATGGAAACATGGAAACAATCGATGTGGCAATCGCTAAAGAACGAGGTCGGGCGATCAGTGTCAAGCAGCCTGTCACCAACTGCAAAATGCAGATCGGGCCGATCAGGAAAGCGGCTGCGATCGAAGCTGCCGCCAAGGCACGACCGTCGAGTTCCGATGCGATCAAGACCTGAGTGATTGCCAAACTGCCTATGTTAATTACACAGCACAGAAGCGTCAGGATCGCCAATATCGTCCATCGCGTGCTGTCGGCGTCAGCTTCGCCGGCTGCTGGAACAGGCCGAGGCGTTGCGCGATGATTGCTAATGCCAAGCGTATTGATCAACTCAACAGCCTGGTTGTGGTCACAACTCTTGATTTTTAGTTCGACGCGTCCAGTTTCCGAATTCGGGAGGCTGTCAAAAGTAGAAATTGTGTCGGCCATCAACACGATTTTGGAAGAAAAGACGCCTGACTTCAATTCGGCCACTCGCAACTGCGACGTAGGTATGGCCACAACTTGCGTTTTGGTCTTCAACTGTCCCCAGATGGCATCGCGCGTTCGAAATTCGGCTCGAAGCTTATCCGCCGTTGCGTACAGAACGCCCACAACTTCTGCAAATCCTCCCATCGCTTCACAAGAAAAAGGCACCGATGCAATTTGCGGAGTTGGAGGAGTGTTCGCGACGACGGCTCGATTGCCGATCACTTGATCGGAGTGGAGCGGGCGCAATTCATGAAGCGCCGAATCCAGTTCTGTTGCGTGCTGATAGCGCTGCACGGGTTTACGACTTAACGTCTTCATCACGATGGCATCAATGCGTTGGTCAACGCGATTGCCGAGGATCGCGCTGGGTGGATCGTAGCGTCCCAATGGCAATTGGCCCGTCAATAGTTCATAGAATACGACGCCCAACGCATACAAGTCGACGCGATGATCCACCTCATTGGGTGCTTCCAGTTGTTCTGGCGCCAAGTAGTTTAACGACCCGAGGACCTGTCGAGTGGCAGTCAGGACGGGTGTGCCCGCCGATTGATCGACTAACTTAGCGATACCAAAATCGGCAACTTTGATGGTCCCATCTTCACCCAACAGGATGTTTTCGGGCTTGATGTCGCGATGAACCACGCCTTTCGAGTGCGCGTAGGCCAGAGCTTTACAAATCGTACTTACGATCTCCAAAGCATCGTCGTGCCCAACGCTTTTCGCCTGCAGTGCCTCTCGCAAATTGATTCCATCCACAAACTCCATGATCAAATAGGCTTGGCCGTCAGCGGTTCGTCCAAAGTCGAAAATGGTGACAATATTTGGATGCGAAAGTTTGGCTAACGTTTTTGCCTCGCGCTCGAACCGATCCAAAAACGAAGTGTCATTGGCGACATCGCGAGCGATTAACTTGAGAGCCACGTCGCGGTCGAGAGCTGTTTGGCGAGCATGGTAAATAGCCCCCATGCCACCGCGACCTACCAAACGGTGAATCTGCAATTGAGGAAACTGCTCCGACAACTCGGAGATCGACGGCAAGCTGGCGTACTGCAGATTGGAAACCGCGCTATCTTCAGTGCGCGACATCCCCAATTGCAGTAGGCAACTTTGGCAATTCCCATCCGATCCCGTTGGTTTTCCACATTTGCGGCAACTGGTACTCATGACTGTCCTCTTCCACCGATTTTCGATCAAGCATGACACGTTCAACATACCATTCGCAAGATGCCCGCGATCGATTACAGGTCCCCGAGGATTTTATTCAAAATAGCAGTAGGTGACCTCCCGCCGGGAGTCACCCCCAGTAACTGACTTTCAAGTACGAAAACTCCGAAGAGCTGAATGCGATCGCATTACAATTTGTGATACGTGCGACTCCTGGCGGGAGGGCACCTACTTGGGTGACTCCCGGCGGGAGGTCACCTACTTTTGTTTTACATTACAAAAAAACCGCAGCTTGGATTCCAAACTGCGGTGTCGTTTAGGTCGTCAATCGATTGAAAGTGCCAAGTGGCATCACTTCTGTTGCACGTCAGCCTCAGGGCTCTCGCCGAAAATCAAAAACGGCGTTCCAGCCCCCATCGCCGGGGCCTGATTGTAAACGTAGTTTGCATCCAAAGCCTTTTCAATTCGTTGGCGAGCTTCATACAGGTGAGCTTTTGAATAAGGATCGATCGAATCTTTGGCCTTATCCAGCACGCTGTCGATGCTTGTCTTGAGTTCGCCAAGTTGCATGGTACACAAGTTGGAAATGGCCTTGTAAGCGGCCGACGAACCATTGCCTGGAAGCGTCAAGTCGATCAATCGCTCGAGATGCTCTCGCTGCAAATTGCGGCGAAGGCTACTGAGCATTGGGGCACGAGCAGTAAACTTCTTCTCGACAGGGTTCTTCAGTTCGCTCCAAATCTCATCGGTCACCATTTGCAAAAGCTCAGGCAAAGTCAGTGCGTCTTGCTCCGAAGGAATACGAAATTCGTTGTCGTAAACGCGGCGCAGCGATGTTGCATTCATCAGCTGGGTGAGAGTGCTGGCTTGCATGGACAATATTCGATCATGTACAGGCCACGCTGGATCACCGCCAAAGCCTTCGAAAAAGTCCTTGGTCAATCGCGCCAATAATTCCGGCGAAAGTGCATAAGCGCTGTCGCGGAATGTCGATTCGAGCACAAACTTCAGTGCGGCCCGCTGCGTCTCAGCCGGAACCACTTCAATCGGCAAACGCTCGTTGGGATCTCCCTTTTTGTCGCGATTGACGTGTGCTCCGCCGATCCAATTTGACATCATGCTCGTATTACGCATCTGGAGATTGAGCGTCAATTCATAACCCTCGCGCGCCTTGGACCAGCTATCCCCTGCTTTGACGTAGTCGGTCATCAGCTTCTTGCGAAAACGTTCGATGAGCACCGATTGCTCTTTGACGTATTCGATCGGATTCTTGCTAAAGTCGTATCGGCGGGCAAGCGGGTCAGGACCGTCCGTATCTTCGTCAGTTGCGAACTGCAATTCCGGCTCACTGACTCGCTTTAAGATCGGAGCGAGATCGGATTCGAAGCTGTAGCCGTATTCGATTGCCCAGTAGTCATAGGGACCGAGCTTGATCATGGCATAGTCGCCTTGAACTTCGCCTTCGTTAAATCTCAAATTGATCGGCAGGTAATCCATGACCGAACCGGCAAATGGTTTTTTGCCTTTGACATCTTCGCTATTGATTTCCTTTAAGGTGTACAAGCTGCTCGCTTTGAAATTGTGGCGCAGACCAAGTGTGTGCCCAACTTCGTGTGCAACCAGGTCAGCCAATAGTGGTCCGATGAATGTTTCCGGCATGCCATCCAGCTTCGACTCTTCGTCTTTGGCAGCTTCTTTGGCTGCTTCGGCCTTGGCTTCGGCTACTTTAGCGTCTTCCTTGTCATCTGCCTTTTCTTCTTTGGCGTCTTCTTCCTTTTCATCATCGGTTGCATCGTCGTCCTCTTCTACGTCGGTTTTTTCGTCCTTGTCCTCAGCTTCCTGCTTCTTCTTCTTTTTCTTCTTGCCATCTTCGGTTGTTTCCGCTTCTTCATAGCCTCCGAAAAGAGCATCTGGGCCCATAGCCAGAATCATGCGCATCACGGAGGTATCGACGCGTCGACCTTCAGCTGCCAGACACATGCCGTTCACTTGACTCGTGCGATTGACGAGACCATCCAGTGGATGGTCGCCCATCATCCGCTTGTTCAAAATCGAGGCCTTGGTGCCCGCGTAGGGCTGCGTCAACTGCGCGCGAATCTGCGCCGCCACGTGCTGTCGTTGGCTGGGTTCAGCAAAACGAACGCGTGGATCCCATGTCGGATGTTCAGCTAGCCATGCGATTGTCTCTGCACTCATGCCTTCCATCGCCAAGAGCGGCATGTAGTCGGCAAATTCTTCGTTAAAGTAACGGATCCAACCATCGGTCAAGACGATATCGGCGTCTAAAATCTGCCCAGTTTCTGGATGGACCCGGCTTGGTCCAATCGCCGTGCTGACGTTATTGTTCAGCCAACGGATAAAGTTGTAACGCACATCTTCTGGATCTTTATCCATGTGCGCACCGGTTGTCTTGTCTTGGTAATAAACGATGATCGCGTCTGAAATACCAACTTTTTCGAATGCTTCATTCCAGTATTCGACACCCTGCTTGACCCAGCGACGGTATCGGACTGGCGTGGTGTGTTCAAGGTAGAAGATGATGGGCTCTACTGGCGGCGAGATCTTCAATGCTGGATCGCGTTTGCGAAGATGCCAGCGATTGATGTAGTGCATGTCGACTTCATCCTTGGTGTACTTACCGTAGTCGGAATAAGAAGTCGTAAAGTAACCGACACGCTGATCTGCCTCGCGCGGAGTGTACCCGGTGTTCTCAGGAATTTCGCTGATTGAATAGTAAAGAGTCTGCAAATCCCCTGACGCGTTGGGTAGTTCAAACGCAAGTTCCACGTTTTTAGGAAACGCCTTAGACTTCACGATCTTGGCGAGCGCCGAACTGCGACTGCGTCCATCCCCGCCGAAAAAGGTCGACGCATTTCCGACCAATAGTTGATCACCGTCAATTACTGGACCACCGCGTGGCGAAAGCGCCAGGATGGGAAGATCGAGCAAAACTTGTCCGGTGAACAGTCGATCGACGGAATCTTTGGACTCGCGGTCGCCTCCAGAGCGAATGCCTATGTTCGGTGAGATCAAGGCGAGGCGTTTGTTGTATTGCCGCCACTGGACGTAATAGTCGCCCGCTTGCAACCCGGCAAAAATTTGGCCGCTGGCAACCGTCATTCCAAAAAAGTACTTCTTGGATGCAAAGTTCTTCGGCAACTCAATTAACAACTGTCCTTCCGTTTCGTTGGTGTACAGCGTGTACATCGATTCGGGCGTATCAGCGGGAGGTAATACCTGTTTGTATCCCTCAATCACTTTGTCAAACGGAGGATAGTCATCCGCAACTGCCGAACTGACTACGGAAACGAGCACGGCGATCGGCAAGCAACTGCTCAGCCAGTGAGAGGCTAATTTCATGGAAACTCCCTAAGAAACTATGCAGCAAGAAATAAACGTTAATGCGAATCAGACGCTTGAGCTGCCGGAAACTTGTCGCCAAATCAACCAAAGCTGATTTATACATCGACGATCGATAACAACCATTGGCCACAACCCCAAAACCACCTTTTTGGTGTTCATTTATAGCCAAAAGCTTCGCGCTCAGTAAAACCACACTCAATCCTCAAAATGTACGTCAGCAGAAGCTTATTGTAAGCAGTTGAGGAGCTATTCATAAGAAAAACTGAATAGTTGGTTTGCGCAAGCTGGGAGTTTGTGGTTTTCCTTTCAGCGGAGATTATTATCAGACGTTAGCCAGAGCGGACTTTTCGGCAAATCCGGGTTTTGAATTCATTAGCCGTGGCGTTTCTGTAAGCGTCGAATTATGCTTTCCATCACCCGCACGCTCGAACCCGCCTAATGGGGGTACACCTGGGATAGCAATGTCTTTACTTGATATACAACCTCGACCCGCCACTCAGACAGCTCAGCGACTCGATATCGCAAGCGAGCGAAAGCTTCAGAAAACTCGTATTCGAGTTGTCTTGCCTGCCTTCAACGAAGAACAATCGCTGCTGCAACTCATTCCACGGATTGCTCAAACGCTTTCAGAGACTCCGTGGGATTACGATATCTTAATAGTCGACGATGGAAGTTCTGACGGAACGGTCGAAGTTGCCCGGGAACTGCAAGCCGAATTTCCAGTTCAAGTCGTGTGCCACGAAGTCAACCGCGGCCTGGGGGCTGCGATCACGACCTGCCTCAACGAAGGCATTATGGGTCTGGGTGACGATGATATCCTCGTTGCCATGGATGCCGACAATACCCACCCTCCCCAACTGATAACACGCATGGTCCCCATGATCCGCGAAGGGCACGACATCATCATCGCCTCTCGTTATCAAGTCGGCGGCCGAGTCGTGGGGCTTGCGCTGCACCGCGAGTGGCTGAGCTGGGGTGCACGATTCATGATGCAGTTGATGCTGCCGATCCGAGGCTGCCGCGACTACACATGCGGCTATCGCGCTTACCGTGTTGGGCTTGTCCGCGAGGCTTCGCAGAAACGCAACGGCGTCTTAGTCCGTGAATCGGGTTTCGCGAGCATGGCCGATCTACTCCTCAACCTGAATAAATTTGGGGCAGTCGTTGGTGAAGTTCCGTTGCTGCTGCGATACGACTACAAACATGGTGCCAGCAAGATGCGAATTATGCAGACTGTCTATCGTTCGATGCGAATGATCTTGCGCCATCGTCTGGGAGGGTCGTAATGCCCGTCGGATCTTCGGTTTTGCATGAGAGTGCACCCGGACCCATGAAGTCGGAAGGCACAGAGAGCCATCAAGCTTCCGATTCTAGCAAGCACTGGGCAGTCGTTGGCGGAGGTATGTTGGGTCTATCCGCAGCTTATCGCCTCGCCAAAGCAGGGCAACAAGTTACCGTGCTTGAAGCGGCCGATGCGATCGGTGGACTGACGAGCGCCTGGCGGCTGGGCGAAGTCGAATGGGATAAGTACTACCACGTCATACTCCTTTCCGACACGCGACTGCGCGCTCTGCTCGAAGAAATTGGATTGGAAAAGGAAATTCGCTGGGTCACCACGCGGACCGGTTTCTACAGTAACGGCAAGCTGGTTTCACTAAGCAATTCTTGGGAATTCCTCCGTTTCCCACCGCTGTCGCTCTTCCAGAAATTTCGACTTGGCGGCACTATTTTTTACGCTTCAAGAATTCGTACTTCCGACAAACTTGAACAAGTGCCCGTGGCCCAATGGCTGCAGAAGCTGAGTGGCAAACGGACATTTCAAAAGATTTGGTTACCCCTCTTAAAAGCCAAGCTCGGCGAAGCCTACACGCGGACCTCGGCAGCGTTTATCTGGTCGTATATCGATCGCATGTACAAAGCGCGACGTAGCGGCATGAAACGAGAGATGTTCGGCTACGTCCCCGGCGGCTATCGACGCATCCTCAATGTGCTTACCGAAAAACTGCAGGAGATGGGCGTAACGATTCAAACCGCCAGTCCCGTTGCCGACGTCAAATTCGAAAAACAGTTGGGCAAATTGCTCGTCGCACATGGACGAGTCGGTGCGGAAACTACCGCTGAATTCGATCGAGTCGTCATGACCGTCCCCTCACCCATGATCGCAAACTCCTGTCGACAATTGACCGACGATGAGCTAACCCGCCTTACCGAGGCTGAATATCTGGGCGTCGTGTGCACTTCGTTGTTATTAGACAAGCCACTGGGCGGCTACTACGTCACCAACATTACGGACGATTGGGTGCCTTTGACGGGTATCATCGAAATGGGCGCGATTGTGAAGCCTGAGTACCTCGGCGGCCACTATCTCGTCTATCTGCCACAATACCTGCTCAGCAACGACGCTCGCTTTGAAGAATCAGACGAAGCAGTTCACGAACGCTGTCTGAGCACGCTCGCAAAAATCTACCCCGATTTTGATCGCCGTCGGGTCGCAGCTATTCAAACCGCCCGCGCCCGGCATGTCATGACTCTGCCAACATTGAATTACTCAAAACGTCTCCCTCCGGTCGTGAGCAGCGTACCTGGACTTTATCTCTTGAATTCAGCCCAGGTCACGGTGGGCAATCTGAACGTCAATGAAACCATTGAGATCGTCGAACGCGAACTCGTCAAGCTATTCCAAGCTGATTGTCCCGCCCTGAAAGCGTAAGGGCCGCGCGCTAAACATCATTCATTGTGATTTGACCAACGAATAAAACAGTTGGGAGAGCGAGGCCACCGCTCTAAACATCTTTGATTGTGATTTGACATGTAAAATATGCTGTCGGGAGAGCGAGGCTCCTGCCGAGCTTTTTCGGGCAGCGTCCTAACGTCCACAAGCCAATCGAGTACAGCCCCTTGCCTGTGAACGGCAGGCGGCGGCCCAAAAAGGCTCCGCAGGAGCGTCGCCCTCCCGAGACCGCGTCACAAAGATGTTTTGAGCGGTGGAGTCAAGTTGCAGCATGGATCAAGGGCAGAGCCTTGCTCACCATGCCATCAGCAGACGATGTGGCGAGAAAGGTTATAAATGGGGGTTAAAAATGAAGAAGACACGAGCACGACGATCAGTCACGGAGTTGATCTGACCGGAATTTCGCATCTGCGGTGAACAGGTGCTGAGGTGCAATCACAAGCCCGCTGGTGGCCGACTTCGATCTCATGAATTTGCATTTTGTTTTTTAACCCCCATTTATAACCGTCTCTTTTTGGCATCGACTTATCGTGCGAGTCAGGCCACCGCTCTAAACATCTTTCACTGTGATTTGACCAATAAAATATACAGCTGGGAGAGCGAGGCCGTGAGATCTACGCAGTGTAAGATCAAAAGTTCGTTACTTCGCCACCGGCGCGGGTGAACAACGCGTTGAGCAGCTGGAGATCGATGTGCCGCGATAGGCTTCGCACGCTTCCATCACCAAATAAGAACTGTCCAAGATCGCCTTCGAACAAGCCGGCGGCTGGGTCTTCGATGTCCAATTCATAATCCTGCGGCGCGGTCCACGGGACGGCGCGTTCCGCAGCGGTTTCGACCAACATAATCGTATTACTCGTACCATCGGTGATGTCTTGCATACGGCTTGGCTCTTTCAAACGTAGCAGCGTATCCTCTCCGATCGGGGCTTGGTAAACCGTATGTCCCGGTTTGGTCGCGCGACTAGGATGCTTGAAAACGTCAGGCATTTCGTCGAGCAGTGCGAGATTGTGTTCGCTATCCCAAGGTTCATCGAGTTTGAACTTTTGATACAGCTCGGCTTCTTCGATGTAAGGCAGAATCGCCACACGCCAGCTAATCATCGGCTCGCCATCATCGTCTAAACCGGCAGCTGCCGGAAAGGAGCGATAGGTATCATGAAAATTGTGCATGGCCAAGCCAAGCTGCTTGAGGTTGTTTGACGATTGCATACGCCTGGCCGCCGCTCGCGCGCTCTGCACGGCAGGTAACAGCAGTCCCGTCAATGTGCCCACCATGGTCGAATTCTGAAAATCGTCAATTTCCACAACGAGCCGGTTGTCGGACTGTCTCGGCTTAAGCGTTGCCAGGATTTTTTCACCAACGCGAGCAAAATAGGCCTGCATTGCCCGGCCCGTGGCCGAGTCGTCTGGAAACTCACGTACCATTTGACTCATGATTTGGTCGTGCGCAAATTGCATGATTCGCTGAAGGCTCTCATCCACGTTAGACGCGCTATTGGCATCGGCTGATGATATGACAAGCTGAGCTTTTTCATTGTCCCCAACTTGCAATCGCAAGGCGATGAGCTCAATGTTATTGATGAGCGATTGGATGTCAGCGACAATTTCTTCTGGCAGCGGTGGACCTTGTTGCATGATTTGCATCAACATCGGTTGCAACGCATTGACCGACACAACCGCCAGCGCATCCTGTTTCGATTTGATCGCTCCCAAAACAGCAGCCACGTCACCGAGATTGTGTTGCGATCCAAGCATCGTTTGCACAAACTCTTTGCCACCGACCACGGCTGTTTGAGCATCAAGCTGATGGACGATGATTACTTCCGGAGCGCCTAATGTCAGGAATTCGAATCCGTCTTCGTTGGTTACGCCATTTCCATCTAGCAATTGCGGATTCAGATTATTTATATCGAACGCTTCGGTCGATTGGATGATAGCCCCAAACGCCGGACGTTGCCAAACCTCTCCGACCAAGACGTCGACGCGTGCGAGTTTCAGTGGGTCGATTCCGACGTTCTCCAACCCCGAAGCGGAGATGACTTCGAGTGGCGCAAGCCGCATTCCCTTGCTGGCCGCTAACTGCTTTGGCCAAAACGTGACCACAGCGACGGTTTCCTCCGGCACGTATTGAACTACTTTGCTGGCATCATTGGCCGGGGCAACTTCTTGAGCAGCCAGACTTGAACTGAAACCAACGACGCACCCCATCGCCACGGCAAAACAAAACTTCGACATAGTCATTTCCTCAGATGAGCTTTTCGCTACTTGACGTGTATGGTTGTAGCGTTTTTTTGGCGTATCGTCAATTTTCTGAAGACATACAATGCCCATCCCCTGACCGAAATCTCTCTGCTTCAACTAAAATTGTTGCGGGTGCTGTTTCAACATTGAAAATTTGGGTAGTGGACCCTTCATGTCCAAATCCGCCACGACTCTTCAACTCTTACGCAGCGGGATCACCTCCATAGCATTCCTACTGCTTGTTGTGGTTGTGGTCGCGACTGCGGTGCGGATTGTGCGTGAGCATCAGACACCCGGGCCGTTTGACACCACGCATCAAGGGTTTTGTGACTTTCAAAACGGCGTTTACTTTCCATCGCTTGCCTTTCGACTTGGGCTTTCACCATACGGTCAGGTCTATGCGACAACCTATCCCGTTGAGCGTTCCGTTCCTTTTTTCTCCCCCGTCATCTTGGCCGCCCATGTGCCGTTCACTTGGCTCGAGTTACATGCGGCCGAAGTGGTCTACTTTGTGTGGATGCTGGCGCTTGTCGCTACGATTGCCGCTTGCATTACAACTTGGCATCGTTCCGAGTGTCGATTGACGCCGACCGACGGTACGGTGGTGGGATGGAGCTGGCAGCTATTCGCCTGCCTTGCCTTGGCCCTGGTCGCAACGCGCAGTGGTCAACAGACACTCTTTACCGGCTATTTCACCTTTGAGCTGATTCTCGCATCACTTGTGGCTGTGCATTTTGGACATTCACGTCCGTGGCTAAGCGCCTTGGCCTTGGTGATCGTCTCCGCGAAACCGAACTATGTTCTGCCGATTGCTCTGCTGATGTTGTGTCGCGGAAATTTCAAAGCGGTGATTTGGGGAGGCATCGTCTCTGCCACCCTGGCTGCGGCGGCATTCTATTGGATTTTACCGGAGGCAGGATTTGGTGAATTGCTCACACAAATTCAGCAAACGCAAGAAATTCATCGCAGTGACCCGATTGAACGCCCGGTCAACAACTGGATACGCATTGATGCCCTGGCGATTGTAGCCAAGTGGACCGCTACGGATCCCAATGAGGTGACGACGCTGGCCGTAATGATCGTAATGTTGTTGCCAACTGGATATTTGTTGTGGCGTTATCATCGTCCATTTCGCAAACGCGAACTGGGTAATCCGTTCCCGACACACAGCAACTCGGCGCTCGGGTTGAGCGGCGCAGTTGTTTTGTTGACTTCCATCGTTTCGGTCTACCACCATGTATACGATGGCTTGACGCTGTTGGCTCCTGCGGCGGCTTTGATCATGGGCGCGGAGGACTGGAGGCAGACGCCGAAAAGGATGCGTGGGTTCTTGAGTGCATGCCTGCTCTTCCCGGCCGTCAACTATCTTTCAAGTCAGAAGTTGCTCAACTGGTTGGACGGCGGTGACGTGGCGTTTCAAGTCATCACCAGTATCAATGCCGCAGTGCTAATGATCGCGTGGTTGATCATGTTGACACTGTTGAAGCGCAGATTGCGTCACTCTGCCAACGACTAACGTTCGGTAAGTGCGTGGGCTTGTTCAACGAGTTCGGCTGCGAAGAGCTCATCCATTTGGGTTTGGGCAAGTCGAATGAGTAGGACTACATGTTGCTCGGTTTGCTCTGCCGTCTTGGTCACAAACAACGCGTTACCGAGCGACTTGGGTGGATACGTACCGGAGACCACCAGGAACTGTTGCGGTTGCAGCCGGGCTTGGATTGTCAATGGCTTCCAAGTTGCTTGCCGTCGCTTGACTTCGGGTCGCACGCCCAATTCGGAGCTAACAAATGTCTGCTGTAGGTTGCCATGTTGGATTTCCGGCACGAGTTGTACAGTTGCTTGACCGTCGGAGTGCGGCGTAACTCGCAAATCGAACAAAGCTGTCGCCCGTTCGAACGTTTCGCCGGTCAGCGACCCGTTGATGCTAGTCACCACGGTCATTGGCTCCGTCAACTCGCGGCGCACGATAAATTCTCTGCGTCTCCCTGCCCGACAGCTCATCACGCGTCTCTTGTTGTCCACGTCGGCAGCTAGCCCCGCATGTTCGAGTGCGTCGGTTGTTTGCTCGAGGCCCGTCTTCTTTAGCTGCTCGACGACTGCCGAAGGCAATTCGCCACGAAGTAGACCTGCGCGCAGGCCATTTTTGTCCAGCTCGCGGCGTAGCTCCAGGTCGATTACGGTTTCATCGACTGATTGCCAAATCCCCTGCAACGCCTCTGTAGCGTCGAATGGAAAGCGAACCAAAACTGTTTCGACGGTGACACTATCGGGGCTCAAGGGCGGCGACGGGAGCGATGCCTTGGCCTCGACGGTGCGGTCGGGCATCCATTTCGCACAGCCCAGGCTGACTACAGCCAGCGAGCATAACAGGCAAAGGCACAGCTTGAGTGCACCGTTTGGCAACGCGATCGATCGACGCGGAAGCCCACCATCACACTCACGTGGATGAAGCCATGTTGGTAAGATCTGGTCGGCCAGCGACATGGGAAATTGTTGGCTCACTCAAGAACCACTTTGCGAAGGGCGGTGGGCGAATTCGGCAGTTGCTCCGATCGACGATTTCCGCACCATACAAGCGAATCGACTTAAAAGTCAATGCGAGCTTTCCGGCCAACTTTGAGCTCACAGTCCAGCCCAATCTTCACCCATCTGTCAAATTGGCTGGCAAAGGTCGGTCCCAAAATTGCTGCGACAATGCGCTGCTATGATTGCACTCGAAAATGCGGCTACCGTGAGGAAGCGATTTTCGTTATACTACAGGTGTGATTTCCAGCGAGTTGACTAGACATGGAGCCATCTCTTGATGGTTGGAGTGGCGGTCGGACTGGATAAATACTTGGGGGCGAATTGGATTCGACCGGGTAGTTAGAAGTGATGGTGGCGTGCCGTGGTTGGTCAGTTGGCCACGTAAAAAGCTGACTAAAATCTTAGTTGCAGATGCAAATCTAGCAATGGCAGCCTAAATAGGCTTCCCTGACTGAGGGTGTTCGCCGGAGACGCCCGACTGTCAGTTGCAATTCCGGATCGTCGGCTACCGTGCTAGGCACGTAGCAGGCTAAAAAATGCTCCTAGCTGGTTTGTTGGGTAGCCTCGCCAATAGGCGACCGAGTGAACGAGACACAAACCATTGGCTACGCGCGTAGAGGCCATCATGGAAATATCGCGGGACGCGGGTTCGATTCCCGCCGCCTCCACCTTTATGGGATATGACATATCCTGACAATTAACGCCGTAAGTGTTGTCAATCAGCGACTTACGGCGTTTTTCTTTTTTTGGTGTGTTGTCGCTTATGTCAGATCGCGCCCCCTTATGACAGCCGCTGCCGCCCGAAATGCAGCGCATTTGCAGCGCTGTGTCGACAGGAGTCGATGGTGCAGGAGGCAGGGTAGCCAAAGCAGAAGCCCGATCTTCGAGCCCAATGTGCGTGTATCGCATGGTCATCTTTACATCGGAATGACGTGCCAATTCCATTGCCGTCGGCAGCGACACGCCCGATCGAATGAGCTGTGTGATGTAGGTGTGTCGACCTGCCGCGTGAAAGTCGGCAATCCCCTGCTCTGTCTCATACGCAATCCCCGCGTCACGCAAGTCGAGCTGAATCATGCGGTAAAGCTTCTTTTTCTCCAACCCTGGAAAAAGATGCTGCTGCGGTTTCATCCCCTGGGTCCACTGACGCACGTTCTCAACTAACTGAGGGTGCATGGGTAAAACGTCCTTACGACGGTGCTTGGAGTGGACTGCGTCAACGGTCAATGTTGGAGTAGCATCATTCAGTTGAAAGCTGTTCACCCTTAAGCTGGCCAGTTCCTGGTGGCGTAGCCCGGTTAGATATGCGACCGTATAAATTCGGACACGCATGCTTGGCGTCTGGAGCTGATAGTTCTTGCGGCTCGCGGCCACACTTCGCACTAGCTGGCCGATTTCTTCAGGTGTCAACGCCCTGCGTTGGTGTCGAACGTCCACTTCGGTATTGAGCCGCTCTATGCCCGCCAAAGGATTGGTCAACAATCGCTTCGTGCGGACACACCAGTTTAAAAACGTGTCGCAGGCCTGAAGATAGTGGTTATAGGTACGATGTCCGATGTTGTTTTCCGTTCGCATTCGCTGCAAAAAATCACGGACTTCCTCCGTTGTTATTTCGGCAAGGCAAGTAAACGCACAACCGTTCATCACGCGGCGGATACGAGTGAGGGTTAGCTCGCCATACTTGGCCGAATTGTCTCCTTGCATCTTTGCAAAATTGTTCAAATGGTCCTCCAGGGGCATTTGCTTACGAAGTAGGTACGTCTCCTGTTCGGGATCAACAAGCCCCGTCCGCCGCATCCTTGCCTCGGACTCAAGCTTCGCAGCTAATTGCTCACTTAAGGCCTTGTCGGTAAAGGCCTTGACGGTCTTGCGGCGCCCGCGATGATCGACGTACTGGATCGTGTAGGGCTCCCCCTTACGGTCATTTCGCTTAAAAATACTTGGCATGTTCCAGGCCCTGAAAGATAGTAGGCAACGACTTGGAAAAATTGTTCGTAGTATAGAATTCGATCCCAACGGTAAAAAATCAAGTTGGATTAACGAGTGGCGGGTGGTTCACATCCATCCGCAATCCACTTTCGAATATCGCTTAATCTCCAGCGAACAGATCCACCGAGAGAAATGGATCTTGGCAAACGGCGAGAGCTCTTAAGGCGATAGAGCGTCCGTTCGCTAACGTTGAGCAGTTCGGCTAACTGCACGGCTGTGATCAACTCACAGGCTATCGATGGTGTGCTGGAATGAGGTTGCTTCGTTCCATCGGTACACGAATGTGCATCGCTTTCATTGTTATGTTGAGCGTTCATGACTTACTCCTCGTCGGCTTCATCTTCATGGCTGTGGAAGAATATCCACTCATGTGCTAGCTCCAGCACCTTGCTGGCTAGCGGCAAGTCGTCGCGCCCAAAACGAGTCGACTCCTGCCAGATATCGCCGTTTTTGAACAGGCGACAAACGGTCACGTGATGACGTATTCCGTATTTGGTGTCTTGCCGCCAGATCGTGGCTTTGACAAATCCCATACGGATACTGTGGACGGGTGGACGACTCATTGTTTGGGAAACTCCTTCAGACTGAATATTGTTTGGCTGGTGCCATTTCTGAGTTGGCAAGTAGGAAAAAGGGGAGCTCCGATCCAATGCAAAAGCATTTTCACGAAACTCCCCAAAACCATAGTTGCACTCGATCCCGATCTACGGTAGGTAAGCCTTAGTCGAAACAGCTTGGTGGTCACCCTCACAAGCAGTTCAACGACTAGGTACACCGCGAACGGGAGAATGCAGGAGTAAGCACGAATGGATGACAGTTATTCGCGCTCACGCCACAACCTTTGAGAACCTGTAACAAGAACCTTGGGTAAAACCTTCGCAAAAACCTTCAAGCTCGAAAAACCTGGTAGCTCAGTAACGATTAATATTCCTCGGGTAGAAGAACGGTCGTTGCTGAGCGATCCGCTTCGGTGATAATCCAAAAGCGGGTACCGCAGCTGGTGTAATACACCGACAAGATTCGACCTCCATGGACAAGGGCTTCTTCATTTAAGCCAATATCGTCTTTGTGGATGTCGCCCCAATCACCCAGTGCATGCCGCTGTAGGCACTGTAGGATCTCGTGTCGCTCCTTAATCACGTCGTCAGCCTGTTGGGCAATTCCGACGCGTCCCAATGGGAAAAAAGGTGCAAACACAAATGGAAATTCCCACATCATGATGCCCTCCTTGCAGACTTGGTGCTGCTGCTTGAAGTACTTGGCACAAGCTGGTTCATCAAGCTTTTGGCTTCGGCTGACAAAGAGTGTTCCAGCATCCACTGCTGGGCCTCCTTGAGCACGTCGGCCAAAAGTGGCAAGTGCTGCACCTGAAACGAGTGCGTGTCTTGCCA
>JBGSUV010000076.1:0-14941 GCA_041753315.1 Pirellulaceae bacterium | reverse complement strand
CGAGAAAGGCGCCGACTGGAGGTTTCAGGCAAGCGACTGCCTTGCTCCACGTGCCTGCCTCCGTTCTGTTAGTGCACACAAGAGTGGCGACTTAGTTGAAGTACGCGACCTAGGCAAACATCTCCTGATCTCGCGGCACCGGTATGCGCGGTATGCGCGGTATGCGCGGTATGCGCGGTATGCGCGGTATGCGCGGTATGCGCGGTATGCGCGGGGACAGTCCCCAGGTATCGACCCTGGTCAAAGTCACGTGCGCGGGGACATCACGCATTACGCGGGGACAGACCGGACAGACCCCAGTCATTGCGCGGGGACAGACCCTAGTCCTCGACCCTGGTCAACGTCATGTGCGGGGACAGACCCTAGTCACGGGAATGCGCGGGGACAGACCCTGGTTAGACGCGAGGACAGACCCCAAACCGTTCGGCCTTCGAGGGGCACTGGCTTTGTGTGCGGATTGCTAGCGTTTTTGCGGGGGCGATTTTATTGCTAGCTTTCACAGATTGACTAAGTCTGTGATGATTTTCGTAGATCAGCGCGCACCAGTAGCCCAGTGGATATCACTGAACAGCTTTCCGCGGCCCTCAAAGAATTGGCGACAAGCAGCCTTAGTAAGAAAGCCGGTGATAATTGGCGGTTAAAAATAAGAGACTGCCGCAGCAGACTACTTACACTGCTTGTCTGAACAACTCAGACCGAGGCCTCGCGACCACACGTCAGTTGCCCCCAATCGGATGGTTCATCACTTCTAATTAAACCTCATCTATAACCCGGCGCCTTCCTAAATCCGTAGCCGCTCGCGAAAATCCCGCTCCCTGTGACTTTAAGTTCGAGTTTAAGTACCTTACAAGCAGGCAGTCAGTGCAGTTGCAACCCAATGAAGCAGGGGAATTGGAGTTTCCGGTCTGGCCTCGCACCGTCTCCCCAGACTCGGAGCTGTTCAACCCTGATCAAAAGGACGCGCGGGGACAGATCCTGGTCAAGCGCGCGGGGACAGACCCTGGTCAGGGGCGTAAAAGCGCGCGGGGACAGACCCTGGTCAGGGGGCGGGGAAGGAGAGAGGTGGGGATTGGCTAACTGGCAGTCAAATATGTTTCGCGTATGATAGTCGCCAAATGGCACTTAACACACCAAAGTTCGGGTCGATCACGACGCGCCGCTTGACATCGGTCGTGGACGCAGCAGCGCTTCTGCGCGATGGAGGAATTGTCGCCTTTCCAACGGAAACGGTGTATGGGCTGGGCGTTGACGCGCGAAATCCAGAGGCGATCGAGCGGCTATTCTTGGCCAAGGGACGACCATCCGACAATCCACTAATCGTACATGTCGCTTCGATCGACGATTGGCGACTGGCGGCCCGAACTTTAACCGACACTGCGTCAGCACTTCTCACCGCTTTTGCCCCCGGCCCGCTAACAGTAGTGCTCCCCAAGCACCCCTCAATTTCTCATCGCGTCACTGCCGGACTCGACACCGTCGGACTGCGCATTCCTGCTAGCCGAGAAGCGCACGAGCTTCTGCGCGAAGCACAAATTCCAATTGCCGCACCATCCGCCAACCGATCCGGACGTCCAAGTTGTACAACCTGGCAATCGGTGATGGAAGATTTAGATGGTCGCATTGATGCCGTATTGGAAGGAGAACCCTGTACCGTGGGCTTAGAATCGACGGTCGTCGACTGCTGCGGGCCCGTGCCCATATTGCTCCGCCCGGGATTTGTGTCGCTTGCCGATTTGCAAGCGGTTGTACCATCAACAGTCGCCATCAGTCGCGACCAACTGCACGCACTTGCATCGCCTGGGTTGAGGCATCCCCATTACCAACCAAACGCCCGAGTGCATCTCGTTGATCACCCGGCGGAGTGCAATGTTACGGCTGGGACGGCGGGCGAGTTTCCCGTTGCGTATGCTGGTTTGATACCACATCCTTATGCAGCTCGATTGGCCTTACATGCTTCTTTTGAGAACATCGAAGCCTACGCCATGAACCTCTACGAATTCCTGCGGCGAGCCGATCGACTGCGCGTGCGTGATATATATTTACAACAAGTAGCTGACACAGGCTTAGGCCAAGCGCTGAGCGATCGACAGCGACGATCCGCCGGGATAATAAAGCCGTGAACGCAATTGATTCCGTGACTCTCCGCACTATCGGATTACGATTCAGAGTAAGATTACGATTGAAAATAACCGGTGAAGGACAAAGCCGGTGAGCGGTTACGAAATTTCTTTGGAACAGTGAACTACCATTCTGATGCATCCAGCTTTATGGCAACTGTTGTGGTTTGACCTGCGTGGCGGCTTCCGTGGTTTATCCAACGTACGCCGCAATTGGCGGCGACTGGTGCTGCTTGCGCTGATGCTAGTGTTCATCGGCCTGTTTGTTGTGAGCCAACGATTTGGGGCGGCTGAGGCAGCTTCGATGCGGTTTGGGGCGGGCATGCCCTTTTGGGCGTTGATTTACCTGCTTGCAACCTGGCTTACGGCATCGGCAGATCGCGGACTGGTGATGCGACCTGCAGAAATACACTTTTTGGCCGGTGGACCATTTCGCGCGCGAGACGTGCTCACACTGAACCTCGTTCGCTTGAGCTATCGCTCATTGATCAGTGCCACACTCCTCGCGCTGCTGGCTTCATCGTATGTCACAAGTTTTCTGTCGGCGCTAGTTGGCATGTGGATGCTGATCGGCGTTTCGCTTTTGGTTGGTATGCTCGCTTCGTTATCCGCGCGGAAATCGCATCCGAGGTTGATCAAGAGAATACGCCGATTTTTTACCATCGCGGGCGGGGCAACATTACTGCTGCTGATTTCGCAATCGTTGAACCTCGTTCGAAGTCAAGGCGAAGCACCACAACTGTCTAAGATTGCGGCCGCAGCGCGTGAAACTGAAATTGGTCAGTACGTATTGCCGCCGCTGGAGTGGATGTTTCAACCGATAGCCGCCCAACATTTCTTTCCCGATACGTTGCTCTTACTGCCCGCAAGAATCGCCGTGCTCGCAGTGCTTGTGCTGTTGGTGTATCTGTTGGGAGGTGACTATTTAGAAGCTTCAACGGCGCGGACGGATCAATCGATCGCCAAGCGACAGTCGGCGCTACGCAGTGGGACTGTTGTCGGGGCGGGCTGGATGAGTCGCATCACGTTGCCGCTATTTCCAAGCTGCGGCGGCATCGGTAGCGTGGCATGGATGCAAATGATTCATTCGATGAGAATATTGCCGCGTTTCCTGGTGTTTACTGCGATGATCGTGGGAGTCGTGCTGGTCATCCCGATCATGGTCGACAGCGAGCGGCTGGCAGGGTTGCGAGCAGTTGGTTGGATGGCAGGGTTGACCGCATACGCCGATTTTCTGCTTTTGTTGCAGTTGCCCGTAGGATTCTTAGGGCCCGTCGCGCAACGCGAGATGCTCAAGTCACTGCCGATGGCGGCGTGGCAAGTCGTCATTGGTCAGTTGGCAGGCCCCGTATTGCCAGTGGCCTGTTTGCATACACTTGTAACCGGGCTTTTTCTGTTCTTGGTTCCCGATGATCGGTGGCTTGTATTGCAAACCGCATTGGCATTGATACCTGCGGCCATGGTCGTGATCGCTAATATCAATCTTTTGGGAGCATGGAATATCATTCGACCGCGTGCCTTGCAACAGCGCGATGCGTTGGCGGCAGGACGTGCCATGCTGAGCGTCTGGATTTTCTTTGCGATGTTAACCCCCGCCATCATCTTGGCTGCAGCAATGGCATTGCTCGCTCGTATGTTGTTCGGCGAATTTTCTGCGACATTAATGGGTGGCGCTGCCCTCGGCGGATTGTTGGCAAGTACGATCTACATTTTGCTGCTCGCTCGCTCTTTCGACCGGTGGCAACCCGCAGCAGGTGAAAGTGGCTCGGAGGAAGTCGAACTGGAGCGGTAAAGCACGGAACGAAAAGTTCAGTAACTCGTGGGCAACGACATGTCCCACCTACCGACAAGAATGATCGTCTCTTCGTCCGTGCAACAGTCATCAAACTCGAGCAGCGCCTGTAGCACAGCGGATTCCAACGCGATGCACGTCGATGCGCGGCGCGAGGGGTGCTTAGAGGCACATTGTGCTTCGCCTTGGGTTGCTATATCACCTTTTAGCAACTCGACAGTCGTCACAGCGTCATTGCAGTCAATTTCTTTTCGGTTGATAGCTGCAAAATTTCCGGTGGCTACCTGAGAGACCGTCCCCCTTCCGCCAGAGACCTCACCCTCATACTCCAAGTAGGGACGACGATGATCGGGCAATCGCGTGGCTGAAAGCTCAACTGGGGCTGATTCACATAGCTGAAACAGACGAAACGTCAAGAGCAAATCGCCATTCTCGAACAGCAAATCCCAATGAGACGCTAGCGAGTGGTGGGGTGGCATTTCGTGGCGTAACAGAACAAAACGTCCGGCCTGGAGGATGAATAGGGGTACCATTTTCACTGAATTTCTTACAATACAAGGTTTGCACGAAGCCACACGTCTGAGCTGAGGACTATGGATAACGCTACCATCGAAGTACGCGGCGCCCGCGAACATAATCTCAAGAATGTCAGTATCGTACTTCCCCGCAATCAGCTTATCGTTTTCACCGGCGTCAGTGGCAGTGGAAAAAGCTCAATGGCTTTTGACACGCTGTATGCCGAAGGCCAACGACGTTATCTGGAAAGTTTGTCGAGCTACGCGCGGCAGTTTATCGGACAACTCCCCAAGCCCAACGTCGATTATATCGGTGGTTTAAGTCCGGCGATTTCCATCAGTCAGAAATCGACCAGCTCAAACCCGCGTAGCACCGTCGGGACCGTTACCGAAATCTATGACTTCTTGCGCGTGCTGTTCGCGCGTGTGGCTATCGGCTTCTGTCCCAAATGTGACATCCCCATTGCCTCGCAGACGCGCGATCAAATCATTGCACAATTGCAGGGACTGCGGGATGCAGATGAATATCTCATTTTAGCTCCCATCGTGCGTGGGCAAAAAGGCGAGCACCACGAGTTGTTCGAGACGCTGCAGCGGCAAGGATACGCGCGGGCCCGCATCGATGGTGAAGTCTATCGACTGTCGCAGGCCCCGGGCCTGCAACGCCAGCAAAAACATGATATCGAAGTCGTCGTCTCGAAGTTCAATCCACGCGAGACGCCCCGAATTGCCATCGCCGAGGCGGTTAACGAGTCGTTGAAACTGGGTGAGAACACGCTGATCGTGGTTGCCTGGAACGAACAAGAAAGTGAACAGAAAAAGCATATCGAAGAATTGGAAGAGAAACCAAAGCGGACTCGCAGCAAAAAAGCCAAGACCACGACCGACCGAATTTACAGCAGCGAATATGCCTGTCCCAAATGCGGTTATTCCAGCCTCCCTCCCTCTCCGCAACTATTGAGTTTCAACAGTCCTTCGGGCATGTGCAATGTGTGTGAAGGGTTGGGGCAGCAATTTACTTTTGCCCCCGAGTTGATCGTTCCTGACACAACCAAGTCATTGCGGCGCGGCGCCGTTGAATTGCTCGGAAGCTGGAACGACATGGGACGTTGGCAGCGCCATCAACTGATGAGTGTTGGCGAGTCGATCGACAAGGCGTATGACTTGGGGGCAGGCGAAAGTCTTACCCAACCCTGGGAGGAACTCCCCAACGCCGTGCGAGAGGAATGGCTACATGGTACCGGAGATCGCCACATCACCTTCACGTGGCGTGGTGGCAGCAAACCGATGAAGTACGGCGGCACGTTCGAGGGAATTGTCGCCCAGCTCATGGAACAGTATCGCAACGCCAAGACTCCCTCGGCCCGCAAACGTTTTGAAAAGTACATGGATAAGCGGCATTGCACCGCCTGTGCCGGTTCGCGACTGAACAAACAAGCGCGACAACTGCGGATGAAAACGACCGCAACCGTAGAGGGTGTTGCCCAATGGCTCAACCTGCCCGGTTTGTGCAATCTGCCGATCGAGAAGTCGTTGGAGTTTTTGCGCGGTTTGCAACTCACCGAAATTGAACAACGCATTGCATCTGAGGCGGTCCGCGAAATTACCAATCGCTTACAATTCCTGTTGAACGTCGGACTCGACTACCTCAGCTTAAGTCGCTCGGCGCCTTCGTTGTCAGGCGGTGAAGCGCAGCGAATTCGCTTGGCCAGCCAAATTGGTTCGGGCCTTGTGGGTGTACTATACGTTTTGGATGAACCGTCGATTGGCCTACATCCCCGTGACAATGATCGCTTGATCGATTCGCTCAAAGCGCTTCGCGATCAAGGTAATTCACTGCTAGTCGTCGAGCACGACGAGGACACGATGCGGGCCGCCGACCTGATCCTGGACTTTGGGCCAGGACCGGGAGTCCGAGGTGGTGAGATCGTTACCTGCGGTGACCTGCATGACTTGGCGGCAAATGAACGCAGCCTCACGGGACAGTTCTTAACGGGCAAGATGACCATTCCCGTCCCTGAAGTACGTCGTCCGGGAAATAACAAGTTCATTCGAGTCACTGGGGCGAAACATAACAACCTAAAGAATATCGACCTCGAAATTCCACTTGGAAAATTCGTGTGCGTGACTGGCGTAAGCGGATCGGGGAAGAGTTCAGTAATCAATGACATTGTCGTACCCGTGCTACGCCGTCAGCTGCATGCTGCCGAAGATATTCCTGGCGAACATCAATCGGTAGAAGGTATCGAGCATCTCGACAAAGTGATTGCCATCGATCAGTCGCCCATTGGACGGACACCACGCAGTAATCCAGCCACTTACGTCAAAGTTTTCGACGAAATCCGTAGTTTGTTTGTCGAACTTACCGAAGCCAAACGCCGCGGCTATCAGCCGGGGCGATTCAGCTTCAATGTATCAGGGGGGCGGTGCGAAGCGTGCGAAGGAAATGGATCCAATCGTTTAGAAATGGATTTTCTGGCTGATCTCTGGGTGACCTGTCCCGTTTGCGAAGGGCGGCGTTATAACCACGAAACGCTGCAAGTAAAATTCAAAGACAAATCGATCGCCGACGTCCTCGATATGGACATTCAACAAGCGTTGGAGTTGTTCGAGAATGTGCCGCGCATCGCTGAAAAGTTGCAAACGCTGCACGATGTCGGACTCGACTACATCAAACTTGGGCAACCATCACCAACTCTGTCCGGCGGAGAAGCACAGCGTATCAAGCTTGCCAAAGAACTCTCGCGACGCGGAACTGGTAGCACGCTTTATCTCTTGGATGAACCTACGACCGGCCTGCACTTTCACGACATTCGCTTGCTTCTAAAAGTTCTGCAAGAGCTGGTGGACCTCGGTAATACGGTGTTGGTGATCGAGCACAATTTGGATGTCATCAAAGCGGCAGATTGGCTGATCGACATCGGACCTGAGGGTGGCGAAGCGGGCGGGCATGTTGTCTTTACAGGCACTCCCGACGAAATTGTAAACTGCGCCCCTTCCCATACCGGTCGCTCGCTCGCCAAACACTTGGCTGCAGGACCGATTTCGACAAAGGGCCGACCGAAAAGTACCAAGGCGAAGGCGAGCAGTGTACCAGCGGTTCCTGTGTTAACCGTTTCAGGGGCGGTTGAACACAATTTGAAGGATGTCGCGCTGTCGATTCCTCATCGCTCGATGTCCGTTTTTTGTGGGCCCAGCGGTAGTGGCAAAAGCTCGATGGCAATGGATACGATTTACGCCGAGGGGCAGCGGCGTTACGTCGAAAGCCTATCGTCCTACGCGCGGCAGTTCGTCGGACAGATGCCCAAGCCCAAAGTCGATCGAATCGAAGGGCTGGCCCCATCGATCGCCATCGAACAGAAGAGCGTAGCGCACAACCCGCGGAGCACAGTGGGCACAGTTACCGAAATTTATGATTATTTTCGAGTCTTGATGGCGCGTTTGGCCGTTCCGCATTGCCCATCGTGCGACACGCCCGTGACCAATCAATCGGCGGACGATGTGACCAATCATATCCTGTCACTCGAAGAAGGCACACGGCTGGTACTTACCGCCCCCTTGCGTTGGCAGCCTAATTTGGATCCCGATTTACTCTGGCAAGACTTGCGCACGTCGGGATTGATACGCGTCAGAATCAACGGTCGCACCCATTCGCTGGATGATGTTCCTCCGCTGTCTTCGACGGTCAGCTACGATATTGAAGCGGTCGTCGATCGCATCACCATCTCGCAGGCCAATCGCAGTCGCATTGCCGAAAGTGTCGAACTTGCATTGTCGCTTGGTGGCGGCAACATGTACGCACTCGAGCCTCGCGACGATCAAGAAGAAATTCATTGGCAGGCAACCCGGCATAGTCAACACTTGGCGTGCCGGACGTGTGGGCACAGCATGTCCGCTTTGACGCCACATTCGTTTTCATTCAACTCGCCGCTTGGTTGGTGCCCGGACTGCGAAGGCCTTGGAACGCAAACGGGCACAAGTCCAGCGCTATTGCTTGACCCGCGACTGACGATCCGCGAAGGTGCCATTCGAATGTGGCCCGCACTCGACGAAAACTCAAAGGCCCCTTACGCGGTAACGGAGTTGTCTGCGCCACTGCTACAACAGTTCTGTAAGTCCGTCGGCATCTCAATGGACATTCCTGTCGAACGTCTCACGACCGGACAACGACGAGCGATTCTGCATGGTACCGATGATCGCTGGTACGAAGTAGAGACCTCCAAGGGAACAAAGTTTGAATTTCAATGGAAGGGTTTGTTCCCGGCTTTGGAACACGCAGCACGCTTAAGTCCACAATTGAGGACGAAGTTGAATCCATTTGTTGCCGAGGTGGCCTGTTCTGCTTGTGATGGTTCGCGGTTGAACGCCGACGCTGCGTCCGCGAAGTTCCGAGGATTCACCGTGGGCGACTACACGCAAAATACCCTCAGGTGGTTGCACACCCAGTTGACGAGTTGGGAGCTCTCGCCGCGCGAACAAGAAATCGCCGGTGAGTTGATTCGCGAGATCACTGCGCGCACCGAATTTCTGCTCGACGTAGGCTTGGAATACTTGACACTTTCACGACAAGCAAACACGTTGAGCGGTGGTGAATCGCAACGTATCCGACTCTCAAGTCAACTTGGCAGCGGCCTCTGTGGCGTATTGTATGTGCTTGACGAACCCACGATCGGATTGCATCCTCGCGACAATGTTCGCCTGATCAACGCCCTTCGCAAGTTGCGAGATTTGGGTAATACGTTGATCATTGTCGAGCATGACCGGGATGTGATTGAGAGCAGCGACCAACTATTTGATTTTGGACCAGCTGCCGGACGCTTCGGCGGCGAAATGGTGGCTAACGGCAAACCCAAACAAGTTGCTCGAATGAAGAAAAGCGTCACAGGACCGTTCCTGAGTGACAAACAAAATATACCGGTCCCCAAAGAACGACGTCTAGTCGACCTGGGTGCAATTAACTTGCGTGGCGCCCGCGCGCAGAACCTGCAGAATATCGATGTCAACTTTCCGTTGGGACGATTGACCGTGGTGACCGGGCCAAGTGGATCGGGGAAGAGTACCTTGATCAATGAGGTGCTCTTTCCGGCGATGGTCAAACGGCTGGCCAAACAAAATCTGAACAAGAGCACTTGCGATTCGATCGACGGTGTTAAATTGATCGACAAAGTCATTCGTGTTGATCAAAGTCCGCTGGGTTCCAATCCAAGTTCAACTCCGGCGACCTATACGGGCGTTTTTGATTTGATTCGCCAGCTTTACTCGCAACTCCCTGCCGCCCGAGCGCTGGGATACACCCAGCGGCAGTTTTCTTTTAACGTCCCTGGGGGGCGCTGCGAAAAATGTGAAGGAAATGGTCAAATTCGCATTGAGATGCATTTCCTTCCCGACGTGTGGGTGCTGTGCGATAGCTGCCATGGAAGACGATATACAGAAGATACGCTTTCCGTAACCTACCATGGTTTTTCCATCCACGATGTGCTGGAAATGCAGATCGGTCAGGCACTCGACGTATTTAACAATATCCCGAAAATCCGACGCATTTTGCAGACCTTGGTCGATGTCGGACTCGATTACATTTCGTTGGGCCAGAGTGCTCCAACTTTGTCCGGCGGTGAAGCTCAACGCGTGAAGCTCGCAGCTGAGCTGGCTCGTCCCGACACGGGCAAAACCTTTTATCTACTCGACGAACCTACCACTGGTCTACACTTCACCGACATCATCAAACTATTGGAAGTCATGCAACGCTTGGTGGACCTTGGTAACACCGTCCTGGTTATCGAACACAACCTGGATGTCGTAAAGGCCGCCGACTACGTCATTGATCTCGGACCCGAGGCAGGCAGTCAGGGTGGATTGTTGGTCTTCGCTGGAACACCTGAAGGCTTGGTCGCCCACACGCACGCTGAAATGCAACAGCGCAATCGCGGTTCAAAACAAGTGTCAAGTGAAAGCCGTTTGCTCCGCAGTTATACGGGAGAAGCTCTGTTACCGTTGATGGAATCGGTTCAGTATTTTGATCGCGATCGCTTCGACGCCGAGATGCTGGAGTCGTCTCAGGCAGGCGACATTGAATTGGACCAGATTGGACGAGATACGCTGCTGCCTTGGCAAGCCGACGGCCAGCGCTGGCATACGCGCGATAGCGTCGACCGAGCGGGACAACCCATCCGCTGGGATCGACAGATATTGGTGAAGTTAATTGAGCAGATTGAAACAATCGAAGGCTTCGCCCCGACAAACTGGGACAATCGGAGTATCGTCGAAGTGAGTGGGCCAGTCAAAAGTCGTGGTTGGTTCTTGCATGCCATCACGGCTGAAACTTGGCTACTGAAGCTCAAGTTCCGCTTGCCACGACGAGCTTTTACCAAAGCACAACTCGAATCGATACTTGAGTTACCAACGCTCAACGAACTCAAAGATGTCGAGCAATACGGCAACGAACCTCGTATTCGCGCCAAATTGGCGGGTACCTGGATGGAGCTTGAGATTCGTCCTTATACGTTTGATGAGATCGATACGCCTACGTTCTGGAAGTGGTTACAGGATGCCAGCACGGTGTTTCTGGGCAAGACGGCGCCCATGGTAGAATCGGTTGAAACGACCGATCCGAAGGATCAAAAGCCATGGAAGATCCTCAAGCAACGTTGGCACTCGTTGCGCAAGGGCTTTCCACCGGGTCGAACCGTCGTCTGGCCTGCGGAGACGCTGAGCGTCTTTATTCAAGCGGTACACCAAGCTGCGGGAGGCGGTCGCTGGCGGTGGGATGAACAAACTGCAGCCCGTTATACATTGCCAGGCCACAAAGAGCCGTGGATCGTATTGCATACCAAACGCCCCGAAGGGTTAATCGCCGTGTTGACGGGTCCAAAAGGTTTTGATCCCGGTGAATTGAAGGACTCCATGCCAGTCAAACTGCAGCTGACGGCCCGAGGCGCCGACGAGGAACAACTACAAATCGCCTTTACCGAATTGCAGCAACCCCGAGATGCCTCAGTTCGTAAGTTGCTTGCCCTGCATATGAAACATGCCAATCGAGTTAATGTCTAATAGGTTCAACAAACAGGTTCGAAAAACAGGTTCGACAAATAGGTTAAACGCGGACAAAAGGCGTCGACTAACCCAATCGCACAGTCATGCGCTGGCGACTGTCGAGCAGAGCGGAGAGATAGAGGAGTTCCGACTGTCCACATTTTTTTTGTGAACCACAGGCCAATTCGATCACTTTGCGCATCACATCGCGACGACTGATCTGCCCAAGCAGTCTCCCCTGCTCGAGAACCGGTAGCCGTCGAGTGGCTTGATCCAGAAACGTCTGGCAAATGGTCAATAAATCGGTGTCGGGAGCAATCGTTGGCGGGTCGCGATCGATAAATGCAAGTAGTCCTGCATCAGGTAGATTTTCATAGGCGGCATTGACGATCACACGCATGCAAGAACTTTCCGAGAAAACACCGAGAAAGCTTCCGTCAAAGTCGACCACGGGCGCACCGGAAATCCGCTTTTTCAACAAAATGTCGATAGCTTGGAAGACTTCCAAGTCAGGGGAAAGGGTCACTAGATTTTGTGTCATCATCTCGCGGGCCAGGATCGTTGTCGTTGCCATGCTTCGTCTCCATTGGAAAACCGAGATGCAACGCCGAAAGCGTTGCGGTCGTAGGGCGACTATCAATCAACCTATAGGTTTGAGCATGAGACTACAATGAAATTCCTGGCCAAAGGCGACGCGAGTTTGTGCAAAGTCAATTTTGCACAAGCTCAATAGTCAAGCGGCTCGCAGGCGTTACACTGACTTGTCATTCATTTATCACCAGGAGTGTTCCATGAAAAAGTTTTGGTGGCTGGCATTTGCCGCATTTGCCTCTTTATTTACCACGCTGGCGTCGGGGCAGGATTCCTCGACCTCTCAACGAAAGGCCTCAGAAGTGACGGATGTGGATGACCCCTATTTGTGGCTGGAAGACGTTACTGGCGAGAAAGCACTGGATTGGGTGCGAGAGCAAAACGCAGTCACACAAGCCAAGTTTGAGGCTGACGAAAAGTTCTCGACTTTGCGCGACGATCTTTTAAAGATCCTTGACTCCGACGAGCGCATCCCTTTTGTCTCAAAGCGCGGCGAACACTACTACAACTTCTGGCGAGATCAGAAGAATGAACGGGGATTGTGGCGACGAACCACGTTGGAGGAATTTCGCAAAGCACAGCCGAACTGGGAAATCGTTTTAGACCTGGATGCTCTTGCCAAAAGTGAAGGCGAGAACTGGGTTTGGAGTGGTGCTGAATTACTTCGACCGCATTTCGATCGAGCACTAATTGAACTTTCGCGCGGCGGCGCGGACGCCACCGTGACGCGCGAGTTCGACTTAAAGACCAGACAATTTGTCGATGGTGGCTTCGAGCGACCGGAAGCCAAAGGTAGTCTCAACTGGATCGATCGCGATACGGTATTTGTCTATACCGATTTCGGAGATGGATCGCTGACGGCCTCCGGTTATCCTCGCATCGTCAAAAAATGGCGACGTGGAACACCGATGAATGAGGCTGCGACGATTTACGAGGGAATGGTACAGGACATGTACATCTCCGGAGCGCACGATGACTCACCCGGCTTCGAACGCAACTATGTCCACCGCACACTCGCATTTTATAACGACGAATTGTACCTCCTCAGCGACGACAACCAGCTTACCAAGATCGACGCGCCCAACAGTGCCAACAAGTCGGTTTTCCACGACTATTTGGCTTTGGAATTGCGAGAACCGTGGGAAGTCGCTGGCAACAGCTACGTTGCCGGCTCTCTGCTGATAACCAACTTCGATGACTTCATGGCGGGCAAACGGGAGTTTGCAGTTGCCTTTGCGCCAACGGATAACAGTTCTCTGGCCAGCTACTCGTTCACACGCGACCATCTGCTGCTGAATGTGCTGGAAGATGTCAAGAACCGAGTTTACGTTCTGTCGGATACGGATGATGGGTGGAAAAAAGAAGCACTCAAAGGTGCGCCCGCAATTGGAACAGTCACCGTCAGTGCGGTAGATGCCGACGAATCCAATTCTTACTGGATGACGGTCAGCGACTATCTAACACCGACAACGCTGTATTACGGAGAGATTGGGCAAGAACCCGAACTTCTCAAACAACTGACTCCTCAATTTGACGCAGAGGGTCTCGAAGTGAGCCAACATTTTGCAACTAGCAAAGACGGAACCAAAATCCCGTATTTCATGGTTGCCAGCAAGTCGCTGAAACTGGATGGTTCCAACCCCACTTTGTTGTATGGATACGGCGGATTCGAGATTTCGTTAACTCCGGGTTACAACGCAAGTGTTGGTCGGGCCTGGTCGACTCAGGGAGGCGTCTATGTTGTCGCAAACATTCGTGGTGGGGGCGAATATGGGCCACGTTGGCATCAAGCTGCGTTGAAGCACAACCGTCTGCGCGCCTACGAAGATTTTGCCGCCGTTGGCCAAGACCTCATCGCGCGAGGTGTGACCAGCAAAGAGCATTTGGGCATACAGGGCGGTTCAAACGGTGGGCTTTTGGTTGGCAACATGATCGCCTTGTACCCCGACCTGTTTGAGGCAGCCGTCTGTCAGGTCCCGTTGCTCGATATGCGCCGCTATCACTTGCTGCTAGCCGGTGCAAGTTGGATGGCCGAATACGGCGATCCCGACAGTACGGGGGAATGGAGTTTCATCAAGAGCTATTCCCCCTATCAGAATATTCGTGCTACGACGAAATACCCCGCTGTGCTTTTCACGACTTCAACCCGCGACGATCGTGTTCACCCAGGGCATGCGCGAAAGATGATGGCGTTGATGAAATCCCAAGGTCATGACGTGAGCTATTACGAAAACATCGAAGGTGGGCATGGTGGTGCAGCGAATAACAAGCAACGGGCCTACATGCAGGCGTTGGCATACGCCTATTTGCAGGAGCGACTGTTTGACAAGTAGCCGTTTTTGTGCAGGCGCTTGGCTCGTTGAGCCGGCATTCCCGGCTCAGCTGACCGTCCAATGGAGACGCGTGGTCGTTTTCGTGAGTTAAGCCGAAAAATTGGAGTTCCCAACTTTTGCGACGCTGTCCCCCACGTCCGCTCTGTACTAAAGAGCGGGGGGCAGCTATCATTTGCGAGACATCGACCGGCCAAAGGCCTGTTGATCCGCCAGACACATCGCTTGCAAGTCGGTTGCATGACCGTCTTGCCATTTGGAGGGTAAGCGAATGGTTAGCGGCTTCATTGGAAATGAAGTGCCCCGTAAGGGGTTGCGGGTTCGAATCCCGTGCCCTCCGCCTTCGTGGCCCATCGAAACAACATGGGCCACAGAGTGACAAGAAACGCCGAAGTCTGACTCCTGGTTGGACTTACGGCGTTTTTTGTGTAAACATTCGCCGAAGGTGTGGGCGCGACGATTTTGGTTGCTGGCTGGAATCGTTGCCAGCGGCAGGTTTTTCGTCTTGTTCGGCTTTGGTTTCGGCTAGGAACTATCGGGATTGGCGGCCAGAGTAGGACCGGATAG
>JBGSUV010000075.1:0-59652 GCA_041753315.1 Pirellulaceae bacterium | reverse complement strand
GCTCGTAAACTCCTCATCATCAGAAACCGAAAAAATCATTTCCCTACTTACTACTGACGGAGGAAATTGCGATTCCTTACTCGCGCGCAGAAAATTTTTCCAAAGTTTTTAGAGGATTAGTAATTACCGAGAAATCGCGTGAGCGACTTGTACTGGGGAATGTCCCCGGGGTGCCTTGGGGAATGTCCCCGCGCGAAAGTTGTGGCCCAGGCTCCGGGGAATGTCCCGCGGCTCGAGTTGGTTGCGAGGCGCCTGGGATGTCTGGTGTGTCCCCAGGCAACTTACCGGTATTGGGTATGTCCCCGGGAGTTCTGTCCGGTATTGGGTATGTCCCTGGGAGTTCGGTATTGGGTATGTCCCCGCGGAGTTGTCTTGACCAAAGCTTGCGCGGCGGTTGCCATTGGGTGGTGTGGAAGACTCTGCGCCATCGCCTGAGGCCTAGCCAGCCTGTCCTACAGTTTCCACTCCCCGCGGGGTGCAAGCAGCATGTATGAAGTCGGCGGGGCGGTCCGGCGGGCCAAACAGAGCTATGAACCAACTGGCCGAGGAGGGGTAGGATAGTTATCGCCGACAACATGCGACGCCATGCTCCGAGACTGTTTAAACCGGAAATGTGGCTGATCAACTCAGAAACTGAATAACCGAGGAAAGCAGTTTAGCCTCGGATGGCTGTTTAGGCTCAAATGGCTGTTTAGGCTCGGATGGCTGTTTAGGCTCGCAAAGCTGATTTACCAAAAATGTCAGAAACGAGGATCCTGAAGTGGCTTGGAAGTTGACTGCTTCACAAACGCTATGGATGCAAACTGGACCGTCGAAAATTCATTGATTTAAAAGCTGTGGGAGGTGAGCAGTCGCGTTATAATCGAAATGTCCATAAAAAGCCGACCTCGACGGATGTTAGAGGTTGGCCGCTGTAGACGTTAAACTCGTTACGTTTTCGCACAAAAAGCCACGCAACTCCTAAGTTTCGCTCAATTCATTTGCTTCAAGGGTTTCATTTTGTTCGTCGAGCACGAATAATCAGACCTGAACGCGTGGGATGAGAATTTCACACAGTCGGAACATGTAGCACACGTGGCCACAGGATATGCCAATGCCCAATAGCCCTTGTCAGGATGCGGATCGCGCTAAAGATCGCTTAAACCCCAGGCGAGAAGTTGCCTACCAGTGGCTTGTGATAGTCAGTTTTGCACTTGTGGCGCTAAGCGCCGTTTCGCCCGCTGCTGCACAGAACATTGCTCAAACTCCCGTCGTACAACCTGCAATTGCCGAACGCGTAAGTCAAAAGCCGGTGGCAACTGCGGAATCGACGTCAATTGGCGGGGCCACTTATGTCGCACTTGCTCAAGGACTGACGGCGGTCTTTAATGGCAAAGAGCCGACAACGCTGGAGGAGCTTAAAGCGCTTGAACTGCAACAATCCAAGGTTGCAAAAGCGATCGAAAGCGTGACTGTCAATGTCCAGCAGGGTTCAGCCCAGGGGAGTGGTGTTATCATCACACCCGACGGCTATGTCTTGACGGCCGCTCACGTAGCGGGCGGGGCGAATCGCGACGCGTACATTATTCTCAACGACGGAACGCGAGTGCGGGCTAAGACGTTGGGTATGAACCGCGACAAAGATGCTGGGCTGATGAAGATCGTCGACCAGCGCAGTACGCCATGGCCACATGCAACACTTGGGCGCAGTCGTGACTTGAAAGTAGGACAGTGGTGCATTGCGTCGGGACACCCTGGCGGCTGGAAGCCTGAGAGAGGCGCCGCGATCCGCGTGGGACGCGTGTTATCGATCAGTAAGAGTCGTGGCGAAAGTGAAGCTCATACACTCTTTACCGACTGTGCGTTGATTGGGGGAGATAGCGGAGGACCTTTGTTCAATTTGGAAGGAAAGTTGGTTGGCATCCATTCCCGCATTGGGACGGATGTGATCGACAACATGCATGTTCCCATCGATGTGTTTCAATCGAGTTGGGATCGGATGGCTCGCAAAGAAGTGTGGGGGGCCCTTCCAGGTTTCCAACCAGTCATCGGCGTCAAAGGTGAAGATCAGAATCCGCTCCCACTTATTGCTTCAGTGGTTCCAGACGGCCCCGCGGACTTGGCAGGTGTTAGGGCGGGCGATCTTGTTTTAGCCGTGGATGGTGTCAAGATCTCTGCTTTTAGTGACCTCCGGAAAACCGTTGGAGCTTGCATGCCCGGAGATGTCATTTTCCTGAAAGTTCAACGTGGAGACGAAGTTCTCAAATTGGCGGTGACGGTGGGGGTTGTCGGTGGCTGAATTGCTCACCTTTTTCGATTAACATGTTCTCTCCTGGCGCAGGAGTGGTGCGTATGGATACCGCCACGATTAGCGATTTCTATATTTGAAATTTAGAAAGTGCATCGTGAAAAATAGATCCAAACTCAATACCCTCCTCCTGCTCGCCGCTTCACTCGTGCTGGGCATGGTCGTCGCCAGTACGTTTCGAAACGACATCCAAAAGACAACTGACCTTCACAATCCGACACTGGATTCTTCGGAAGTCAACGAAACATCGGCCTCGACTCGATTTGTCCAAGATCCTCCACAACGCACAGCATTCCGCCCCGATTTTTCATCTGGATTGCGACGATCCAATCAGCGCAGCAACTTTTTTATGCTCCGTGCCTTCCAGGATGCAATTGGTGAAAGCTGGAAAAGTACGGTCCGAGTAACATCCAATGGAAAGCAACTGGCACTAGGTGCCGTGGTCGGACGCGACGGCTGGATCATCAGCAAGGCCAGCGAAATGCCGTCCACGGGCAAGGTGACCTGCCGTATGTATGATGGCAAAGATTACGAAGGTGAAGTGGTAACGCAGGTTGTCGATCTCGATCTGGCTTTGATTCAAGTTCCGAACAGGCAACTTGTTCCCATCGCTTGGGACACGACGACGGTACCTGAACGAGGACGTTGGCTAGCCACAACCGATGTCCGAGCTGGTGTGCCAACGGCTGTAGGAGTTGTTAGCGCTGGAACATTGACCGTCTCGAAATCGAATGCCGTGCTAGGAGTCTATCTGGACGATGCTCCCGAAGGCGCTGCGATAACCCAAGTTCTACCTGGAAGTGGTGCCCAATTGGCAGGTCTTCAACTGAACGATTGTATATGCGGTGTTAACGGAAATGACATTCGTGGACGCGATGCGTTTCTTACCGCAGTTCGCGGCGGCATGGGTGGCCAGATCCTGCAGTTGGACGTGATCCGCGATGGACGCAAATTCTCGACGGAAGGACGCCTCATGGACCTCGCGCAAGAACTGCTTGACGAAACGGAAATGGAAGTCAACGGCGAAATCAGTGCCCGCTCAACCGGTTTCTCAAGCGTCTTTCAACACGATACGGTTCTTAATCCGAATCAATGTGGTGGTCCCTTGGTAAACCTGGATGGCAAGGCGGTTGGGATCAACATCGCTCGAGCCGGTCGAGTGAGCTCCTACGCGCTTCCCGCCGACGTTGTTAAACCGGTTGTCGAGAACCTCATCGAACAAGCCAAGTTGGTCTCTCGACCAGTTGACGCGCAATCCACTCTGCGCCCCATTCGCTAATTCGACCAACCGCTGTGCTAGAATTCCAGATACTCGCTGCCAATGTTGCAATTCCAACCGCGGTGCTCACCGCAATTTTGGTTGGAATGCACTTTTTCTGGCGGAGTTCCTCAACGGTCAATACCATTCCAAACACGGGACGATCGGTCTCAAGTCGCTCACCGCAGTTCGTAACCGTAGTCGTAGCGGCCAGCGTATTTGCAATTTGGCTGGCATTTGTCCTTCGCGTCCCAGACGGATTGGCGTGGTGGCCAGAAGATGCGTGGACTCGGGTGCCCATGGCGGTTGCCATCGTTGGCTTAGCGGCAATGTGTTCCACATGGATTCCAAGCAAATTTAAGTTGATCATCTGGCTAACGCGGGCAATCACACTGTGGGTCGCCACCAAAACGGTGATACCGACTGGCGAAGCCTGGGATTTTCTACAGCCAAATATTCCGACCTGGACCTTCGTCATGGTGCTCGGTCCACTGCTGGGTTGGTGGTTGATTGAACGGCTGCCGACTGGAACAGCGGCGACGCTGGGCTTGAGTTGGATTCTGTGCATCGCAGCGTCAGCCTTTTTGAGCAAAGATTTTCTTAGAATCACTGAGCCCATGTTGGCGATCGCCTCCGTCCTAGGTTGTGTCAGTATTGGGACATGGTTCACCAAGCGAGCTGAGTTAGTTGGTGCAGTCGCCGGGCCTTGTCTGTTTGGAAGTGGTGCCGCGGTGGCCAGTTTCCAGTTCAATTCCTTTCTCGGTTTACCGGATGCTTTGAGCTGGTTTGCGATTGTGGCTCCCGCTTTAGCTGCCCTGGTGACCCTGGCCGTTCGTCGAAAAGGTGCGCATCAAACTGCGGAGAACCTTGTCGCAAATGAATCATCGCACTCGATACGTGCAATTCTGTCCATTGTTGCCGCATGTCTAGTCGTCTCTACAACGGTTGTCGTCTGGACTCTTATCGCAAGCAGTGGTGGTGCTGGTGGCGAGGAGCCATGGTAGCCCGGTGATGCTTAATGTAGAACAATTGGGGACAATTGTTCTACACTCGCATTCGCTGAACACAAAACAATTGGGGACAATTGTTCTACACTCGCATTCGCTGAACACAAAACAATTGGGGACAATTGTTCTACAGTGGCGAGCTTGTCAAAGGGATATAATTCTCCCGCTATTGAGCTTTTTACATCCGTTCTCGCGTTCACTTAATTCACTCAGGCTTTAAGGAAAGATATGTCAAAGCCGCACGTCGTTGTGGTGGGAGCTGGTCCCGGAGGACTTGCCTCCGCAATGCAGCTCGCCCACGCAGGTGCTCAAGTAACAGTACTGGAAAAGCAGTCGTGGGTTGGTGGGCGAACGGCAACATTTGACCAAGAGGGATTTCGATTCGACTACGGTCCAACCTTTTTCCTTTATCCGCGAGTGTTAAACGAGATCTTCAGCTCGGTCGGACTCGACTTGATGTCTGAGGTTCCGATGCATCGGTTGGACCCTCAGTACCGGATCAATTTTGCTGCGGGTGGACATCTCGATGCGACACCAAATTTGCAGCTCATGGAGGACCGCGTTGCGGAACTGTCTCCGAAAGATCGAGGCGCAGTCACACGCTACATGGAGGACAATCGACGGAAACTCAAGCTATTTAGACCGATTCTCGAATCGCCCTTTAACAGTCTTCGAGACTTGTTGAACAAAAGCGCCCTGGCGGCACTTCCAAGTGTTAAGCCATGGAGATCGCTTGGTAAAGAGCTCGCCGGATACTTCAAGGATCCACGGTTGGCAATTGCGTTTTCGTTCCAGTCCAAATATTTGGGGATGTCCCCATTCAAGTGCCCAAGTCTTTTTTCAATCTTGTCATTCCTTGAATATGAGTATGGCGTATTTCATCCAACCGGCGGATGTGGTCGCGTGAGCCAACGAATGGCGGAATTGGCCCAGGCCATGGACGTCGACATTCGACTGAATGAGCCGGTGACCGGATTCACGTTCGACGGACGTCGTCCGAAGATTGTGCATACCGACAACGGCGATTACCGACCAGATGCGGTGGTAATCAACGCCGATTTCGCGCAAGCGATGCACGAACTTGTACCAAACGGCATTCGACGTCGTTGGACAAACGAGAAGATCGGTAAGAAGCAGTTCTCTTGTTCTACGTTCATGATGTATCTGGGTATTAAAGGTCGTTACGACGATTTGCCGCATCATACCATTCACATTACCGAAGACTACGAGCGGAACCTGCGCGAGATCGAAGATGACTTTGTCTTGCCGCAATCTCCCAGTTTCTACGTGCAGAATGCTTCGAGGACTGACGACACGCTGGCACCGGCCGATCATAGCACGCTATATGTACTTGTTCCCGTCCCGCATCTACAGGGAAATGTAAAGTGGGACGCAGCAACCGTATCAGCCTATCGCGAATTAACCCTGAATCAGTTGGCGAAAGTGGGTTTACATGACGTGCGAAAGCGGATAGTCACCGAGCGGATTCTAACACCGGAAGATTGGCTAAGTGATTTTGGGCTCTACCGCGGAGCGACATTTAATTTAGCGCACAATTTAAAGCAAATGCTGCATTTGCGTCCGCACAATAAATTTGAAGACTTGGAGAATGTCTATTTGGTCGGGGGAGGCACGCATCCTGGAAGCGGTTTACCGGTGATCTACGAATCTTCGCGCATTACGTGTAAACAACTGCTGCCACGACTGGGGCTTGATGCCGCGTTTTTGCAGAACCCAACCCCGATCGCCACGCCGACCGTCGCCGCTTTTACTTAGCAACTTCCCAGCCGTGATTGTCATATTGACGGGGTTGTGATTGAGTTCGTGGTTGCAGCGATGGTGATGGTTGTTTCGGGCGGAGTTGCGTCTGCGATTGAATTGCCGGCTGGCGCGCAGGCTGAGTCTCGGTACGACGATTCTCAACGTTGCGAACCGCGGCCGCTGAATCGTCATAGCTTGGTGATAGCATCAAGTCCGAGCTAGGGTATGTTTGGCGAGTTTGCAACGCACGCGATTCGCCTTCGAAACTCGCCCAATGAATCTTTTTTGATTCTACTACCACGACTACTTGTGAGTCACGGGACGAACGTTCGGCGGTCAAATCGTTTTCTTGTAACAACCCTGGGTTCCAACGGGGACGCTCCTCAAAACCGTCTGGTACCGGAATGGGTTTCAACAAGGAAGGGGCTTCGGTATCTCGCGTCGCCGAATGCGCGCTAGAGCCTCCCACTTGTTGACTGTTGTTTGTCGATGGCTGCCGTACGATGCCCAGTTGCTTGGGGCGTAGATAGGTTTGACTGCTAGAATTGGTGGGAAATGACGGTGGCAGTGTGGGAGCTACATCAGCTGCCGGGTCGGCGCTGGGCGCGCCGTTGGGTGGATAAATACCGGGTTGATTCGGAGATTGATAGTCAGGCTGATAGCCCGGTGCGGGCGTGGTGTAACCTGGAGCTGGACTTACATAGCCAGGTGGTGGATAGCCTTGCACAGGCGCTTGTGGTGCAACCAATCCTGGGACTGGCATAGCGCCTTGGTAAGCCCCGCATGAGCCGCCGGCGTTAGAACCATAGTAGGCACTCTGCCCCAGCGGTGCCGTGGGGTAGGTTCCGGGCGCCGCAGATATCCCAGCTTGTGGATAGACTCCGTAGCCTCGCACGGTAGGTTGCAATACAGATGGTCCTACACCGGCAAGAGGAATTCCGCCGCTGGGCAAAGTGTAAGTTGGCAAACCGGCTGGTGCGGGCTGGGTGAACGGGGGCACCGTTGAGCCGTAAAGTGCGCTGCGGCCAAACGCTGGGACTCGCTGTGTCTGATATTCATAGGAGGTACACGGGGCCATCGCCACGACTTGTGCACCAGTATTCGGATCAGTAGTGAGCAGGGGCCGATAATAGGTAACCGCCGCACGATTCGAATAAGAATTAAAGTTTGGAACGTAGGATAGTGTTTGTGGAACCGTATTCTGCGGTATTCCGGGCATCGTGGTTGCCGCGATGCCCGAAGGCATTTGCGCTTGATAGCCGGCGCCCGCCGGACCAATCACCGGCATACCTTGACCATAATATGTGCCGTAATTGGCCGCGTAACCCGTTGTAGCAGGCTGGCTCTGCATCGGATATTGATACGGTGCCGTAGCTTGAGGATATGCACCATACCCCGTTGAATAAGGCGCTGCCGCATACGGATTAGCTCCGTAAGCGCTGTAAGCTCCGTATCCCGTCGCATAAGGGCCCGTCGCATAAGGATTGGCAACTCCAACAGGTGTTGGGGCTCCTACGGCGTAAGCAGGTGGCGTGCGATTGCGCCCAAAAAGCCAATCGATGAGAGGTCCTGCATGAGCATCGCTTGGCAACAGCCCACAAGCGAGTACCGCTATCGAAGCGATTCGCAGTGACGAGCTATAAAGCATGGGAAGTCTCCAAGCGCTGAAATGGTAGTAGTGGATGCGTCTTACTATCTGATGCCAGCGCCCCAGCAATCGTCAACGCGGACTGAAGCAAGCATCACCAAATGATAAAACTTTATGGAGTCTCACGCGAAGGTACTTCCGATCGCAACGATTGTGACAACGCGCACCACGATCGAAGAATTTCGCAAGTCGACGTTCTGAATACTAGGTCGCAAACGCGTGTAGACAAGTGGCTAAGTTGAATTGTATGTCACAAAATATCAGCTGATGATTTGCATGCGTTATCCACAATCGTTACAAGCGGCAATGTTTTCCAGCCGCATTTCGTATTGCTAGCCAGCCAAACTGTGTGGCGCGGCTACATTTGGTAAACCAAAATGGCTATCCCGCCCATGAACCGATCGAGCGCCTGGTAAGAAAGTCTGATTGTAGTGAATGCGTCCGCCGAAAAGCTGACATTTAATGAACGGGCTGAAGTTGCCAAGCGGTTTCGTCTTGCTGGAATTTTGTTCCTGAGCTTGGCGCTGGTTGGCTGGATCGGCTGGTTCAGCCCTTTTGACGATTTGATCGATCGCTCTGGAACACCACTCGGCGGCGATTTCGTTATGCTCTTCGTCGCAGGACAAGCTGTCGCTACCAACGACTCGTCGACCCTCTACGATGACCAACAAAACCAAATTCGATCCAATGCGTTGTTTCCGAAGATGAACCCATCGCATTCCTGGCCATACCGCTATCCACCAACCGTGGCCGCTGTCATGGCACCGGTCGCTCAACTCCCGTTCATCGTCGCCTGGGGCGCCTTCTTAATTCTCCAAATAACGTTGCTGGTGGTAGCGTTGAGTGGGTTGTGCCGGCTTTCATCACTAATTCAACGACAGCCACATTGGCTATGGGCGGTGGCGGGTGCACCTGTAGTGATCGAGACAGTTGTCGGTGGGCAGAGCTCGCTGCTTGCACTTGTCTGCGTGATTGCTACGGCAGGTTTCTTAAAACGCCAAAAATATGCGATGGCAGGTGTGGCTATGGCCATTGCGATGTACAAGCCCAACGTGCTAGCACTGTTCGTTTTGGGCTGTGTAATTGTCCATCCAAGAACACTCCGCGGATTGGTGCCAACTGTTGCGACAGGCGTGTTGGTTGCCGTCACGTATTGTGGTTGGGATAGCTTGCAGCAATACACACTACTGACGCTTGAACTTGCGTCCACCAAGTGGGGATTGGAAACGCCATCTGCCAAAGTGCATGGTTTGGCCCCCTATTTTCAGAGTCTTCTTCCAGCGCACGGCAAGTTTGTCTGTTTGTTGTTAGGGATTATTTGCAGCGCGGTGATCGCTCTACAATGGCGGACTCGTCGGATAGAAGACCTCTTTGCTTTGTCCCTGCTACTCGTCGTGAACTCGTTGTTTAATCCTTACGTGCCGATTTATGACTTGGTGTTGCTGATTCCAGCCTTGGTCTTTGCTTGCGAGTCGTTGGTGGTTTGCAAGGCTCACGACCAGCCAAGTCCAACGTATTCCATAACACCGAAGGTACTTTCTGCGCGAGATTTTCAATGGCTGGCGGGCGTGTTGGTTATGGGGCCCCACGTGTCGCAAAGCGTCGCCCCGACATTGGGCTACCAATTGTTTCCAGTAGTGGTTACGGCCGTTGTCTTAACCGTGCTCGGCTCACAGTTCGTGCCGCGATTCGCACCGCTATTCAAGCTGCGTTGCGACGAAGCCGAGCATGTTCTCAAAGCTGCGTCGACGTCTTGCGGATCGCAGCGCACAAGCGACGGATGCCATCCGTGATTCCCTCGGGCGTTTGAACACCAAAACTCAGGCGGATGGTGTTTTTTTCGATGGGCTGGCCTTCAGTCGGATAACAATAATGTCCGGGAACATAGAGGACTCCGCTTTCTGTGGCATATTTCCACAACTCACCTTGTTCCGAGGCATCAATTTGTTCAGGAAGCACTAACCATACGTACAAACCACCACTGGGACGGCGCCAGGTAACGCCGGGCAAATCGACGGTTTCTTGTTCAAGCGCTTCCAGCATGGCGTTCAATTTGACTTGATATCCTTGCCGAATGACTGGCAAATGACGATCGAGCTCTCCCGACACGAGCGCTTCGTGTACGAGTACTTGACTAAAATGCGGCGAGCCGAAATCCATGTTCGATTTGATTTCCAGAAGTGGTGCAACCATTTGTTCTGGAACCACTCCCCAACCCACGCGTATCCCGGGCGAAAATGATTTGGAGAAAGTACCCAACTCGATGACATAGTCGTGGGCGTCATCATCGATCGCCAACAATGGTGGCAGTGGGTCGCCCGCGTATCTCAACTGCTGGTAAGCGTTGTCCGAGAAGATGACCAGCGGCCCGTGTTTGAGACGCCAGCGTGCAACGATGTCAAGTAACCGACGTCGACGCTCCAGCGAAAGCGTGCTGCCCGCCGGATTGTCAAAGTCGGTCACCGTGTAGATGGCCTTAACGCGAGCTGCATCGCCCGAGTTGACCAGACGCTCGAGTTGTTCTTCCAGCGCGTCCATGCACATTCCATCGTCGTCGGCAGCGACGCCCACCACTCGTGCTTCCACACCGCGCAACGTACCCATAAACACGAAATAGGTTGGGGATGTTGCGATGACGATATCGCCTGGGTTGAGCAGTGTTTCGGCGAGCAGATGCAGGAACTGATTGCTCCCAGCGGTCAGAATGACGCGACTGGCGGCAGGCACGTTCATTGTCCAGTCGCGGTAGCTCCAGGCCATCAACGCCGATCGAAAGCTTTCGCTTCCCGCCGCCGCGTCGTACTGCAACGCCTTCCGCAAACGTTTATCGTCTGCCGCCAAATTAGCCATGCAACGCCCCACCGCTTCGCAGGGCAAAGTGGCGTTGTCTACAAAGCCAGCAGCCAGCGAAACCAGATGCGGGAACTCCAGCGCCTGAGCCATCAGACGACCGATGGGTTGACCGCTCGACAAATCCGCTCGACGACTAAAGATGATTCGTTCCAGCGTTGACTGCGATGCAAACTCATGTTCCATGAAGATAATCCTGCAGGGTAGATATTTCTGTTCCGTACTAGACCATGCGGGGCTAATCAAGGTTCACACAGCAATGAGCAAAGTGGAACAATTGTCCGTTCCCGCCAAATTGCTGCATTGCTGCGATGTTTGCCTTGAGCTGGGTTTAAAACAATTGTGGACAATTGTTCTACAATGAGCCCCGGAGTTCTTCCAGTTTAGGCCGCACGGCTTTTGCCCAACGCTCATAGCCCTTGGCTGAGGGATGAAGCGCATCGGCCATGATGTCTTGGGGGATGTTACCATTTTCGTCCAAGAATTGTTTGCCGATATCCATATAAAATACGCTTTTGTTGTCGTGCAACTTTGAGACGTTCTGGTTGATTTCTGTAATCTGATTACGAACCGGGTCCGTTACGGCTCCACGTGGGAAGATTCCGAGTAGCAATATTTTAGTGTCCGGAAATCGCTTTTGTAATTCCAAAACAACAGCGCCGATGCCTTCAGCAATTTCAGCGGCGGTATTGGCGTTGGAGTTGTTGGTTCCAATCATCAACATCACGGCTTTCGGCTGAAAACCTTCCCCTTCGCCATTCTGGAGTCGGAACAAGACACCTTGCGTTGTATCGCCTGCAATTCCAAAGTTCGCGATGTTCCAATCACCAAAATGTTCATCCAGCACTTTCTTTCCTGCGAATGGTCCATCTTCGTTTCTCCAGAAGTCGGTGATTGAATCGCCAAGGAACAACATGTCAGCAGTTCCTTGTTTGGCAACCGCGATGTTCGCCTGGTGCTTTTGTCGGAAGAATGGCAGAAGGTTTGGAACGACGGCCGTGTTTGGACGTGGTGGTCGCACTTCCAAAAGGGTCGGGTAAGTGGTAACAATTTGTTTGGTTTGCGGATCGGATCTAGTTACAAAATCGGCTAGTGCTTTTTCAACGAGTTTCATTTCTTCGATGGTGGGCCGTGGAATACGGACCACATCAGGAATGTCAGCAGCTCCAGGTGTTGTCAATCGAGGAGCTGGCTTCGCTGCTGGTGGCTTTTCTTGTGCGCTGGGATCACCCGTGGCGGGTGGTGCACTATCGTCCGTTGCTGGCGTGCCAATTAACTCAAACAAAATCGGCTTCAGCGCGTTAGCCCAGACTTGGTACGATTTTTCGTTTAAATGGAGACCGTCCGGAGACATTCCAGGAAGAAACGTGCCAGATGCATCCGACAACTGTTGATTGATATTCAAGTAACGGACTTGCTTGCCGTCTGCCAAGCCGGCCAACCGCTCGTTAATGCGTTCAATGGCTGGGCCAAGCGAAGGATTTTGACTGCGTGGAAAGAGCCCTGTGACGATGACAGTCGACTTCGGCGATTTTTCTCGAAACAACTCGATTAGCGTCTTGATCCCAGCCACGACCTCGTCCATTTGCGTGTCAGTCGCACTACCGTTCCAGGGTAGGTTGTTGGTTCCGGCTTGCAGTACAAAGGCCTTGGGAGAGACGCCATCCAGTTCTCCATTCTTCATGCGCCACAAGACGTTCTGAGTGGTATCGCCGCCCCATCCAAAATTGGCCGCATTCCAGCCGTGGAAATTTTCGTTCCAGTTTGCTAAGAATTCTGGATAGTCCGTAGCGCCCCAGCGTCGCGTAATCGAATCGCCAACGAAATAGAGATCAATTTGCCCTTGGCCTGCTTTGGCGACGAGTTGTTGATGTGCAAGAGCTGAATTTGCATCGTTTCGCTGGATGCCACTTGTCGTTCCTGCAGCCTCGGCCGATGTAGCCTTCTCGGGTGCACCTGGTTGTTGTTCCGCGGCTGATGTCTCAGCGGGTAAGGCGGGTTTTTCCAGCGGGATGTTGGCTTCAGGTCGTCCGAAATGGCGATCGGCCCAGTTGATAAAGTGGACGATATTGGGTTCGTCGGTGTGTCCGCCATCATGCTGTCTCCACGCCAACGTGCCGTCGAGCATATCCACGTTAACGCCCGGCATCTTTTCGGTCTGGTGATCGTCGGAACGTCCCAAGTCGCGCGCACCGAGCAAACGAAAGGCAGGCTGCGCAGCAACCGCTGCCATAAAACTACCTTGATGGTCTAACCAATTTGCGTCGCCACGCTCTGGAATTCCATGGCTAATGAATGTCAATCGAGGAGCGCACAGGGCCAGTGTCATATGCGAGTCGACAGGCAAGTCATTGGCGGTTAGGCTCTCGAACTTTGCCTCTTCCGCAGAATATTTGATATAGTTTCCGGCCATCCAGTGATACGCCCCCGAGCCCGCGAGATTCTCCAGACTCTCGCCGAAGTTGCGTCGAAACAGCTTCGATCCACCAGCGCCCGAGGAAGCGATCAGCCCCATTCCGAAGCGTTCGTCAAAAGCCATCGCTACCAACGCAGCTTTTCCATAGCGTGAAACGCCAGCAATCCCCACCTTCCTGGCGTCAACGACTGGCACTGTTTCCAAGTAGTCCAACGCTCGCGAAGCGCCCCAGCCCCAGGCTCGCAGCGCTCCCCAGTCATCCGGCTTGCGAGGTTGACCCAAATTGGTCAAACCAATAATGCCGCGGGTCAGTCCCGCTCCTTTTGGCGGCGCGTCTGCATTGGCGTTGCCACCAAACGGACTGCGTTGAAAGCCTCCTGAATCGTCTTGGATCGTCGATGGGTTGATGGTAGCACAACCCCAGCCGGCAGCGATCAATTTCTCCTCGCGCGAAAGTGGCAAAGGCCCTGTGGGGCCACCGCGTCCACCGCGCGCTCCTGGACCACCTCGACCGCCAGGCCCACCTCGACGTCCACCAAAAGCGAATGGAGAAGGCTCAAACGGAGTCCAACCAAATGTCATCAACACGGGAACTGGACCGGTTGCATTTTTCGGCAAGGTGAGCGACATCGATATGTTCACCACAATCTCGGGACAGGCTGAGTTGTCGACAACACCTACGATGTGCTTCTGGATGGCGGGTTGACCAGCAGCATCGATTTCTCGCGTCTCGCGCACCTCCCACTTCACGGCTGGAACATTTGCTGGCACGCGTCCGTAGACTTCGCGCTCAAGCAACTCGACGATCTCGGGACGGCGTTCCTGCCACCACTGCTCTGGCGTAGCAACTTGTTCTCCATCTGCTAGCCGCATCAGGTCAGGAAGCTGCGGGTAGGGATTGGCTTTGGATTCATCGTAATTGGCTACGTTCGGCGAGTTTTCATCGCTGCTTCTCCCGGGCCGCAACTTGGTAATACCCAGTTGCTCGCGCATGTTCTCGTGATCTTGCTGTGTTGTGAAAATGACGGTTGTTGTCGCTGTTCCCGAGTCCGCATTCTGAGCAAAGGTCAAGTTGTGCCATGCGATCGACAACAAGCACAAACACAAAAAACGCGATGTCGATCGGAGAGATTGAGTCATCATGGATACTCCGTGCAGATAAGTGGGGGAGTGTGGGGGTAGTGAGGGTTGGGTTCTAGCTTGAGGTTAAAAATGAAGAGTCATGCGAATGCGACGAACTGGGGCTAGCCACAATCAGTCGGTGACATAATGAACGCGGGTCATCATCGCAGCCGTTGACGATCAATCAGCCTTTCCGGTCGCCTCGCCCTCTTTTTATTACCGCATATTTATAACCAAATCTCCTAACGTCATGTAAACAAGCTCCGTGTTCATGCGATAACGCAGTGCAAAAAGGGGCCTGAATGTAGAACAATTGTCCTCAATTGTTCCGTTCCTTTGTAGAACGATTGTCCCAATTGTTCCGTTCTTTCGTTCCTTTGTTCCGCGCTATGATTACCCTTACGCTGGTTAAAAAACAATTGTGGACAATTGTTCTACATTGTCCTTGCCGTCAACCGTTACAAGAAATTTAAGTTGTACTCGAAGGATTTTCAGCTCCCGAGCGAATAGTCAGAGAGGACATCCGTATTTGATGGTTCGCCAAGCTCTGGATCGTTTCCAAATGGTCCGGCTGACGAACAGAGTGTCACCACCATTCCATCCCAACGTACTCGCATGAGAACCACGCCAAATGAAATTTGGATTTCGCTCGCTAGTATTCATCGTCGCGGAGCTGGCCATCACCCTGTCCTTTCCGGTCGTCTTGTATGGGCAGCAATCGTCGGGCACGCAGCCGTCTGACAATATGCCGTTGCCCGGCCTATGGTCGATGCGCATCGATCTTTCGCCGGAAGAATTTGCTGCCATGGAACCGGCAGCTCCACAATTTCAAGGTTTTGGCCCACCGCCTGGATTCGTCCCGCCGCCTGCCGGTGGTCCGCCAACTGACGTCGCGCAACAGCAAGCCGAACGCGAAGAGGTCGCCAACTTGTTTGGCACACAGTTCCCATGGGTTAACGGGGCGCTGCAGATAGAAACAGCAGGAACTGTCCAGAGCTTTCGATGCCGTCTACGCTATGATGGCGATTTCACCTACATGATGTCAGCGGCTGGCCCCAAACGCCCTTTGTTTGTTGAACTTCTTGAAGAGGCAACGTTCAACGGCAGTTCTGCGTTCCGACTGCACACGCTGATCTTTGATCCCACCAAATTGCGTGAGCGGACTGCGGCGCATCTCTTCAAACTTTTAAAGGTCCCTGTGACCGAGGTCGTGCATGCCGAAGTGCATTTGACTCGCGGTGTAGGTGAACCACAGCTTCTCGGTCTGTACACTGCTTTGGAAGTGGTAAACAGCAATTTTCTTAGTCGACAGCATATCTCACCCGAGGCATTGGTGGCACAGATCAATGGTCTGGGCACCATCCAGGACTTGGGAAGCGAATGGACTGCATATGCACCGCTTTTTCGCACCACCAGAACTCCAAGTTCTGAAGAACGACGGCGGATTGTCGAATTTGCGCGTTTGATTGGCAGTGCCAGCGATGAAGACTTTGCGGCCCGACTGGGAGAATTTATCGACGTCGAATCGTTGTTGCGTTACGTGGCAGCCAATTCAATCACCAGTAACTTGACAGGCTTTTCAAATCTTGGCGCAAACGACTTCTTATGTTTGGACGGAACGACAAATAGATTTCATTTGATTACAAGCGAGTTGGAAACAGCGTTTGGTGGTTCCGCTTTATCAGGCACTCCTGAGCAGTTGGCGAATCTGAGTTTGACACATCCCTATGCAGGCGAGTGCAAGTTGGTTGAGAGAACGCTTAAGATTGCCAAGTACAAAGAGGCCTATTTCGGCGTTGTGCGAGATGTCCTGAATTCGGGGTTCGGCTCCGAGGATATGAAGACCTTCATTGCGGCCATCGAAACAGCTACCGCCGATGCACGCGATCGCGATACGAAAGCTGCGGAAGAGCGCGCTCGGCAAGCCGCAGCAGCGTTTGGTGGCGGTTTTGGTGGCGGCGCACCTGGGATGCCAGCTCCCATGACGCCGTATACGTTTGTTGAAAAACGCCTCGAGTCGATCGCCTCGCAACTGAGCGGTAACAATCAGGGCTATATTCCAGCTCCACCCAGTTTTGGCGGCGGCGGAGGCGGTTTTGGTCCACCGCGACAACAGGGGGCACCAGGGCCTATTACGGACGCACAGTTCCGCGAAAGCGTTCAAGTTCCACCCGCATTTAGCGCAACGCTGTACGCAAAATCACCCGAGGTCAACTACCCTGTTGCGATCTCTGCGGAACCAACGCAAGCGATCTATATTGCCAGTGACGAACAAGGTTCTCTCGGTACCGACCGCGATGGCGGTAAGATCTTGAAGTGCATGGACTCCGATGGCGATGGAAAAGTCGATTCCGTCACAACGTTCTGCCGTGTGGATCATGTGCGCGGAGTTCTCTATCGCGACGGCAAAGTGTGGGTTTGCCATCCACCATTTCTATCTGTCTTTCAAGATGACGATGGAGACGGAATTGCGGATCGCAACCAACAACTCGTAAGCGGTCTGACGACGGAAATGGTCAATACGCGTGGAGGCGATCATACGACCAACGGAATCCGCATGGGCATCGATGGTTGGATCTATATTGGCGACGGCGATTACGGTGTTCCCGAAGCGCGCGGCATCGACGGCTCCACGGTAGTCCTGCGAGGGGGAGGAATTTTGCGAGTTCGCCCTGATGGAACGGAACTTGAACTGTTTTGTTCTGGGCAGCGCAATCCATTTGACATCGCTATCGATCCTCAGCTGAACATGTTCACACGCGACAATACGAATGACGGTGGAGGCTGGGACACACGCGTTAGCCAATTGTTTCAGTCCGCAGAGTATGGTTACCCGCGTCTATTTGCGAACTTCTCTGACGAGATCATGCCCACGCTCGGTGTGTTTGGGGGAGGTGGTGGGACGGGTGGCCTTTACATTGAAGATGATGGCTGGCCAGAGCCATTCAATCAGTCGCTGTTCACCGGTGATTGGGGACGGAGCGCGGTTTTCCATCACCCACTTAACAGCAACGGCCCGACCTTTGACCTCTCACAGGCTGCTTTTGCAACAATCCCACGAGCGACAGGGATGGATATCGATGCACAAGGAAACCTGTATGTAGCAAGCTGGTGGAGCGGCGAGGCTTCTGTTTATGTCGGCCCCCATGTTGGCTTTGTGACACGCATCGCTCCCGCAAACAGCACGCGGCAAGAGTTTCCGCGTCTTTCGGATGCAACGCTCGATGAACTTATTGAACTGATGCGAGCACCGCAAGCGGTTGTGCGGTTTCATGCACAAGGAGAATTGATCAAGCGTGGCAAAAACCCTGGTATGATCAGCGCTTTGACCAGCGTTGTGACCGATAGTCGGTTTCCATTGGACGGTCGTATCGCCTGCTTGTTCGCAATTAAAGAAATTGCTGGACCAAGGTCGCACCCCATCATCGTGGAGTTCATGAGTGATAGGGACCTGCGCGAGTTTGCGATCCGGGCATTGGTCGACCGAAAATCACAATTGACTGGCGTCACACCGCAGCTCATTGTTCGGTACTTAAACGATGAATCGTCGCGAGTTCGAGCACAGGTATTGATCGGGTTGGGACGCATCGGTGATTCGAGCATCGCCGAGTTGTTGATTCCACAAGCTGACGTTGATGGCAACGTACGCCCCGATCCAGCCCAACCGAACGCATCCCTCGTACTACCGCATTTGGCAATGCGTGCGCTGCTGCAACTGAATGCTGTCGACGCTTGTCTGCAAGCGATCGAAGGCGAACATTGGCGCGGTGCACTCCGCGTCCTACGTAATATGCATACGCCAGAAGCGGTTGATGGTCTGATCGCAAAATTGCATTCGATCCGCGGTTTGGAACGACGAAATGAAATTCTTGCTGCCTTGATTCGCCTCTATCAGCAGGAAACTCCCTATGACGGCTCTTGGTGGGGGATTCGCCCTGACACCACCGGCCCCTACTACGACGCGATGAACTGGGAGAAGAGCGACGAGATCAAATCGCTGTTGATCACCGCCATCACTGAGTCCGACAGTGAGACGTTGCAGCGACTGCAACTGGAGCTTCAACGACATCAAGTGTCGCTTCCCGGTGTCGCCCTCATGAACTCTTCGAACCGCATTGAATCGTCGGAGCCAATTGTGATTGCTCCAGTTGACCCCAACAATCCAAATCAAGTTGGCAACATGGAGTACGCACAGGCGATAGCCAAGTCGCTTGCCTCCACAGGTTCTGTCGAAGCTGGTGCGATACTCTTCAAGTCGAGGTCCTGCAATGCGTGCCACACAGCGACGGCTGGGCAAAAGCCGGTGGGGCCACATTTGGCGGACATCGGCAAACGATACAAAGCTGAAGAGTTGCTCGAGTCGATGCTCAAACCCAGTGCAAAGATCGCCCAGGGCTACGAAACACAACAGATACTGCTCGACAGCGGCACCGTGATCAGTGGTTTTGTCGTTGGCGAAAATGGGCGTCAGATCTTCCTGCGTGACAGTCAGGGTAAAACACATGCCATCGATCGCGAAGAAATCGAACAACGTGCCAGGCAACAGATTTCAGCGATGCCCGAGGGACTTGCATCCAGCCTCGAACCGCAACAGCTAGCCGATTTGATTGCATACCTCCAGTCCTTGTGATCGATTAGAATGGGCTGTATGGCAGCAGACTTACATGACACCAATTTACTCCGACAACGCGACGCGGCCAGTTGGGATGCGCTCTACACCGCCACGGGTCGGCGAACCTATCGCGTACTGTACCATGTGACCGGTGCCAAGCCCAATGTGTTAGAGGAACTCAATCAAGAAGTCTGGTTATCCGCAATCGAATCGATTGAGCGATTTGATGCATCGCGCGGCAGTGCCCATGACTGGGTTTTGGGAATCGCTCGTTTCAAAGGACTGACGTACCTGCGGAAACAGTACACAAGTCGTCTAGCGTACGTTGGTACCGGTGCGGAACTCGACCATCAATGGGCAGATGCAAGCGACTCCGAATCCGATTCCAGAATGGAACGACTCGCACTCCTGCGAGCCTCCATCGAATCACTGCCGGAAAACTGGCAGTACGTTCTGCGTCAAAAGTATGAAGTGGGTATGAGTGTTAAAGAAATCTCCGAATTGGTGGGCGTTACTCCCAAAGCAATTGAATCGACCCTCGCACGGGCTCGGACACGTTTGCGCGAGCTGTATCTCGAAACTTGCGAGAAGGGAACTGACAAATGAGCGATGAACGCGAATTCTTTTCGGACGATGAAATGTTAGAGGCGTTGAATTCCACCGAACGAGATGTCGAACCCTCCCGTCAACACGTCAGCGAGCTTCGCCAGCTACTGCACAAAAATCTACAGGCGAGTGGTGATCGAGTCCACATATCGCAGTCGCATCCAACCGCCGTCGCTAGCTCGTCGCGCAGGGGCATAAGCCTTTTTGCGAAGTTTGCCTCCATTGCCACTGTGCTCACGATCGTCATCTTTGCTTCACGCATGATGGTTGGTACTGCGACGGCCAATCTCCGATCGGTTCTTGATGCTACGCGAATGTGCTTGTGGATACATGCGAAGACGACCGTTAATTATATGGGGGAGACTTCCGATCTGGAGTCTTGGTGTTCTCCACAACAACGCGTTGCTGCCTTTCGTTCGCCGCAGATGATGCACTTCGTTGACTACCAAAAAGGAATACAGACGAGTTACTCAGATTATTCAGGATCGATCATGCATTGGCGCGCCGACTTGAACAGCGAAGAGGTGGGACGCGCCTTTGTACATGCATTGCTACACGAAGGTGATTTGCATGCTGCATTTCCCTTGCACCATGTGAGCCCGGTGCAAAAGGTGCCAGTGATGACTCAGAAGCAAGCCAAAATCCGATATTCGTTTCAAGTCTCGCTAAAATCGCAACCGTCGGTCAACTGGGAAACACTGGTAGACGTCGATCCGGCCAGTGGATTGATCGATGCTTGGGAAGAAGTGCATGCCGGCGGAATGCACATCATCACTCAATTCGACTACCCAGCGACTGGCCCAAACGACATCTATTGGCTAGGCGTAAACCGTGATGCACCCATCGTTGACCGCGTCGCTGGCAGTGACGTCGTTGAGCTCGCAGAGAATCTGCAGCGCCAAGTGCATGACTTCGATGACTATCGCGCCTTGGTGGTCGATCAACAGCTCGATGCGAATGGTGCAATCGTCAGCACTTCGGTGATTCGTCAAGTCGAACGAGTTGGTGAACGCATGCAAGTGCATTTGATCGACGTCATGGACGATCAGTTGAGTGTTCCCGGCGTTGTTGATTTAAGTTGGTGGCGCGAGCATCGCGATCGATTCGCATTGGAGCCGTTAGCAGAATGTGACGGTCGCGTCTGTAAGCTGTATCCGTATCGCGATGCTGGAGCAGTTGCCGTTGAAGCAGGATTGCAACCTCAAGTTCACAAAACGACCGACTTTCCTGTAATGCGGGTCAAGAACGATTTTGGTACGACGATCATACCCATCTGGCCTTCGATTTGGCCCGAGCATGCCTGTCGTCCGATGCTGATGACGACAGACCCCAGCTTACGCTTTGACATCGATCCTTCAGGCTCGGAAGGCCCTCCCAACAGCATTCGACTTGGATTGCTATCACCGGAAAACCCATTTTCTAAAGAGCGCGCGCAATATTGGTTTTCGCTCGACCGCCAGCATTTGCTTAAGTCGATCGATGTGCGCCCCAGTTTCGAGAGTTTTCCGCTTGGTTCCAAAGAAACAAGAATCATCACCGAGTATTCGAACTACGCCCGCTCGCCCAGTGGTGTTACTTACGCAACCGAGAGAATTTCTTCCAATGGCGATGGTTCGCAGCGTGTGAAACGCACTTTTATCGTCGACTTTGATATCGATAATTAGCTGTGGGACTACTGATTCAATTTTTTAACGCGGTCACGGGTGTGCCACGCGTGCGATGCTTCTGCGAAGCCCTCGCCACGTGCCGTTCACAGGCAAGGGTCCAGACTCTTTTGGTTTCTGGACGTTAGGGCGCTGCCCGAAAAAGCTCGGCAAGAGTCTCGTTCTTCCAATCGCATTTTCCGCTGGTTAAAGATCAATGAAAGATGTTTAGGGCAGGCCTTACCCCAGTCGCTCGGCAAATTTTTCGTGAAGGCAGGCAAGCGCCTTTTGACCGGATTGGCTGGCAACGACGACATTCACTCGCAGCTCGCTTGTATTGATCATCTCGACGTTGATGTCATTGGCCGCCAACACTTCGAACATTCCAATGGCCACATTCGTGTGGCTTCGCATCCCAATACCGCTGACCGACAGTTTGGCGATATCTTTGCTGCCACACACGCGGCGAATTGAAAATGTTCCTTTCAACTTCTCCATCACCTGCATGGCCGAATCGAACTGCTTACGCGGAATCGTGAAGCTGATGCTCGTCTCACCTTGGAATCCATCGTAACTTTGGATAATCATATCGACGAAGACCCCCGCAGCGGCCACGGCGTCAAAAACGTCCGCGGCTAAACCGGGTGCATCGGGAACACCGGACAACGTCACGCGGGCTTGGTCATCGGAAAGTGAAATATCGCTCAGCGCCAGTTGTTCCATGTCGGCGACTTGCAAGTCCGCGACCAATTTATCGATGTCAGCTTGGGAAGGGATTCGCTTGGGCAATTCCGTCCAAGCCAGCGCATCGGCTGGCTGCTGATCGAGGCCAAACGTTTGGTGGACGGCACGCAATGCGGCCAGTGCTTCGCCCCGGGCAACGAGCACCGAGATCTTAATTTCGCTGGTCGTGATCATTTGAATGTTGATGCCCGCATTGGCCAGAGCACGAAACATTTTTTGTGCGACTCCTGTTTGTTCCGCCATGCCCATCCCCACCACCGAAACTTTGGAAACGTCATCGTCTTCCGTAAAGCCGGTGGCGCCGACCCGCGTAACGGCCTCGCGCACGGCTCGGATCGTGTTCTTCAACTCGTCCTTGGGGACCGTAAAAGAAATGTCGGCGCGGTCCTCTTGTCCAACGTTTTGTACGATCATGTCGACGGTGATTTTTTGGTCGGCGAGCAAACGAAAAATCTCGCTACTTGTCCCTGGGCGATCAGGCACTCCTTGAATCGTGATCCTGGCCTCATTGCGCGTCAACGCAGCTCCGCACACGGCGGCTGTCTTAGATTCAGGTTCGGAAACGATCAAAGTCCCACGCGTATCGCTGAAACTACTGCGCACGTGAATGGGCACGCCATATCGTTTCGCAAACTCGATTGAACGATTGTGCATGACACCCGCTCCGAGGCTGGCGAGTTCGAGCATTTCGTCGTAGCTAATGCGACTCATCTGTCGCGCTTCGGGCAATTGCCTCGGATCGGTCGTGTAAACGCCATCCACATCGGTGTGAATCTCACACGCATCGGCGCGTAGCACGGATGCCAGCGCGACGGCCGTGGTATCACTCCCACCTCGTCCAAGCGTGGTGATATTGAAGTCTTCGTCGATGCCTTGGAATCCGGCAGCGATGACAATATTGCCTTTGTCCAGTTGGTTCTTGATACGATCGGCAGCAATCGTGCGAATCCGCGCCTTGGTAAAGGAGCTGTCGGTTTGAATTCCCATCTGGGCACCCGTCAAACTGACCGCTTTATAACCGAGTGAATCGACCGCCATGGCCATCAACGCCACGCTCACCTGTTCACCCGTGGAGAGCAACATGTCCATTTCGCGGGCGGGCGGTGCATCGTTCACTTGTTCGGCCAGTTCGACCAGCAAGTCGGTGTTGTGCCCCATAGCGCTCACTACCACCACAACCTGATTGCCCTCTTGTTGCGCTCGAATGGCCTTGCGCGCCGCCGCCAATATCTTTTCGGGGTCAGCCACACTTGTTCCGCCAAACTTCTGTACCACCAATGCCATAATTGAACGATCTTCCTGGACTGTGTTGTTAAACGTAGGCGAAGTAAGTCACTTTGTCGAAAGAAGGGACTACCAACTTCCGCGTATAAAATCTTCCATCATCTCCCAGCCGTTCGGGAAACTCTTCGGCGAGCCGCTGGCGGAGATTTCGCTGTAGGTCTCCCCGAAGCCGTGAATGCCAGTTCCACAAACGGCCATGGGAACCATGCCGTAACTATGCTTCTTGGTTGAACAAGGAGTTGGATGGTCTGGTAGAACGAGCATGCGATATTCGTCAAATGTCTGCAACTTGGCCAATACCGGAGCGACAATGTGTGTATCGATCGACTCCAACGCCTTGATTTTTTCAAGATGCCGACCCTCGTGTGACGCTTCGTCGGTAGCTTCAATATGCACGCAAACGATATCGTACTTGTCCAACGCTTCGACCGCAGCTTGACCTTTCCCGGCATAGTTCGTGTCGAGATAGCCGGTTGCGCCGTCCACTTCCAGTCGATCCCAACCGATCAATGCTGCCAGTCCGCGCAGGAGATCAACGCCAGTGATCATCGCGCCATTTAATCCGAAACGCGTATGGAAAGAAGGCAGAACAGGGCTCTTCCCCAATCCCCACAGCCAGATATTTGTGGCGGCCTGATGTCCCTCTTGCAGTCTAATTCGGTTGACGTCGTGTTCTGCGAACGTGGGTACCGAAGCATGCATCAATTCAGTCAACAGGTCACTGCCGGGCCCACGCGGAAAGTCATCCGAAACGGGTAGATCGGTCAAGTCGTGGGGAGCGCGCGTCCGCGTATCGCTGGTGAAGGGCGGACGCTCATCGGCACTCCCTCGGTAAATCAATAAATTGCGATAACTCACACCAGGCACAAACTCCAAACGCGGATTGCTTACCACGGTCGAGAGGGCAGCAAGTAACCTCCGCGCCTCGTCGGTTGTAATGTGGTCCGCAGTAAAGTCCACCATGATCTGGTCAATAATCGTCACCAAGTTGCAGCGAATCGCCCAGTCATGTTCGCCAAGTTCAATCCCTTGGGCGGCAGCTTCGATCGGTGCACGCCCCGTGAAGTATTGATTCGGATCGTAGCCAAATAGCGTCATATTGGCCACTTCGCTACCCGCCGGAAAATGCGGTGGCACGTTGTCCGTCTGTGCTACCAACCCAAGTTGCACAACCCGATCCATGTTCGGAATACGGGCAACTTGCAGGGGAGTTTTGCCATCCAAATCTGCTAACGGCAGGTCGGAACAACCGTCCGGAATGATGATCGCATATTTCATGGTATGGTCGTTGGTTGAGTTATTGAGTTATTGAGAGTTGAGAGTTGAATTTGTGCGTTTAGATAAGGGTTGACGCCCGAGGCTAGCGCCAACGGCTCGCCCGAGGCTAGCGCCAACGGCTGACCCGAGGCTAGCGCCAACGGCTCACCCGAGGCTAGCGCCAACGGCTCACTTTTTGCTTTTAACACGTTCGACGTTCCTGCATGACCCGCATGCGAACCGCCGATCCGCTGACACATGGCAAGCTCATGATTTTTTCCACCGCCACGCGGGCAGCTCCTTCGGGCGCTTCATGGGTCATGATAACCAACTGAACTGTAGAACCATTTTGGCGACGATCAGGTTCGTGTTGAATAATGGAAGCAATCGACAACTTCTGCATACCAAGCACCGATGTGATCTGCGCCATCACGCCAGGTTCATCGATCACTTGAAAGCGCATGTAGTAGCGTCCAGGCAAATCGTCGTATGGCAAGATGGAGACGTTTGATTCGCGTTGGCTCCAAAGCTCGAGTGTACGGAATGTAATGGGTGTGCGTCCCACGGCAACGTCGATCATATCCGCCACGACGGCGGACGCAGTGGGCATCTGGCCCGCACCCTGACCATGAAAAAACAGATCGCCAACTGCGTCGCCGACTACATTGATCGCGTTGTAGTTGGCGCGGACTTCGGCAAGTGGCTGACCGGTGCGAATCAAGGTCGGCGATACGCTCAATTCGAGACCGCTTGAAGTAAGTTTGGCGTGGGCGATCAACTTGATTCGATAGCCGAGCTCACGGGCAAAGCGCAGGTCGGCGATGTCGAGGGAGTTGATTCCGGTTCGGGGAATCTTATTCCAGCGGATTCGGGCGCCAAAGGCCAGGTGTGCGAGGATGGCCAATTTTTGAGCAGCGTCCGTTCCGTCGACGTCCATGGTGGGATCAGCTTCGGCGAAACCCAGTTTTTGGGCTTCTGCCAAAGCGTCGGCGTAGCTCCAGCCAAGTTCATCCATCTTCGAGACGATGAAGTTGCTGGTGCCATTTAAGATCCCTTGAATCGACTCGATCTGATTGGCCGACAAACACTGGCTGACGTTGGTAATGATGGGAATGCCACCTGCGACAGCCGCTTCAAACGCGATGCAACGCCCCAGGGCTCGCGCACGATCGAATAGTTCGGGGCCATGTTCGGCGAGCAGGGCTTTATTGGCGGTGACGACATTTTTCCCCGCCTCCAGCAACTGCAGCATGATGGTTCGTGCCGGTTCGAGACCCCCAATCAACTGGGCAACGACTTCGATGGAAGGGTTGTCCAGAACTTCTCGCAAGTCTTCGGTCAGGACTCCCGCGGGAAGGTCGCAGCCGCGCGGCTTTTTGATGTCCTGCACAACAGCCTTCTCGAGCCACAGTGTGCGACCGGCATGGCGCGATGTGCGGTCGCCGTGGTCGAGTAGCAGACGAGCGACCCCACTCCCCACCGTGCCGAGTCCAACAATCGCAACTTTAGTTTTTTCCATTGAATTTTGCTCCAAGTGCCGATCGCCAGCCCCCTACATCGTGCGTTGAACGAGCATATCGTAAACGAAAGGATGAAAAAGCCGTAGGACGGGTCAACCAACCTCCTCGCCTCGTTCCACGGAGGGTCCACGACTGCTAAGATTGACAAGTCGGCTACAGTTTTTTCGACTGGTTCCAACCCCAAATGCCTGATCTAGGCCAATTAGTGAGCTGAATTTATGTACTCAATCCTGTTGCTTGCGCAAGACAATGACACGCGGGCGGTCATTATGATCGTGGCCGCGCTAGCAATCCTGGTCGTTATCATCGGCATCTTTGCCGTGATGGCCAACTTCTTCTGGATGTGGGCTCAATCGTTCACAACCGGTGCCGGTATCGGCTTTTTTGACCTGATCGGCATGTGGTTTCGACGAGTCGACGCGCGAACCATCGTCCGCTCGAAAATTATGGCCGTGCAAGCAGGTTTAGGGGACAATGAGCTTACGAGTGCCGCGCTGGAAGCCCACTACTTGGCTGGCGGGAACGTTCCACAAGTCATCCGAGCACTGGTCGCCGCTCGAAAATCCAAAATGATCACCCTCGGTTTTCGCGAGGCTTCGGCCATCGACTTGGCCGGCCGCGATGTGCTCGAAGCGGTACAAACGAGCGTTTATCCCAAGGTAATCGACTGTCCGCCCCGCGGCGCTGCCCGCTCATCGCTCGACGCCGTAGCCAAAGATGGAATTCAACTGAAGGTAAAAGCTCGAGTCACCGTGCGGGCCAACTTGGAACAGTTGATCGGTGGTGCTACGGAGGAGACGATTATTGCTCGCGTCGGCGAAGGCATCGTGAGCGCTATCGGATCGGCGCAGGACCACAAGGTCGTGCTCGAGAATCCCGACATGATATCCAAAGCCGTATTGGCAAAACGACTCGACTCGCACACTGCCTTTGAAATCGTGTCAATCGACATCGCTGATATCGACGTGGGTGAGAACATCGGAGCCCGTTTGCAGGCGGATCGCGCCGAAGCGGACATGCGCGTGGCCAGGGCTCGAGCGGAAAGTCGTCGGGCGGCCGCGGTGGCAGCAGAACAAGAAATGACCGCCAAAATCGAAGAGAGTCGAGCGAAGTTGGTAGAGGCGGAAGCAGATGTCCCGCGCGCCATGGCCGCCGCCTTTGCCTCAGGGTCACTTAAAATCATGGATTACTATCGACTCAAAAATGTCGACGCCGATACGCGCATGCGCACCAGCATTGCCGATGTCGGCGATCGCGATAAACCTGTGATGCAGCCAGTTTCTTAATCAACTCTTCATGCCCTTTGGAATGTCAAACTTATGGCCGGTGATCTAGAACGCTTCCTGCAACAAGCTGCGGAGAGATTGAAACAAAAGCTGGAACAGGCTGCGCCGCCAGCTCCCCCCCCTCCACCTCGCGCACCCGTGCGTCAAGCCGAGCGGGCTCGACCAGTATTAAACGCCGAAGTCATCGATGCAGAAATCTTGGACGTGCAACCGGTCGACCGCACCGAGCGCTCACTGGGGCCAAATCCGTTAAGTAACCTCGATACGCGGCCTGCACTTGCCCAACAAATCGGTCTGGCAGACGAAAGAATGTCCGGCCATGTCCGCGATGTCTTCGATCATAATGTGATGGGACTTAAGCAAGCTTCCGAGGCTCTTAAAGGAAACAGCACCAACCAGACCAATATTCGCAGCGAAGTTACCAAACGATCGCATCAAGTCAGTCCACTCGTCAACATGTTAAGAAGCTCTGACACGCTGCGGTCAGCCTTTATTGCGAGCGAAATATTCGCCCGTAAATTTTAGTTAGATAGCGCCACTTGAGTTTTCGTAGCCACCCGCTGCCAAGCGGTGGAAAACGTTAACTACCGCGTCCACCGTCTGGCGACGGTGGCTACCCAGCTTGCCAAGTGGCGCTGTCCAATTAGGTTATGTTGTTTTAGTGCAGAACAATTCTCCCCAATTTCTCCACATTCCCCGCGAAAACTACAAGTAAACGCACCTACCCTTCCCCGATGAATTCCTGGGAGGGCTAGACGCTCGACAAAAACCGGCCGTGTTGGCGGGCGTAGCTCAAACCTTTAGAGTGAAAAATGATGGTTCGAATAGTGTTGATGGTTCTGCTGACGATTGCCACGGGCAGTTGCCATGTGGCGGCTCAACAATTCGCCTTTGAAAAACAAGACTCCCCTTCTTCGATATCGGTCCAACCAGGTGTTCGCGAACTGACCGCCGTCTGCTTCATTGGCACGCAATGTCCAATGGTGCGATCCTACGTTACTGAATTGAACTCACTGCAAGCCGACTACAAAGTACGGGGAGTTCAAATCGTTGGTGTGTTCAGTAACCTGCAGGACTCGATCGACGACATCACTCGATTCATCGACGAGCTGAAAGTCGAGTTCCCTGTGGTGCATGACAGCGGAAATATCATCGCCGACCAGTATGCTGCAACTCGGACGCCTGAAGTTTTCCTGCTCGATCGAGAACTTCAACTCCGCTATCACGGCCGCATCAATGACAAGTACGCGCCTGGTGTCGCTCGGGGCAAGGCAACCCGTGAAGACCTGCGGTTGGCAATTGAACAATCACTAGCCGGGCAAACGGTAACGGAACCCGAAACGATCGCACTTGGATGCATCATCGGTCGAGTTCCCGAAAATTTGCAGAAACAGCCCAGTGTGTTGCCATCGAAGACCGCCGTTCAGCCTACCGACGGCGACCCGTTGGCGACCCGAACACGGGACGACGAACCAGCGAAGTCTGCCGCGACGGTAACTTACTCCAAGGACATTGTCCGCGTGCTTCAACGGAATTGTATCGAGTGCCACCGCGCGGGCGAGATCGGTCCCTTTGCCATGGACAGCTACAGTGAAGTTGTCGGCTGGGCAGAGACGATGCTCGAAACAATCGAAAACGAGCGCATGCCACCCTGGCACGCAGATCCGCAATTTGGCGAATTCGTCAATGCAAGGTATATGCCAGAAGATGACAAACAGTTGTTCCGCGATTGGATCGCTGGCGGATTTGCTCAAGGTTTAGAGAGTGACTTACCTCCACCGCTCGATTACGTCGATGGTTGGCGACTACCGCGTGAACCTGACATGGTGGTCGAAATGCGAGATCGTCCCTTTATTGTTCCTAAAGACGGTGTCGTTGAATACCAGTACTTTGTAGCAGACCTTGGTCTTACGGAAGACAAATGGGTTGCCGCAGCTCAGGTCATTCCAGGCAGTGCCTCTGTGGTGCACCATGCCATTGCCTTCATTCGACCTCCCGACGGCTCGCGGTTTCGAGGAGTCGGTTGGCTCAGCGCCTATGTGCCAGGACAGCGTTCCCAAACATTCCCTCCCGGCCGAGCTCGACGCGTCCCGGCTGGCTCTAAACTCGTCTTCCAAATGCACTACACCCCCACCGGCAAAGAGCAAGCGGACATCACCAAAGCCGGGCTGATCTTTGTTCCCGAGTCGGAGGTAACGCATGAGGTCTTTACGCTAGTCGGGATCGATCAGGAATTTGAAATACCGCCAAACGAAGAAGAGCATCTTGTCCGCGCCGAAGTTCCCTGGCTACCCGACGGCGGTGAATTGTTGGCAGTGACTCCCCACATGCACTACCGCGGGAAGTCGTTCAAACTGTTTTCGGGTCCGTACCAAGATGACGTTCTGCTCAATGTCCCGCGATACGATTTTAACTGGCAACACACCTATCAATTCAGCGTTCCACTGGCTTTGAATAAGTTGCAGAAGTTGTCCTTCGATGCGACCTTCGACAATTCAAACGCCAATCCATTTAATCCCAATCCTAACGACTGGGTGACCTGGGGCGATCAAACGTGGGAAGAGATGGCAGTTGCATTCTTTGAGGTTTCGGAACCTCGACAGTCAACTCAAACAGCGTCCGAAGTGGATTCCAAACGAACGATCTCTGAACTGCAAGTCTCTGATGAGCGGCAAGATAAGATCGACGCGTACGTCGCGAAAATGATGACAACTCTCGACACCAATAGCGATGGAAAAATTCATCGTTCGGAGACTGGCATCCTCATGCGGCGCTGGGACAGATTCGAACGGTGGGATGCTAACGGCGACTGGGTGCTTGAGCGCGATGAATTGATCAACGTCGCAAAAGGATTGTTTCGTTAGGAAAACATGCACTTAATCTTTAGCTCGCTCGCCCGTTTTAGCGTTCATCATCGCCTGTCCGTCTGGGCTCTTCTACTTGCCATTTCAGCGATTGCGTTGATCGGGCATATTCGTCCCACGCTGATTACATCGCTTTGGAAAGAACGGCCGTCAACGGAAGAAGTGGCACCCGCCCAAGATAAGGATGATGCAACCGTCAAACGCCCGCCGGCTAACGTCAGTCCCATTAGTCTGTCGAATTCGGGTGCCGTTGTCGTCGTCGAATCCAAGAACTTCTTTACGCCACAATGCGCTGACGCACTGCGTCAAGTCGTCGAAGACCTCGAAGCGCTCGACCAGGTTGCCAGTGTGCTGTGGTTGGATCGCGTGCCAATTCTGAACATCTTTGGCCTGCCCGAGCCGTTGCTGCCGCGTTCAACCGCTTCGCCAAATCTTTTTGTAGCGGCTAAGGAAAAGGCGATGCGGCATCCGCTCGTTGGTGGGCAATTGCTGAGTGATGATGCCAAGACGATGCTGATCCTCGTTAATTTTGATGACTATTTCTTGTTCTCCGATGCGGCAGCCACCACCGAGCTGAAGGAAACGGCGATCAAGGCAGCTTCGCAATTCCCTGAGGCAGACCTAACGTTCCGAGTGACAGGACGAATCCCTTCGGCGATCGCAGCCATCGAAGCCCACGAACGAAACCAAGTAAAGTACCAGGTGATTGGTTACGGCATGATCCTCATCATGTCATTCATTCTTTTTCGGGGCTTGCGAGCTGTCTTGGTCGTGGCTCTGGCACCCATTACAGGCGTCTTCTGGACGTTGGGATTCATTCGCTTTTTCGAATACAACGAAAATCCACTCATTGATGTGATTCTGCCGATTCTGGTGAGTTTGGTTGCCCTGACCGACGGCGTCCATTTGATGGTCCAGATACGCAAGCTCCGCGCCGCTGGCGAATCGCGACAGATCGCTGCTGAACGTGGACTGGAACAAGTAGGGCTGGCTTGCTTCTTGACGTCGCTAACTACAGCCATTGGCTTTGGCTCACTGATGCTCGCCGATTCCAACTGGGTGCAACAGTTTGGCATGTGCAGCACGGTTGGCGTTGGGCTCAGCTTCATCGCTGTCGTGTTGGTGATCCCGCTCGCCTGCTCATCATGGCTCGGAAACAACGTGCATGTCGGTTTAGAAAAGAGCCTGATAGATCGACATCTAGGACGAATTGGCTATCTGATCGAATGGGTCATGCGGTACAAGAGGTCCATTGCCCTGACAAGCGTGATCGCGACGATTTTGCTCGCGCTTTGTGCATTGACATTGCGTCCCGATCAGCGTCAGTCGGACGGCTTGCCGAAGTCCGCCGAGGCCACTCAGGCGCTGATGCACGTCGACCAGGCATTTGGTGGGCTCGAATTTGGAAAAATCATCGTTCTCTGGGATGAATCCATTGCGGCGGATTCCGCAGAAGTGCTTGAAGTCATTCAAGCGGTTGACGACCTACTTGCCAGCGAACCGTTGATTGGTCACCCCCTTTCGATCCGGAATCTGATTGACGCTCAGCCTGGCAGTGGACCGCTGGCGGAACGCATGACGCTCCTGGAGTTGCTACCGCCGCCACTGAAGCGAGCCTTCTATACACCAGAATACCGCGAGGCCAGTATCACATTTCGAGTTCAAGATCTAGGCATTGCAAAGTATGGTCCAGTATTCCAACGCGTCGAACAAGGATTACTGGAAATCAACAAAGTTCATCCCGCGTTTGGCATCTCGTTAGACGAAAGCGGCGCGGTGTGGCGTTGGAGGAATCTGTATCAAATTGTGGTCGATTTAGCAGCCAGCCTCGGTTCTGCTTCGATCATCATTTTTGTCGTACTGACGATCTTCTATCGCTCGCTCCGATTGGGATTGATTTCGATCATACCTAACGTCTTTCCTTTGGTGCTGACGGCAGCCTATCTAGCCGTCATGGGCTACAACTTGGAGATCGTCATGGTCTGCAACTTCACGGTCTGCTTGGGCATTGCGGTCGACGATACGATCCACTTTCTGACACGCTATCGCGAGGAGCGCGAGCACACTTCCGATAACGCCACGGCCATCAAAGTCTCCTTTACGGGTGTTGGCACAGCCTTGATTATGACCACGGTTGTACTCGTCGCCGGCTTTTCCGTTGTCACGCTCAGCGATTCCCGCGACCATCAGATCTTTGCAACCATGGGAGCTATTACCATATCAGCCGCACTGTTTTGCGATTTGGTTTTTCTACCGGCCCTCCTCGCCTTATTTTGCCCCGCCTCAGAGTCGAAGTCTGATGCTTCTTAGTCCAAACTCGAACTTAAACTCGAACTCAAACCCTCGCTACTCAACGCCCTCATCGCTCCACTGTTCGCCCAACCACCCATCCAGCCGAGTCTCAAGCTCTGGCTGAAATCAGAGACAGGCTGTGTTATCATCAATCCATGCCAGCTACCATTGAATCAATTCGAGAATCTCTTAAGCAGTGCCGAACTGCCAAGAGTCTGCCCGAAATCTTTGGGGCCGACGTACACGAATTTATGCTGAATCCCGTCGTTCCGAAGTCTACCGTAGCTAACTTTGAAACGAAGCATGGAATTGAACTTCCCGACGAATATCGTCAATTCATCACTGAACTCGGAAACGGTGGTGCTGGGCCGTATTACGGAGTGTTCAAGTTTCGGGAGATGGATGATTGTCATTCGTTTCGACGCTGGAAGGAAAGCGATGGCTTTGTGGGAACGCTCGCCAAACCGTTCCCGCATACAAGCGCATGGAATGATGTTCCGCCATTTCCAGAAGAACAGGATGATGAATCGCTTTGCGACCCTGAAATGGAACGCTTTTACGAGATCTACTGGAACACCGAGAACGTCAATGGCGCGATACCAATTTGCCACCAGGGTTGTGCATATCGAAACTGGCTTGTTGTCACCGGACCGGAGGCTGGGCACGTTTGGGAAGACCTACGGACGGATCAAGAGGGGCTTCAACCAACACAATTGAAACGCAAGAGACGAGTCAACTTCCTGGAGTGGTACGATGACTGGTTGCAGCAAGCCGTCGCCCAACTTCCGAAGTCAAGCTGAACACAGAAAGACAGCGATCGAGAAAAAGCCCGGCATCTGGACCACATCATAACAATTAGCGAATGAATGCTGTTCCCATGGATAATCTACTTTACGAACGCGACTTCGAAACACAGAAACTCGTCGCTGATTATCCTGCGCAACTACATGATCGAAACAAGAAGGTTGTCTTTGCGATGACCTCGCCAATCGGTGCACCCCATGCGGGCACAATATCGGTTACTCGCTGGAGTCAAATGCCGTTACCTGAGGCCATCGCACGCGGGAGGAAGTCTCCAGCGTTTGAGCTACGCGAAGACTTTTTCAACTACGAGTCGACTTCCAAAGAGGAACTTCATTGGTACCTGAATTTCGCGCATTACGATCTATTTTGTGCCTACGGCGGGGCGCTTTTTGCGCAGGATGAGATGCAGGTCGCAGAACACCCGGCGCTGGCTTCGCTTCGACATGCCTTGATGGACTCTGAATGCCAACCACTCACCGTCGAAGACGGAGTTGCGACGCCGATTCTTATCAGAGGCGTCGAACGACGCTGCGCCATAGCGACAGATGCGAATCCGGATGAAGGACGCCCCTATGGACTTTACGGTAACAACTTTTATTGCGCGAAAGAAGAAGTGATCCGGCAGGCGACCCGAGTTCTTGATCCGCCGACTATCAGCAACATTCTCGCCATGGAAGCTCCTGCATGTGGTGTGGGGCGATACTCGCGAGAACAGATCGAGTTTGTATTGTCTACTACGTTCACTGGTTTTCGAGCTGCCGTTCACGAGTCGCGTCGCACAGTCTCGCCGAATGTGCAAACAGCCATTCACACGGGATACTGGGGGTGTGGAGCGTACGGTGGCAATCGTGAGTTGATGCCGCTGCTACAGATGATTGCTGCCTGCTGGGCTGAAGTTGACGTGCTTGTGTTTCACACGGGTGGAGATAGCGGTGGGTACGCTCAAAGCGTGAGGACGCTTGCGGAAGTTTTGCCAACAGGTAGTACTGTGGACACAGATGATTTGATTGCGCGCATCGAAGGCATTGGGTATGCTTGGGGTTTCAGCGATGGGAACTGATTTCACGGCGTCAAAACGTACGTCCTGTGCGGCGCAATAGCTCTTTGGGCGGATGCAAAGCATCTCAGCCCATTTTTGCGCCCTAGGGCCACCATAGATCGCAGAACCATTCGTTGAACGGATGAATATGAAAGTCTTTTGCGCTGCCCTAGCAATGGGAATAACCTTATACGTTGCTTCTTCTATCCTGGCTGATGACAAACCCACCACGCGCGACTTGGTCACGCCTGAAATGACCGAAGACCAGCCCGCCGCTGGTCGGCGAGTTCGCCAAGTTGCAGCGGAATACAGCGGCACCGAGGTCTATCATGCATTGTATCTACCGGTAGATTGGAAGCCGGGAGGCAAATACCCGCTGATCGTGGAATACACTGGCAACCGATTCGCAGAATCCGGTTCGACCGGTGAAGTCAAAGATGCAAATCTCGGCTACGGACTCACGGGCGGAAAGGACTTCATTTGGGTCTCGATGCCCTACATTGAGAAAGGCGGCAAACAGAATGCCGTCTTATGGTGGGGTGACAAACAAGCGACTGTCGAGTACTGCAAAACGAACTTACCTAGAATCTGTAGCCAGTTCGGAGGCGATCGAGAGAGCGTGTTCATCTGCGGCTTCTCGCGTGGAGCAATCGGAGCCAGCTACATCGGCTTGGCAGATGACGAGATTGCATCGCTTTGGAAGGGAATGATCACGCACGACCATTTTGATGGAGAAAGAACGTGGAACTACCCCGACAGTGACCGCAAATCGGCGCTTTTGCGTCTGGCCCGCCTGAACGGTCGGCCTGTTCTGGTATGCGGCGAGGCAAATGACTTTTTGAAAGATCATCTAGAACTGGCTGAGTTCACCTTCTTGCGGCCGCCTGTTGTTGAGATATTTGATATCCCCGTGGGAAAGGTCATTAGCCCTCACACCGATTTGTGGATGCATCGCGACAGCAAATACCGCGAAGAAGCAAGACAGTGGTTGAACGAGCACAAGTAGTTGCGCCGTTAGCTACCATTCAACCATTCAAGCTTCCGCCGGGACAGCAACCGCGGTGAGCAACAGAGTGGGAAGATCGACGAACTATGCTTGGCATCGCGAAAACTTGATAAACGATCTCGATTCATGCTAGACTCATACCAGCGCACCCGACATTGAGAATATTGACGGCCAGTTCTCAAACATCCGATATCCACATATCCACCGCGAGAAAGAAAATGAAGCTGAAGCCAACCACTATGTTTCTTTCCTGCACCGCACTCTTTATGGTAATGTCACTTGGCGCAACCGTGGCAATGCAAGATGCGTCTGAGAAGGATGATGCACTTGAATCACTTTTGGTGGATTATAACGAAACACTGTTGGGCCTACGCGAGCAACTGGCATCCCAACACAAATTCGGGACTCTGCAATACCACGAAATGCTGCGTGCTGAAAATGAGTTAATTGATGAAGAGCTCGAAATTCTGACCAAAACCGAAGATCGTATCGCTGCGCTGGAGAAGCGATTGCAAAATTGCGTGATACTCGAGAATTGGGTGGCCGCCCGCGTTGAAGTTAACAATGCTGCCGCTGCTGAAATGCTGAAGGAAAAATCTCAGCGATTGATGGTTCAAATCAAGCTGAAGCGTGAGAAGCTTCAGAAGTGACCAATCGAACTGAGCTCGCGGTTCCTGCCTGTCCTCCTACGAAAAATATGTTCAAGCTCTCAACTAAATTTCTGTTTATCCTTGTCGCAATTGCCGCGTTAGGGGTCGCGGCCATTACCAGTTGGTCAATCCCAGCATTGGTTATAATAGCCGTGGAGAGGTAACTCAGTACACTTATCCAGACAGTACGGTAGTTGAGCGTTCCTACACCGACCGCGGACAACTTTACCAGCTCAAGCATGCCAGCACTACGATTGACACCCGCACCTACGATAACGGTGGCCGAATGACAGGAAGTAGCTACAACAACGGCGTTAGCGAATCGCGCAGTTACAACGGCGACAATACGCTTGCTTCAATCAGCTACACTGGGGCCTCAATTGGGACATTGTCGTATTCTTGGGACGACAATAAGAACAAAACCGCGGAATCCATTAGTGGAGCGATGAGCAACTTCGGCTTCAGCATTCCAAGTGGTGGCTATGACGATGAAGACCGGCTAGTGACGTTTAACCGGACCGATGGCAATTTGGACCAAAGCTGGAGTTTGTCGGACGTAGGCGACTGGGACAGCATCACAACCGAAGGGGTATCACAGTCTCGCACGCACGGCGATACACACGAACTCTTAACAGTCGGAGCAAGCAACGTCAGCACAGATGTAAAAGGCAACATTACTCTTATTCCGGCGAGCGCTCGTCCGAACAACGCGTCATTGACAAGCGTTTGGGATCAAGATAATCGTCTCGTAGAGGCCTGGTGGTATTATGCGCCGGACGATCTCTACGACTACTCAATTCACATCTATGACGCATTGGGTCGTAGAGTCGGTCGCAAGTTTGAACGATACGAGAATTTTGAACGAGACAACGGAGGGCATCCAAAAGGGACATGGACCTCAGACATCTATGTTCAGTGCGGCCAGCAAACAATTGCTGACTATGTCTCTGGGACAGCCGCGAGTTCGCCGACTCATCGCTACGTTTATGCTAGTTACATTGATGAGCCTGTGCTTCGTTTTAAACCTGCGGGGTCTGAGTCGCTGTACTACCATCGCAATCAGCAATACAGCGTCACTGCATTGACCAATGGATCGGGTACCATTGTCGAGCGTTACGCATACTCCGCCTACGGCGTGCCTCTCATCTTTGACGCAGCCGGTACCACACCTCGATCCGTCTCGAGCTACAATAACCGTTATATGTACACGGGCCGCGAGTGGGACCCTGTTATTGTGCAGTACCACTACCGTGCGCGAATGTATGATCCAGCACTCGGGAGATTTTGTTCCAGAGATCCAATCGGGTACGTGGATGGAGCGAATCTCTTCGCAAGTTATTTTGCGATGTTGTATGTAGACCCTAATGGACTATGTCAAATCAACTGTTGTTGCTGTGCAGAATCGTTGCTATTGAAAGATGGGCCACGCGAGCTCAATAAAGCTCCAATTGAGGTCGATCCAGAAAGAGCCCCGGGCATTGGACATGATTTTGCATTAGATGCAACAATGTCATTTTACCAAACAGACGGACCCACCTACGTTTGCAGGGCTTACTGGTGGGAGTACTATTTTGCCGGCAGGTACGGTTGGTGGCTTTCCGGCGACCCCGACCGTCGGGACAAGATCCGCAAAGATCCAATACGGGTACCTCCGACGGGAGGTACGATGGGTGATTTCTGGGATTTCATGGACGAGTTTCGTGCTGAGGGTTTCGATTGCGAAGGTGAGAAAACCGTTCGACTGCGCGACAAACCATTCGCACCCAATACACAGCTTAATGATAGCGTTCGGCGTTTATACTTCCACGTCGTTCTAGAAAGCGGGCTAGGATGCGCTTGTGTAAATCGATCAATCGTGTGGGAAGGCTGTCAGGTGATCGGATATCGAAATGGAAAGAAAGTCAGCTATTTCGGTAGTTCAAAGAGTGAATGTACAAGGCAAGCGATTGCCGCAAAAGTAGGTGAGTGGTGGCAACATGAATGGCCAGAATTTAATCGGTAATTGTAAGAGCACAATGCATTTTCACATCGTAAATCTAGTCTTCTACGCAGGCTTTTCATTACACGCAATTTCCGCTATCGCACAGGAACAATCGAGTACTACTTGCGAAGACACTATAAAATGGTTTGCGTCAGTATTGCCTGACCATCACGGCAATCCCGTTCGTTTTGTCCGTATTGATCTACATTTGAATGATGGAGAAAAGAAAGTAGACGTGGTCGGCTATGAATACGGGATATTGCTAGATTCGAATGACGAATTCTTTTCAATATGTAATGAGCGCCTAGTTTTTCGCCAGTATAAAAAATCGCATAGTGGTTCAGATTTGGAAACGATTAGTGCAACTGCTGTAAATGATAATCCAAGTCGAATTGCGGCAGACTTTCCGGAGCATTACGCTGCACGAAGGAAACAACGAGTTAGCTTGCTGAACGGGCCTTTACGAAATGATCTACTCAGATACCCGACTCTTCCAGAAAAACACCTACTGTTGGTCCATCAGTTATTTCGCGGCCTGCTGGACGAAGATATCAGCCAATTCATTGCAAACCTGACTGCAGATCAAGTCATAGCTATTAACTCCGCATACGTATATTCACTTTCTGATCGAATAAATGAGATGACTCCACATGAACTTGTAATGGTTACGATTTCTGACATTTTGTGCGAAAATGCTTACTTGCGCGTGACCGACCCTGCATTTGACCTTACAACTTGCTATTTAGAGGCAGAGAGACTTGAAAATAAGGAACTATCGCCGGAACCAAGTCTGTTCATCAAACGACTAAAGGATGATTTGCGACGCGCGATCGCACTCAATAGCGCCTCAGACGACAGGTTTCCCTCAACCGGAACGCTTGAAGAACTGAAACGCAAGATAAGAAATCTAACAAACACTCCATTTCCCCATACAGACTACAATCCAGACTTGGATGCAGATTCGCTGCTAGTGTTTGAAGGTATCAAAAACGAGCTAAACGGCGAATTGACTAACGAGCTTCTCAAATGCAACGAACCAACTCGTTGCGTTTTTATTAGGGATCAATGGGAATACGAACCACACGTTTTGACAGTTGCGCAAATTTTAGATCCGTCAATCAGATTCGCGAGATCGGGGCCATCTGACGACCGTTAAACGTTCAAAACGATAACTGACGTTCCCTGCATACGCCCAAAATGATAACTGATGATTCCTGCATATTCCAACCTGATTAATCTAGACGGGAATTTATTATTCGACCCGCTCGAACAATCGGAAGTCGACTCAGGACAGTCCCTGAAGACGCTTGCTTAGCAGTCTTGGTCTCATTGCGTGCCCACTACCTCGAGGTCCAGGCCGACATGAGTTTGGCATTGATCAACTACCGTCAGGCCGTTGCTCTCGCTCCGAAACGGCAGAACTACCACCATTTCGTACAGCAGTTGTCACGTCGTCGCACCGACGCCATAGTCGAAAAACTTCAACTCCAGCACGCACAGCACATTTCTTCCGAAAACTCTGCCGACCAGCTAACTGGCTGGCAGCACAGCACGACCGCCAGCGACATCAAGCGGCTATCCGACAGCGGCATCAAGATTTGGCCATCCAATTACCGTCAGGGATATTCCATGATAACCATTAGACACCTTGTTCTTGCTTGCGTAACGACATGCTCGCTCATCACCGTATGCAGCGCAATGTACGATCCGGCCATCGGCAGATTCTGTTCCAGAGACCCGATCGGGTATCGGGGAAGCAAATGGAGCCTGCTTGAGTATGTAGATCAGAACCCCCTGAATAAATTGGACTCACATGGGAAACAAGGACATAAAGTTACGAAATGCTGCGGTGGAAAAACCTACAAAGACAATGCAGGCAATCAAAATATGTACGGATGTTGCAATAAGCAATTGTTTACCCTTAAAGACGATTGTTGTGAAAACGACACCATTGTTGCGAAGGTCCCAGTTTGGATTGCGACTACTCCCGTATTTGAGTCTCCTTATGCAAGAAACATCTGCGCCGGCTGGGATGCAACAATGTGTCCTTTCAACTTAGTCGGTTGGAACTACTCACATGCGGCAGTATGTCTTGATGGTCCAATGGAAGGATGCATCGGACCGCTGTTAGATAGTGATTCGATTGTCGATCAGACAGACTTTATAGTTGATTCTTGTGCCCTTGACCCGCAAGATGCACGCTTCGAAAAAGTCATGGTATGCCCTGCTGCAAAGACGAGATTGCGAGGTTTGGTTGGTTTACCTTGGGAGTACAACACGCTCTTTAATAATTGTCATCACTTTATCCAGGGCGAGGGACTTCCAGTTTGGTAAGAATAGAGAGACTCTTGAGGTTTTGCATGGGAATTTACGGCATTTACCTCATCTTTTACCTAGTCGATCGTCAGTTTTGGTTCGCGGTAAAATCGCTACAAATGAAACGCTCGATGAACGAATCAACTATTGAGGAGTTAGATAAAATTCAATGGCAAATAAGCAATGTGGTCGGCATGAGTATCCTGGCAGCGATCTTCGTGATATTGCTTGCGTTCACACGGAAAAGGACCGATGCAGCAAAAAGTTCAAAATGATAACAGATGATCCCTGCATACGTCCTGCGGATACGGAACTTCCAGCCTGAATGATTTGAACGGGAATTTACTAAGACGTTTGATACGCCTATTTGAACAAGCCGCTGGTCTGTGACGCCTCAGGCAGCAGGTAGTTGAACTGCAGGACGAGCGGATTCGTGAGAATCAGAGCTGAGTGGAGAGTGAAAACGACTTCGAATAGGGTCGCTTTTTGACATCGACACCTTTTGTGACAACAGATTGACGAAATGTTATGTCAAAGAAACATCGCAGGAAAAGGGCTGCACTTACAGCTTCGCCGCCAACGCAGAGGCTGGAATGGGCTGTGAGGACGAGATGGCTAAAGATGTTTGTAATAGGTGTTGCTTCCACTACCGTTTTAATGTTGGCTATTGCAATGCTCTGGCGAACTCCGTTGCAGCGTGAACGCAGGGAAACTCGAAACCGTTCACCACAAATTGCGGAATCGCAGGCTCTGCGGACACTTGACCAATTATGCAAACTGTCGAATTCTGAACTGGAAAAATTGGATCTCGCCGAGTTTAACCTAGCTTGTCTAGCGGATCTGCCCGATTGTGAGTACGTTGATCCGAATCGATGTTTGCAGCTGCTCAACCGTTATACTGCCAGCGTACGGTCGCAAACGGAAAAGAACCTATATCGGTTCTACGCAAACCCAACTGCGTACCACAACTCGGAAGCCTACTTCCGTATGCTGATGTTGGTTACCGTTTTGCAACAAGACTTCGGAGTGCGTTACAATCCCAACCGGATTGTAGACGTGGATTACCGGGTTCCGGCCGATCTCTTTATTCATGGCCTATTGGGCTATGGAGACGGCGGTACATGCGTATCCATTCCTACGCTATATACAGCAGTTGCCCAGCGTTTGGGGTATCCAGTCTCCCTGGTCCTTACCAAGGAGCATCTGTTCTGTCGCTGGGATGGGGATAACGTTAGATTTAATATTGAAGGCACTAACCAAGGCATGAACGTCCATACGGACGAACATTATATGGGCTGGCCACACCCGCTCGAACAGTCTGAAGTCGACTCAGGACAGTACCTGAAGTCGCTAGACAAACAAGAATGCCTAGCTGTCTTCGTCTCTATGCGTGCCCACTGCCTTGAGGACCTAGGCGACACGGGTTTGGCACTGATCAACTATCGTCAGGCCGTTGCACTCGCTCCGAAACAGCAGAACTACCACCATTTTGTAAAGCAGTTGTCACGCCGTCGCACCGACGCCATAGTCGAAAAACTTCTACTCCAGCACGCAGAGCACAATTCTTCCGAACACTCTGCCGACCAGCTAACTGGCTGGCAGCACAACACGACCGCCAGCGACATCAAGCGGCTATCCGACAGCGGCATCAAATTTTAGCCATCCAATTACCGTCAGGGACATTCCATGATCTGCTCGCTCAACACCGTATGCAGCGCAATGTACGATCCGGCCCTCGGCAGATTCTGTTCCAGAGATCCGATCGGGTACGAGGGTAGTAAATGGGATCTGTATGCATATGTTGACGGGATGCCGACTCGATTTTTGGATCCTTCCGGACTTGCCTGCCAGCCAGAGATTAGCGACAAGAAATGTTGTGAAGATGGAGATACATTCTTTAACCCTGGCAGGTCTCAAGGTGGTACGATGTGCTGTCTTGGCCGCAAAGTCTCATGCGTGTGGGTTCTTGGTGGTCGGACGGACGTCAATGACCCAGACGCCAAAGAAATCATAGATCACTGTAGTTTTGTTCACGAAGATTCTCATCATCAGGACGTGGAATGTAACCCTGACAGACCGATCGACCGCCCTCGCCCAATAATTCCGTTGCCCGCCACAGAGTGCCATGCGTTTCGTGCACAGATTCACTGTATTGAGTTTTTCTCCCGCAACTGTGGATCAAGTAATAACTGCGAGCGCGAACTTGAAGAAGAATTGATTGAACTAGGAAAGCTCAGAGATGAAAATTGCGGCAACGCGGGTAATCCACCGCCTCGCTCACTGCCAGTTTGGCCTCAGCGTGTATTCCCTCCGTCAGATGGTGAACCACCTTCACCGGAACCACGATAGCAAAGTGTGTATGATGCGATTTATGTATGCCATTCTTATTCTTGGGATTTTAGCGCAATCTGCATTTGGCGAAGACCGAGTCGTAGGCGGCGCGGACGGGTTGTTTGTTATCGAAGAAGACGGGCTAAACAAGCGGCTGCTGTTAGCTATTTGGCCCGACGGGACAGCTATCAAAGATTGCTCCCGTTCTAATGATCGACAAGACTTTCGCAAGTTCGAAATTGGTCATGACTCAGTTGCCAGTATCGTTTCAAAACTTGAAACCCTCGGTGTTTTTGATAGTAATACTGAACTAATCCAGTACGGCATTCCTGGTGCCTCGCAAGTTCACATTGAGATTGGCTTCGGCTCTAAAAAAGGAAGCCTAAGTTCATGCATTGCGGAATTTGAGGAGGCAAATCTGACCATTGCTACATCGTCTGGAATAGCGTTGCTTGATGGTCAGTCGATTGCCGAAAAGCTGAAGGAAGATAAAAAAACCTTTATCTTGCAACGCTTAGTATGGGCTGAGATCGAATTGATCGCGTATAAGAGTTTGTTAACCGCCTATCCACAGAAGATCATTGGAACCCTTGTAGAAGATTCCGACAGACTACTGTTTCGCTATCAAAGCAATTGACGGAAATCGCGTTAGCTTCACTGCCAACAGTTCAAAACGATAACTGACGATCCCTGCATACGCCCTGCGGACACGGAACATCCACCCTGAATGATTTGAACGGGAATTTACTAAGACGTTTGATACGCCTATCTGAACACGCCACTGCTCTGTGACGGCTCAGGTAGCAGGTAGTTGACCTGCAAGGCGAGTCGATTCGTGAGAATCAGAGCAGTGTCGAGAGTGAAATTGACTTCAAATAGGGTCGATTTCGGACATCGGTCAATACAACGACCTGGACGCGGTGGATCGCATCTGAATTTGCAGTGGTGGCTGGTGGTTGGACTAGGCTGCATTTTGACTGGCCTGTCCGGTTGAAGTGGGTGGTGGAATGCCGGTGATGTGGCCCTTTTGGGCGTTCTTCTTCGGCAACGGCTCGGAGTCGGCGTAGGGTGGGTTCAGCAAATTAGCAACCTTCGGATTGACGCGCGAGGACATACTGTTGTCCGCGGCGGTCCGCACCAGAGTGGTGCAAGCGCATACCCACCACAGCGACAGTTCGATATTCCCATGCGACACGCAATTCAACTCGACCATTCCATTAGCGCATTTCCAGATCCGACGAGCAGCAGCGATCGCATGAAAACATTGGAAAAACTATCCCGTTGCGGCCTCGGTAAGCCTCCGCGCGATGGTATGATCACCTGCTCGGCCACTTTGTGCACCTCCGAATGTACCTGGGGTTTCGCTTGGCTAGGACGTTTTTGGAAAACGTCCCAGCCAAGTTTCACCCCAGGCTATCAACTGTCATCGCTTCGCGATTCTTATGCAAATTGATCTTTCATGAGGGTTAGCGTGTTAGGTGCAATGAGCTCAGCAAAACATTACTAGTCAAACTTCGTTATGGGGAACTGAGATGAGAATCCTTTTGCAAACGCAATTGTTACTCGCGATTTTCAATTTATTGGCGCTTACCACATGTTCACAGGATACGACCAAAATCCAAGCGAATCCGTTTAATGGACTGATGACGCGCGTTGTAAAGTCACTTCAATCGCCTGACCGTCGAACAAGGAATTACGCTGCCTTCATTCTAACTTTACGAATGCTTGAAAGTGGCACCGACCGAAGGCCAGCAACAAGCTTTTTCCAGTGCTTCCTCAAGAACAGCGTCGAAGTCGAAATTCCCCAACTTTGGCTTGCCACAGTGTCTGATTCGCTGATGCGCGAAAGCAATTTCAGATCGCGATTCTACGAAAACGAACAACCAAACGAGTATAAGTTTTCCGCAACGGAGATAGTCGGCCCAGATGATGTCGTCTATGTAGTCCGCGAGAATTTCGCTGCACGAGAGACTCCGCTATTCACGGCCACGACGGATTCGCACTTTGCGGCTGTTGGTATACGTGAAAGAGGACTATCACCAATGCTGTTGTTTGACGTTAAAACAACGGAGTTGATTGGAGAATGCGAGCTCTACTTTTCCCAAAAAGAGAGAAACGCTAGGCGTCCGCCCGATCCATTAAGTGAAAATACGACTGTTCTACTGGATTGGAATGAGAGTGCGACGACACTTTATGTATTCTCAATCGTCGGCTCTGGGTATGCCATTGCAAGCATAGTAGTAGGCGATGAAATGTTACACGAGGTAATATTTTCCACGAATGGCAGCTTGTTAGAAGCGGATGGACCACTTGAGCCAAGTACAGGCATTGAATCGCTTTTCGAAACTGAGCCAAAGCTCCAACAGATTCCAGGACATAAGCTCGACAAGTCAATTTTCAAGGAACGTGACCCACAACCCGCTGGCTAGCAGACGATAGATAGTGATTTGTCATCGGCAAGCAGTTTCGTTTGTGGATGATTTGTTCAAAACGATAACTGACGATCCCTGCATACGCCCTGCGGATACAGAACTTCCACCCTGAAGATTTGAACGGGAATTTTCTAGGACGTTTGATACGCCTATCTGAACATGCCCCTGCTCTGTGACGCCTGAGGCAGCAGGTAGTTGACCTGCAAGGCGAGTCGATTCGTAGGGATCAGAGCAGTGTCGAGAGGGAAATTGACTTCAAATACGATCGTTTCCTGACATTGGTCAATACAATGACCTGGACGGGTCGGATCGCATCTGAAACTTGAGCGGAAGCTCGGGCACGAGGCCCTTTAAACGAAACTCGATGGCGAATACACAACCACGCGGCCAGCGGGTACCAACCAAGTCTGCAGTGAACAGTTGCGTAGCAACGACATTGGTAGCCTGGGGTGGAGCGAGAACGAGTTTCAGACGAGTTCGGAAGCGGAACCCCAGGTCGGACGTTCCAGCGCAACAGTGACCGAGCGGGTGTCTATCCAACCCTCAGTCCCGTTTCGAGGTCGCAACAAATGGGTGATGGCTGAGACGAGCGCGTCGCGTGTCGAGCGCGTGTGATGCGATTGTTCCGTCCAACATGAGTCTAAGTTAGTGCGGAACTTCAACTTCAACTCCCACTGTATCGACCGACTTTCTTCAATTGTCTTTAAACTTCAACGCTCATGAAGGCCGGAGATTGTTCGAGTTGAAGTTCGAGTTGAAGTCCCAAAAAGAATTAAGCCAATATGTCGTTGACAATCTTGCCGTGAACATCGGTCAAGCGGAAGCGGCGACCTTGATATTTGAACGTTAGTCGCTCGTGGTCGATTCCGAGCAAGTGCAAGAGCGTTGCATTCAAGTCGTGGACGTGGACGCCATTCTCGACAATGTTATAGCTGTATTCATCCGTTTGACCGTAACTGATTCCAGGCTTAATGCCTCCGCCAGCCATCCACATGGTAAAGCAGCGTGGATGGTGATCGCGACCATAATCGTTGGCCGTCAATTTCCCTTGACTATAAGCTGTACGCCCAAACTCTCCTCCCCAGACGACCAGGGTATCGTCGAGCAGCCCACGAGTGCGCAGATCAATGATGAGTGCCGCGCTGGCTCGATCGACTTCCGCACATTGCTGGCTTATGCCAGCTGGCAAACCGCCATGCTGATCCCAGCCTTTGTGGAAAAGTTGAACGCAGCGGACATCGCGTTCAAGCAACCGCCGCGCTAACAGACAGTTGGCGGCAAAAGTCCCAGGGACCTTCGAGTCGGGTCCGTATAGCTCAAAAGTACTTTCCGATTCAGCGGAAAAATCAGCCACATCGGGAACGGAAGCCTGCATGCGAAATGCCATCTCGCTGGCGGCCACTCTTTCGCGAATTGCAGGGTCAACACGTTGTTCGTATTCGAGTTCGTGTAGTTCATTCAACCGATCAAGCAATAATCGTCGACTTGTTGAAGTGATACCTGGGGGATTGGTCAAATAGAGCACCGGATCTGCGCCGGCTCTAAACTGGATACCTTGATGGTTCGACGGTAAAAAGCCACTTCCCCATAATCGTGAGTAGAGCGGCTGTCCCGACTTGTTTTTTGTAACAAGTACACAAAAGGCTGGCAAGTTTTCATTTGTCGAGCCCAAGCCATAGTCGACCCAAGCGCCCAGCGAAGGGCGTCCAGCAATCTGGGCACCCGTTTGGATAAAAGTAATCGCCGGGTCGTGGTTGATTGCTTCGGTATAAACCGATTTAACAAAGCAAAGTTCGTCTGCGACACCTGCCAAATTCGGCAAAATCTCGCTCATCCAGGCGCCGCTCTGCCCATACTGCTGGAACGCAAATTTTGAACCTGCGATCGGCAACGTCGCCTGATTTCCTGACATGGCGGTTAGACGTTGCCCCATCCGAATGGAGGCGGGTAGCTCTTTGCCATTGTCGATCTTCAATTGCGGTTTGTAGTCAAACAGATCCATTTGCGAGGGACCGCCACTCATGAAGAGATAGACGATCCGTTTCGCTTTGGGCGCATGGTGGAAATGTTCCAACTGTCCTCCGACGCCGGGATTCTTTAGCAATCCTCCGCCATCTTCCTCATCGATGTTGACTGACGCTTTTCCGTGGGCCAGAGCCCCTTGGAATAACGTCGCTAATGCAGCGGTTCCTACACCCAAACTTGATTTTCCGAAGAAGTGCCTGCGCGTCAGTTCGCGTGCAAAATTGACATCCATTTGCAACTCAGCATTTTTGCGTGATCGATTAAACATGTCGCCACCTATCGTTTCATGATAAATTCATCGTAGCTCATGAGCCCTTCGGCAACGACGGTCAAGGCTGCCAGTTGGCTGCGATCGAGTTCTTCTGCCACGATGTGGTCGCCGATTTTGAGGAGTTGTTGGATCGCGTCGGTCTGACCGTTAAACAGCTCATGTTGTTCAGCGTAAAGCTGTTGCAGGACAGACAGTTCCTGCGGAGTGGGCTCACGACTGCACAAGCTGCGGAATATGAATGTCAGTTGCTCTGTGATTGAGTTCTCCTCGCGGGAAGCTCGTTCCGCCAGCGCTACTGCGGCTTCAACCATCTGTGGGTCGTTCAGGAGTACTAAGACTTGCAGCGGAGTCATCGTTGCCTGTCGGTTGACGACGCACACCTCGCGATTGCTTGCGTCAAACGTCATCATCGACGGGGGCGGTGAAGTACGTTTCCAGAACGTATACAAACTGCGTCGGCGACTCCCCTCGCCTACATCGCGCTGATAGGCTTCCCCAGACTTCTCCTCCCACAATCCCGGCGGCTGATAAGGCTTGACCGGCGGACCGCCCATTTTTTCTACCAACAAGCCACTGGACGCGAGCGCTGCGTCCCGAATCATCTCCGCACTCAGTCGCGTGGCGGGACCGCGGGCCAAATATAGATTCTCGGGATCGACCGCTAACAGCTTGGATGTCGGGTTCGACTGCTGACGGTACGCGGCGGACATGACCATCTGCTTCAAAAGCCGTTTAACGTCCCAGCCCGTGTCGATGAAGTCGCGGGCTAGCCAATCAAGCAGCTCCGGATGTGTCGGCATTTCTCCTTGCAGTCCAAAATCTTCGCTGGTCGAGACAATTCCCCGACCAAACAATGATTGCCAAAAGCGATTGACGGCGACGCGGGCTGTTAAGGGATGTTGCGGATCGGTCAACCAATTGGCTAAATCAAGTCGCGTGGGACGATCGTCTTGCAGTCGAGGGGTTATCGCCGCGGGGACGGCTCGCGTCACCGGTTTCCGAGGTGCATCATACGCGCCACGTTCCAACACAAAGGTTGGACGAATTTCTGGCATCTCGCGCATGACCATGATTTGTGGAATCGCATCAAGTAACTGGCTGCGTTCAAGACGCGCCGCTTCAAGTTGCTTGACCAACGGTTCACGCCTCAAATGGATGGCCTCGATTTGACGCAGCCCAAATTCTTGCAATCGTTCCTCAGACACATTGTGCAAGTACTCGACCAAGTTCGCTGGCAATGCGTCGCGCATCATCAATACTTTAACTTCCAGTGCGGTGAGCTGCTTTTGGAAGGTTTTCAGCTCATCAATCTCCCCGTCCTTAAATCCGACGTCGCGGAATCTCTGGGCCAAGGTCAACTCGTTAGCTTCTCCCTGGTGGATTTCACCTGTCAAGCTATCGCGGACGACGTCGACCTCAACTTCATCCCCATCAATGAAGAGCTTTAACCCTGATGCAAGACTGGAACCGTTGTACGTCACCGCAATATGAGTCCAGCGATTCACGGTGAGTGCATCTTTGGAAACGATGCGCAAAGCATTCCCCGGCCAGAAGTGGATCAACGCCACGCTAGGCCTGCCATCTTCGATCAGCAACTCATAACCGTGGCTACCTGCATCCGTCCAGGCCCGTGATCGATGGAATATTACGGCTCGGGGAAAATGCGTCGGTGCCTTTAACCACAACGAAAATGAGAAAGCTTGATCACGCGTAAAATTCCCAGCCGCCGGAAAAGTAGCGTTGTTTTCACCACTAAACCGCAGCGCTTGGCCGACTTTGCCAGGCACAAATTCCGGTGATTCGCTTAACTTTCCTTCACCTCCCCGCGGCACGTTTGGCTCAACGCGATTCAAGAGCTTTCCGTCAACGAGTTCGTCTAACGCATAGTCGCCTAACATTGCATGTTTGAGAGAGTTCTCAAGCAAGTCATGCAGTGTAAGTGGATCACCCGCTGGAAGAGTTTGATCGCTTTGCCGCACATCGCGTAAACGGCGGCGCCACTGGGAAACGAGCTCAGTTACTTCGGGTGCTGTTTCCATCGCATGCAGATCGGACTGCAACTGCTCAATGCGACTTTCCAATTCATTTAATTGGGTTTGCTGTTCCGCGTTTGTCAACGTAAGGGTTGGCGTGGGGGTCGCGTCGGTGAAGTGTGAATAAAGTCCCGATTCGTCGATGTTGTTGAAGAAAGCGCTCAGTTGATAGTAGTTCTCTTGAGTGATTGGATCGTATTTGTGGTCATGGCAACGACAACACTCAAGGGTCAGTCCAAGAAAGGCGGCGCCAAACGTATTGACGCGGTCAGCCACGTACTCGGCGCGAAACTCTTCTTCGACGCTGCCACCTTCATTTGTCTGGCGATGATGGCGATTGAATGCCGTCGCCAAAATCTGTTCATCGGTTGGTTCGTCCAAAAGATCTCCGGCAAGCTGCCACGTGATGAACTGGTCATAAGGCAGATTCTTGTTGAAGGCCCGAACGACCCAATCTCGCCATGGCCAAGTAGCGCGATATCTATCTGTCTGATAGCCAAAAGTGTCTGCATAACGTGCGACATCAAGCCAATCGACCGCCATCCGCTCACCAAATTTCTCACTGGCCAATAAACGGTCGACCAGTTTCTCGTATGCAATGCCAACTGCATTTGTTGATCCTGCAGCAATCAGCGAATCGATTTCAGCTTGAAACGCGTCAATATCGGATGGTGTCGGCGGCAACCCAGTCAAGTCCAACGTCACTCGCCGTATCAACGTCGTAGGATCAGCTTGCGCCGACGGTTCGAGACGCTGAGCAACCAACGCTTGGAGTACGAAGCGATCGATGGAATTGTTAGACCAGGCCGCGTCGATGCTTTCGCCAACACTTAGTTCGACTGCCGGAGGTTCCGCTTTTTGTGGTGGTGCAAAAGCCCAGTGCTCGGCATAAGGTGCCCCGTCAGAAATCCAACGCGCTAATAGTTCCCGCTCGGCAGGTGTGACGCTCAACTTGGTCGCAGGGGGTGGCATCACCAGATCGGGATCGGTTGAGTAGATCCGTTTTAACAATTCGCTTTCAGAAGGATTGTCAATTGAGATTGCCAGTTCAATTGCAGAATCGCGTTGATCCAGTCGCAACTCACTCGATCGCTGCTCAGCGTCGGGGCCATGACAAATGAAACAGCGGTCGGAGAGGATCGGTCGAATATCGCGCGCGAAATCGACCTTCTCATCCGGCTTGGGCTCCGTTGGCTCAATTCCAAGCAATGAGTGGCAGAAAAGTAGCTGTGAGCAAAACAGCAGAAGGAAGCGGTGGGTTTGAGAAGCCATTATTTTGGCGCTGTTCGGCAGGTGGGTAGGACGGGCGGTAGTAGGTTTTAACCCTCAATCAGTTGCAAAACGCAAGACTTCATCGCGGCCAGCAGGTATGCCCGACCACTACAAAATGCGTTTTTACAACGCTTCTAATCATCTTGGGTAAGGCGCTTCATTATACAGCCTCTGTTTGCGGTCCAGAAATTTTATCCGTTTTGTGCTTTGTGGTGAACGCTAAGCGGCCACACACATCTTTGCAACTCCGCCAGACGAGTGGGGTATGGCCTGGCACTTCTCGGGTCATGCAAGGGATGCAAGGGGACAGACCCTAGTCAAACGACAGGGCACGTGGACAAGCCTGCGGCGCACGGGGACAGACCCTATTCACGGGGACAGACCCTAGTCACGGGGACAGACCCTAATCACGGGGACAGGTGCGGTGCGCGGGGACAGACCCTAGTCATTAGTCAAACTAGCCGAACTGGTCAGATGCGGGACATTAGATGCGGGGACAGACCTGGTCAGAGCGAGCTTTGGAAGCCTGCGGCGCGCGGGGACAGACCCTAGTCAGGGAAGCTGCGGTGCGCGGGGACAGACCCTGGTCACCCGCTGTTTGTGGTACAGAAGTTTTCAACTCTCGATTCTCTGCGAAGGACGCGATCCCTGTCCTCGCTTCCACGAGGAATCGAAAAAACGGGAGAAAGGGACGAACGGCAACTGGCTAACGACAGCACAGACGTTCAGCGGGCATGCTGGTACCCCTTCAGACGAGTGGGTATGTCAGTACAACGTGTAAAAATATTGAGAGTTTCCCGCACGTTGGTGAAGCAGTTGGAGGGCGTTTCACACATTGAGCCTTGGTTCAGATGGCTTCGGTGCGCCTGTGTCAAACGATTGTCTCAGTCGCTTTACAAGCGATCGGGGACAATCGCTCGACACTCCGAGCGACTGGGGACGGTACTTACCGGGAACAGTCGTTTGACGCTCCCAGCGATTGGGACAATCGTTCGACACTACTAACGGAAAACAGGCTAATGTGGAAAACAGCAGAATCGCAGCTTTTAAAAACCAAGACGGCTACAGGAGAGTTCTTTGATTATGCATTTGGCGTCGTGGTCGCAACTGTTCTCGAGGATGAAGAAGTTACCGAGAACATCAACTTCAACGTTGGGGGGCAACGCATTGATCGAAATGCCTATCTAAACGTCGCCAAGATGATCCGCGCAGGCAAAATTCAGGTGCGCTATGCTCCGGGCAATTTTGACACTTACGACTGCGCGACCAATACGCTCACCTTCAAAAGCTACGACACAACAAGCATTCCAAGGCGAAGTTTCATTGTCCACGAGGCGACTCATGCAATTCATGACATGGGAGCACTCAAAAACGTGCTTAACGAAGATTTCGAGGCGGCTAGCTATATTGCCCAAGCGATCTATTTAGTTGGGCAAGGCTATAAAGCGGGAAACTTGCTCAGCTCGGACACTGAACTGCTCGAAGCCATGGTGACTGTCGAAGTCTGGGATTCCAAATATCCTGATAAGATCTCCAAAAAGGAGCTGGAATACATGAAAAAAGCGTTGCAGGCAGGAGGTAATTACTCACATATTGGAAAACTGGTTCCGCTTAATGGCATCCCCAACTGACCCGTTCCTGCCTTTTTAGTGGATTTCCACCGTAGCACTCAATTAATGACAAGACCCTATTCTCCTTAGCTTGTATTCGCGACCGATTTGCTAAACTAACGGATCGATCGAAAGAGACGATTGATCGGATTTAGTAAAGTTTGCTGGCTGTAAGGACGATTCCATGGTTGTGCGGACTGGTGGCCGATTCTCGTAGAGAGCAATGTGTTACTCGATGGGACTCTGCAGACCTTGACGCACGGGTACTTGGGCATTAGACTTCGCCGGATTAACTTGTTGCACGCAAATGACTTACGGCATTTGCTGGCCCGGCGAAGGAGCTTCACCAAGTGACCAAAAAAGAGATCGTAAAGTCGATTTCCGATAAGACTGGGTTGACCCAACTCCAAATCAAGGAGATTGTGCAACTCACCTTTGATGGAATTGTCGATACCCTGCTTGAGGAGGGTCGGGTTGAGCTGAGGAACTTTGGCGTGTTTCAAGTCAAAGGTCGCAAGGCTCGGAAAGCTCGAAATCCGCGGACGGGACGACAAGTCGATGTGCCGGAAAAGTTTGTCGTAACCTTCAAGCCTGGGAAGGAAATGGAAGCCCGGGTACAAGAGTTGGAGGATGCGGCGGCGGCTCGGATTCGGCAAGACGAGATGGTTGGAAGTGGAATTGCTTGCCATGCTACAACCGAGAGTGGAAAGAACATTGACAACGGAGCTGACGAACGTCCGCTCAGTTAGATATATCGTAAGAACTGATACTTGGGTGGGACTCCCAATCTACGGCAGAGTTGTTCACGGAGGAACTAGGATGCGACGCTGGATTTGTGCTGCTTTGCTTTTGGGATGTTGCGTGTCAGCGACAGGCTGTGCCATCCCCATTTATTCTGCAATTCCCGAGCGACGTGCTGAGCAACTGGTCTATACGTCCGAGAACTTGCGATTGCTCCTTCAGGAGTGGGAACGGTTCTGGATGGTTGACCAACCAGACCACATGACTCCATACCGCGTGCATGGCGGCGTGATTTAGTCATCACGCAAGGCCAACCGGTTGCGCGATTAACGCGACCGGTGATCGAGTCCAAATCTTGGCGGTCGGGCTTGTTATCCCGACGTCGTCGGTGGCGGGGGGCAGCCTTCGCCACATCCGTTCTGCGATCGAAGCAATTCGCTGAGTTGCTTTTAGTCGTCGAGAGAATCGCCAGTTGCGTACTCTTGGAGATCTTCGAGATCGATGAACTCCAGGGCGGACATGTGGGTTGCTTTGAGGTTGACCAGCGGCGCCATGCCTGCCGCGTGGGCTTCTTTCCATCGCAGCACGCATAAGCACCAGCGATCTCCGGCCTTTAAACCCGGAAACTGGAAAGCCAGGTTGGGTGTCGACAAATCGTTTCCCTTCAGTTTGGAGAAACGCAAAAAGTCGTCGGTCATCTCCGCGCAGACAGTGTGCATTCCTTCATCCGTCGCACCTGTATTGCAGCAGCCGTCACGGTAGAAGCCTGTTAAGGGCTCCGTACTGCACGACTCCAACTCTGAACCGAGCACGTTCTTTGCCCCCATCGTTGATAACTCTCCATTGACCAAAGTTCGAATCGATAAACGTTCCATGTGTGCTGGAATCGCAGTGTGCTGGAATCGCACGTTTTCAAAGAGAATTTAAGAAGTATACCAAGTCCTTGAGTTCTTGGTCGGAGAGCTCTCTTTTCATTTGATGGCGAAATTTGACGATGACGTCCTGAATTGAATTTGCTCTTCCATCATGAAACAATGCGCTCTGGCGTTGACTAATCCCCAGCAGACTAGGTGGATTGAACATTCGATTGCCCAATTCGTCTTCGAGCCCCACGTCGAATTTTTCGGTACTCGTGTAGGTCGTGCCCCCATGGCAGTCTGCGCAGCCAAGTGATTGAAACAGCGAGTTTCCAGCTTTCAGGTAGTTGCTGTGTTCATCCAGTTCGCCACGAGCCATCAGAACGCTCGGCGGGCTCGGTAGGCTGCGAACATAAACTGCGATGGCATCGACCATCGCTTGGTCGATCGGATTGTCGGTAGCCATCGTGGATCGGATTGAATGAAAGACCTGTTCTTCTAGCTTCTCGAATTTGCCATTCCAGCTATAAGGTGTGGTGTCAGCTTGTCCCAGTAGCGATAGAATTCGCTTGGGTGAACTAAAAGAGTCGTCGGTCAAGTTATCGTTGAGCTGACCATTGGTATGCCCCTGACTATGACAACTATGGCAACTCATCCAACCGTCATGTGCCAGCTTGGAGTGAAAGAAAAATTGTTCCCCTTGTTCGCTCTCCGTCGGAAATCGCAGCGGACCCAATTCGAGATGCTCGACGGTCCCATCTGAAACGCCCACGACTGACAAACTGTCGCTGAACTGATTGACCACGATTAACTGTGATTGATCGGAAGTGAAGCAACAGGCAACGGGATGAAAACCCACGTCGAATTGCCGAAAGTCCAGCTCATGGAGATCGGCCAGGGCGACTCGATTGGTTCCGCCGAGCGTTACGGCAATTGTGCCACCGACGGACAAGTCAAAGGAGGTGGGATCGCCAGCACCATCCCCGACAGCGCCGATCGGATAGAACTTGCCTTGCGAGAAAATATCGGAACCTGTTTGTGTTAGCAGACGCTCCGTTTTCAACCAGCGAATCGCGTTGCTCATGAGACCACCCCAGGTGATGTCGCCACGCATCGACTGAGCGAATTCATTCAGCAACTGATGAGTAAACATGATGCGTTCGCCACCATCCACTGCGACGATTTGGCTAATGTTGTGGCCGTACACCTCGCCGTGCTTGATGACCTTTGACGAATTGCAGTCCACGACTGCGAAGTCTCGACCAAAGGCATCCATCACTAGGACGACCGAATGTTGTTTGAGTGGCAACACAACCCCACCACACATGGGAAGTTCGGTCGACGGCAACTCTTTCCATCGGCTAGGATCAATTTTAGATGCGTTTTCCGTGGCGACGCCATCGCGTCGAAACTCGTTTTGAAAGTGGTAGAGTCGCTGCGACCATTGCCCAGTGATGAACAAGTCCCCAGATTCGCCATCCCAGGCCAATGAATGGGGAGCGCCTGGACAACTGAGTTTGGCCACAATCGACCACCGTTCACTAGGAGCCGGCGCGGCGTCGGATTGAAAAACCAGCGCTTCACCCGCCAAGCGATCAAGCACGACAAACGCCGTATCACAAAGTCGTATCAACTTGCCGAACTGCCTTGTTGGATCCGAGTGGATGAGTTCGATCAGTTTTTTTTCTGGCAATCGCAAGGCGTAGATTTCACCGGTGAGTTTGGTGGGAACTACGGCCAGACGATCATGGATCATCGCTATGGCAATGGGCTGACGGTACGATCCGGTCGGCGAGTAGTTGGCTTTATAAATGTCAACTGACTGACGATCTCCGTAACGGTAGCCAAGGGAAGCATCTTGACTATCAGTGTAACCCTCGTTTCCATAAGCCTGCGCTACGTAGTCATCACCGTCCGACCGAGTCTGACTTTTGTATTGGTCAGTCGAACGCAAACTCGCTTCAGTCTGACCAATTGCAGGAGTTTGAGCATCAACGTCGATACCCTGAGCGTGGGCGGGAATGCAACCAAGGAAGATGATGGAATAGAGGACGAAGTGGGCGGCAGGACGAATAGAGCCGTTGCGATGACAAGATCGCATGGTGGAATTGTCGCTAGCGATGCGCATCTAATTCTCCTGTGCTAAGCTTTGCTACAGACTCCGACAAAGGCAGGGGGGTAGTGGCGAATGTCCCATGGGAGTTCCGGGATCGACAGTGCCAAGTCGAAAGTCGCGTCGGTTTCACAAACAAACTGGCTACCGCTGGGCGCGGCCGCATACATACTCCGCAAGCCATCGGCGAGTCGTTCACCATCGCTTTCCCAAAGCCGATAGGGTGGACAACAGAAGACGACCCAGGGCAACGCAGGCCAACTCTGGATGTTCATTTCTAAACTTCGCAACCAGCGCAGAGTGTCGACATTGTGCACCGTTACTTTGTCATCGATGCCGATAGCCGTGAGGTTGGCTACAATCGAAGAGACGCTCAGTCGCGATAGTTCGAGGATGCTGGCCTGCACGGAGCCACGACTGACAGCTTCAAACGCCAAGACTCCGGTGCCTCCGAACAGGTCAATCGCAAACGTATCATGGAGATAACCTCCTAGCAAACTGAAAACCGCTTCACGCGTACGCTCTTTCATCGGCCGCGTGGCTGGATCGCCGTTGTATTCAATTCGGCGACCACGATGAGTACCCGCAATGATCCGCAATTTGCTTGGAGTGAATTTTTCAACTTTGCGTTTCGGCCGAGATTCAGTTCTTCGGGTGCGGTCTGATTCGAAACCCCATTCGGAATTGCGTGCCATAAGATTTGGAAGTACCGAACGAGAGAATGTGTAAAAGGTGCATGCGATCATCCGCGACGATCTACAAGCGCCGGCTCGCTACGACTAGAATATCCTCTTTCTCATTCGTGTTGGCTAGCGGAACTCGGTCGACTTTTGATGATTAACAAATAAAAGGGGGGGCAGCCAATACACGGGCAGCCAATACACGGGCAGTTGTCGGCATTCGAACTGCTTTCGCGTTGGAAGCGTACCCCATTTGAATTATGTCAATGTTTTATTGAACTCCACGGTGTGTCGGTTGTCAAAATCGCAGACACTGGGTCGCTACCGTCGCCAGACGGTTGACTCGGCATACTAGGTAGCTACCGTCGCCAGACGGTTGACTCGGCATAACCATATGCCCCCTGTTTTAATTACGAATCTATCCAAACCAGCTCAATGGACGTCGAAATGCGACTTGGTCAATCGGTTCTCGTACAGATTTTTGTTTTCTTAATGATCGTTGGACTGAGTTCTACTGGCTTTCGAACAACCGGACTGGGCTCAGCTCAGGTGTTGGGTCAAGATCCACCATCAGGCGAAAACGTTGTTGTGCAATCGCCAGCCACGGACCCCCACGAGGGCCATGATCATGCTGGACATGATCATGACGGGCATCAACTTGCCAATGCTACAGATCCCAATGTCAAACCAGAAATCGTCAAAATGGAGACAGAGGAGTTCAAACGAACGTGTGATGCGCTGCGTGAACACTTAAAGGAGATGCGGAAGGTCATCATGAGCTACCACATCAGCGAATCGGCCGTAGCAGACCGAGAGATCAAAGATCAATGGCCCGATTTGCTGCGCAAGGGCAATCAATTGCATGGGGAGATGATGGCTGCTGCTTTGGCTGAATTTAAGCTCAATCCTGATGGACGAATGGATTTGGCAGCGATGTTTGCGCGTTATCTCAAACGGGGCTTCGAGGAAGATCGTTTTGAAGGGATGGTGCCCGTTGGCCAAGCGCTGGTCGAGACCGGATATTCAAATCCCGACATCCTACGATTTCTGGCGATGGCAGCATTTTCGACCAACGAATATGAAGTGGCCAAACCTCTCCTGCAGCAGCTGGTTGATTCGGGCGAAGTATCAGCAGAATTGGGAGTCTTGATCGATAATTACGAGGTCGTCAAAGAGGCCTGGGACAAAGAGCTTCAGCAACGCGCGGCAGATGCTGCCGGCGAGCCGCTGCCGCGCGTGCTGATTAAAACCACCAAAGGTAATATCGAAATTGAACTGTTCGAGGATCAAGCTCCGGAAACCGTGGCCAACTTCATCTACTTAGTCGAACAAGGCTTCTACGACAACTTGACCTTTCACCGAGTCATCGAGCATTTCATGGCACAAACGGGCTGTCCGCAAGGCGACGGTCGCGGCGATCCGGGATACTTTATTTTAAACGAAGCCGACAAACCCAATGCGCGAAACTTCTTCCGCGGCACACTCGGCATGGCCTTGGCCGAGCAACGCAATACGGCTGGCTCGCAGTTCTTTATAACCTTCCTCCCGACGCTTCAACTCAACGGCTCCTTCACCGCCTTCGGTCGCGTGATAGCTGGATTCGACGTGCTATCGAACATCAATCGAATCAACCCTGAAGCAGACGAAAACAAACAGAAAGCTGCTCCGCCGGTCATGCCGGACGAAATTGTTACACTTGAAATACTTTTTAAACGCGATCATGACTACAAGCCAAATAAGATTCCAAAATGATGCGTAGCTTGCTCTGCATGAGTGCCCTTGTGCTTTCGGTCTCAGCAGGGTGTGTACCGAAGCCGGAAGAGTCGGTTGTAATCTACTCGGCAGCCGACCGCGAATACTCGAAGCCGATTTTGGATGCCTTTGAACGTCGCCACAAGCCAACTCAAGTTGTTCGTCAGTTCGACGTAGAATCGACGAAAACGGTTGGACTGGTAACTCGCATTGAAAGCGAGAGCCAACGTCCACGCTGCGACGTCTTTTGGAACAATGAAATCATGCACACCTTGCGACTGGAAAAAGCTGGGTTGTTGCAGCCCATTAAGTGGGAAATTCCATCGAATTGGCCAGTCAACATGCGTAGCAAGGATGGCCAGTGGGTTGGCATCGCAGCCCGCGCACGCGTGTTCATCGTCAACCGCGAACTCTTGCCGGCAACGGGCGAACGGCCAAAGTCGATCTCCGAGCTTGCCGATCCTAAATGGAAAGGAAAGGTCGGAGTTGCGCGGCCATTGTTCGGTACCACTGCCACACATTTTTCTGTGTTGCACCATCAAATGGGCGCAGAGAACGCGGAAAATTTCTTCCGTGCCGTCAACGAAAATGCTGTCGTATTGGCCGGCAATAAACAAGTGGCTTTGGCGGTATCAAGTGGTCAACTCGCCTTTGGCTTGACCGATACTGATGACGCATTGGTAGAGCTCGACGCCGGACTGCCAATCGATATCGTCTACCCTGACCAGGAGCCCGATGAATTGGGCGTGCTGCGAATTCCCAATACGATCGCCGTACTTCGCAATGCCCCTCACCCAGTTGCTGCAGTTCAGTTGGCTAACTTTCTAGTGGGAGAGGATACCGAGGGGAGACTGGCGATGGGACCAAGTGGACAATTTCCCATTCGACCGGAACATCCACAAGCGTCGCGGGCGCAAAGTGATAAGCCAGTTCGCTGGATGGATGCTGACTTTGGTGCCGCCGCTGAGATCTGGCCAGAGCTATCGCTGAAGTTGCGAGAGATTTTTCGATAGTACGGGAGGGCCGACGCTCCTGCGGAGCCTTCTCCGGCCGCCACCTGTCGTTCACAAGCAAAGGGCCTGTACTCGTTTGGCTGTTGGACGTTAGGACGCTGCCCGAAAAAGCTCGGCAGGAGCCTCTCTCCACCGCTCTAAACATCTTTGTGACGCGGTCACGGGAGGGCGACGCCACCGCTCTAAACATCTTTTTCATTCCGGTAAGCGTTTATTTGGCGGTAAACAGATGTGTGTGCCCCCGATTTTTTCTTGGGTGGTGTTGTGAC
>JBGSUV010000074.1:0-12969 GCA_041753315.1 Pirellulaceae bacterium | reverse complement strand
CTATGGGACGATGATTGGATCAAGGCCCGCAAAAAATCGCGAGCCGTCACAACACCACCCAAGAAAAAATCGGGGGCACACACATCTGTTTACCGCCAAATAAACGCTTACCGGAATGAAAAAGATGTTTAGAGCGGTGGCGTTGCCCTCCCGTGAGGGAGTTGCCCTCATTTGAGCATCTTTAGCTATGGTTCATCTGCCTGGAAAAACTGTTTAAATTTCGACCGGCTTAGGCTGCGAACCTCGAAGTTCCGCCAATTTGTCGTGAGTGAGATTGTACTTCTCAACCAGCGTCTCGGCACTGATTCGCGAGTTGGGAAATGGGTTGCAGAAGTGAGGACTATCGCCAAAGCTGACATTTAAGGCGCGTGCCGCCTGGACTGCGGAACTCGTCGGATCCACCCGCGACAAACTGGCGATGGCTTCGGCAATTGGCACGCTGGAGATTTGTGGAGGCACATAGCAAACCATTTCACCAAAGCGATGTTCTTCAATTAAACGAATTGCATGCGCTCCGTATTGGGTCGATAAGCAGCGGTCGAAATAGGTAGGCCCGCCGCCGCGCTGCAAATGTCCTAGCACCACGCAGCGAGTTTCGGTGCCAAGCCGCTTTTGAACTTCGTTGGCAACACATTGTCCAATTCCTCCCAGCCGCGTCTGCCCATTTTCTTGCACGGCTTCAAGCGTTACCAAGCCGCCATCGGGCAACTGGGCGCCCTCGGCTACGACAATCAGCGTGAAGGCTTTACCCATCTGCTTGCGCTGCAGAATCTTGGCGCAGATGTTTTCGAAGTTCCATGGAATCTCAGGAATCAAGATCACATCACCGCCGCCGGACAGCCCTGCGTGCAAAGCGATCCAACCTGTATGGCGGCCCATGACTTCCAACACCATCACGCGCTCATGGCTGGCCGCTGTCGTATGCAAACGGTCGAGCGCGTTGGCAGCACATGCGACTGCGCTGTCAAATCCAAATGTAAATGCCGTGCAGCCGAGATCATTGTCAATTGTTTTGGGGACACCTACCACCGGTACCCCAGCCTCGAATAGCTGTTGAGCAATCGTCAATGAGCCATCGCCGCCGATGCACATCAATCCGTCGATTTCCAGCGCTAGCAGGTTGTGTTTCACCATCGATATCAACTCAGGCTCAATCGTCCGATTGCTGTTCAAACCGACTTTAGCTGAAAACCTGCCTTTATTGGTTGAGCCTAAAATGGTCCCGCCTTGATCCAAGATGTTGGCTGTATTCTCCAAGGTGAGTGGTATCGAACGCACCGGATCGGCCAGGCCTTCGAACCCGCGAAGGAAGCCTACCACGCGATAGCCCAGATGGATGGCAGACTTTGTTGCCGCGCGGATCACCGCGTTCAGCCCAGGACAATCTCCACCGCCGGTCAAGATGCCAATTGTGCGACGTTCTCCGATACTCACCGTGTAATCCCCTGATAGTTTGAATACGGAACGATGAATATTTCACATCGTGCTAAAAATACCGTGTGCTTGGTCTAGATCAACTTTTAATTTCACAGCCCGTGGCGGCTCTTCACCATCTTACGCAGGACAAAGTCGATGCAAAACTGGGCTGAATCGATATGGCGACACATTGCAGGCCTCCGCATTTCCTTTATGTTGAATTGCAATTCGACTGTTCCAGCGCCCAAGGCTGCGCACGCAAACTATAACTTCGGCTCCCTATTCTCAAGGCGATGATGCACATCTATGAAACCGCTGAACCACAAACGCGCCTTGGATCTGGTCATGAAGTTAATGGCGATCCCAGGAAAAAGCTGTGAAGAATCGCTGATTGCTCAAGCGGTGGTCGACATTTTGCGTTCCGCTGGCATCGCCGAATCTCATATCACTTTTGATACCGCCCACAAGCGGACTCCAGTGGCTGGGCAAGTCGGTAATCTAATCGTTAAACTGCCGGGAAATCGGAAACTTCCAAGGATCATGTTGTCAGCTCACTTGGATACCGTCCCCATCTGCGTTGGATGTCAACCGAAGAAAGTTGGCAATACGATTCGTTCTGCCAATAACCAAACCGGTTTGGGCGCCGATGATCGCGCGGGGGTGGCAGCTGTGTTAATTGCACTTCTTGAAACGCTGGAGGCAAGTGAATCGCACCCACCAATGACACTTTGCTTCTTTGTGCAAGAGGAAATTGGCTTGCAGGGGAGTCGCGCATTAACGGTCAGCAAACTTGGCAACCCCCAACTCGCGTTTAACTTCGACGGCGGCGATCCTCACAAGATGACGATCGGCGCCACGGGCGGCGAGCGCATGAAATTCCGCCTGCATGGTCTATCGGCACACGCTGGTTTGGCGCCTGAACAAGGCGCCAGCGCGATCACAGCCGCCTCGGTGGCCATCGCCAAGCTGCATAAAGAGCGATGGCTGGGTGCCGTTAAGAAGAGTGGTGAGACGGGGACGAGCAACATCGGAGTGATCCAAGGCGGTTCGGCAACCAATGTAGTCGCCAACTATGTCGAAGTGACCGCAGAAGCTCGTAGCCACAACAGTCAATTTCGCACTGCGATCGCCGATGCCATTGAACAGTCATTTGTCAATGCTGCGGCTCAGGTCGTCAGCAGCCATGGCGTGGCTGTGCGCGCCGAGGTTGAACGTCGCGTCGACTATGAGTCCTTTCAGCTTGAGCCAGACAGCGCCCCGGTCGTGCTGGCCGAGCAAGCCATCAAGGAAACTGGAACGCTGGCCAAGCAAGCGATCTCCAACGGCGGCGTCGATGCGAATTGGCTGGTGCGACATGGGATCCCTACGGTCACACTCGGCTGTGGACAACGCAATGTACATACAACAGAAGAGGCCTTGATGATCGACGAGTTCCTTACCGCGTGCATCGTCGCGAGAAATATCATCCAGCATGCATCCCGATGATGAACTGTGCCTCTGCTTTCATGTCAGCTGGCGCAAGGTGATGAATTACATCCGCATCCATCGGGTGCGACTCCCCAGTCAACTTGCCGAATGCCAAAGCGCCGGGACGGGTTGCGGATGGTGCCGCGCGGCGATGCGCAAGCTAGTTGAGCGAATGGAAGAGACGCCGCCCAGCGCAGAAGATTTGGAGCGATGGCTCAGCGAAGATTACTCTGCTGCGCGCGACTATGCGGCCGGCAGACAACAGTACATCGCGGAGGGAAAGGGACGACCCCCGTCGACATCTGCGTGATTCTCACGTACCTGGCAGCTACGACGTACCGCATAACCTAAGTTGACAAAGCACTAGCTAGTCTGGCGGCTCTTAATCGTAATCCATAGCCACTGTCAAGAGTTTCGGGCGCACAAATTGACAGAAATTGAATATTGAAACTTAGCTCTGTGAAACGTCTTCACATAACGCTACAATGGCGCTCTGCCAACGTGAACAAGACCTACCTGAAAAACGCAAGTTATCCTTGCGACTGACACATTCGAGTTACTGCAGTTCATTGTGATCCTCCAAGGTGTAACACGAACTCGTAACTTCCTACCACGAATGCAGAGTCCCAATTGCTTGGCTGACAGGGAAGAAGTTGACTGCTTTGGTGTGGTCACGTCCTGCGATATCGGAAATCGCCCATCCTGATTTCGTTTTCATTTATCTCTTCTATCATTCCCTTTCTTCTAGGAGTACATGCAATGGCTGGTCGCGCTGCTACTGCTGTGAAAACACCATCGAAGCCAAAAATTCGCTCAGCTGCAAAAGCTACTTCCCGTGTAAAAGCGGTAAAAGTTCCGAAGGCAGATGACGCCACCGCAGTCATCGACGGTGCTCCCAAAACTCGCCGGCGTGTTAAAGTCGAAACACGGACTCGGATTTATTGGGCTGTGTTCAATCAAGATCTGAAGCGAGTTGCAGTGTTTGAATTCGATCAAAAGCCCGAAGCGGAAAAACGTGCACTGAAACTGCAAGAAACTTCCGGCGAACAACACTTCATCCAGAAGATCAAAGCTACCGTAACGGTCTAACGGTTCGCACTTTAACTCATTCGAGCTCCAAACTGCCCGTCAGACTCTCCTCAATCATCCGATACAGTTCGAGACGCTCCGTCCCCCGTTCCATTGCGCGGCTTGCTTGCAGCCGCGATACGATCAGGCTCGGTTCCACATCGAGGTCGCGGAGAATCTGACGCGCGTCGTCCCAATCGGGTAGCCAACACACGCGCTGCTTCAGCTCTTCCAAAGTGCCCGAACGTTTCAGGAAGTGCTTAAGATCCAGAATGAAGAATACCCGCCCCTGGAAAGGCGAAGGACAATCGATCAGCTCACTTTGGTCTAACACGTAGTGTCCGGGTGCAGGTTGCCAATCAAGTCCATACGCCTTAAAGAGCTGCGCTAATTCGATCTCCTCGGACGAAAACTTCGGACATTTGAAGCTGCCGTTTGGCGATGGTGTGTGGGGAAGGGGGGCCAAGTCGCGATGTGAGCGATTCACCTTTGCCAAGTCAATTTCGTCGATTTGCACCTTGTTCATAGCTCAACTCTCAGACAACAGACGCTCAGCGGCGCAACGAATCTGACTTAATTCCTCGACGCTCTTTTTCTGCAAGTTCTTGATCTGGAAGAGCATGCGACCGTTGCTCGAAAACCGAGGTTCATGCCGCTTGAGAAAATCCCAGTACATTATAGTGACAGGGCAAGCCCTCTCGCCGACAATTGTTTTTGGGTCAAAGCGACACGCTTGACAATAGTTGCTCATTCGATCGATGTAGTTGCCACTCGCACAATAGGGTTTCGTCCCCACGATACCTCCGTCCCCATATTGGCTCATCCCCAAGGTATTAGGCAGACTTACCCAATCGACAGCGTCAACGTACATTGCCATGTGCCACTCATGGAATTTTCGCGGATGAACACCTAGCAATTGCGCGTACAATCCCAAGACCATTAACCGCTGGATGTGGTGCGCATAGGCATGTTTCAATACCGGCTTCATCGCCTCGCGGATGCAGTTCATATCCGTTTCGCCGTCCCAATACGCTTGGGGCACGTCGCGATCTTGGCACTGAAGTTCATTCCGTTGAAGATAGCGCGGCATCTTGGTCCAGTAGATTCCACGCACGAATTCCCGCCAGCCCACTACCTGACGTACGAAACCTTCAACCGAGTTCAGTTGAGCGCGGCCCGACTGATAAGCCGCGATAGCTGCGTCGACGACCTCTCGCGGTTCGATCAAGTGGACGTTCAAGACCGCTGACAAACGGGAGTGATTCAGAAAGTCGGTGTCGGTCCACATCGCGTCTTGATAGTCGCCGAACTGCGGCAAGCGATGCTCGATAAAATCCTCAACCGCCTGCCAAGCGTCCTCTCGGGTTACAGGATATGCGAAGGCTTCCGTCGAGCCGGGATGTTTGGCAAACCGCTGCTCGACCATGCGCATCACCGTGCGCGTCAATCCGTCGGGTTTAAAACTCGCAACCGCCACCGTCGGACCAGGACCACGCTTGCCAAAACTCTGGCGATTTTCTTTGTCGTAATTCCATTGCCCGCCTTCGGGCTTTCCGGAAGAGTCGAGCAAAAGATGGTGTTGCTGTCGAATCCACCGATAAAAATGTTCGAGCACCAGCGACTTTTTGTTCTGCGACCAAATTCGAAACTGATCGATCGAGCAGTAATAATGTGGGTCCTCGCGAATTTCGAGAGGTACTTTATGTCGTGCACAGACTTGCTCGAGTTTCGACTGCACCAACCAGTCACCGGGTTCCGTAATGACCACGCGTCGTGGCTTGAGGGACTCGATCGTGGCTCCGAAGAACTCATCAAAGTCATGGTATGTATCGTTGCTGGGGGAATCGGACAGTTCATGGTAGTCCAGCGGATAGCCGGATTTCAACAGTCTGTCCCGAAAGTGCCGCATGGCAGAGAAGAAAAACAAGAGCCGCGACTTGTGACACCAGTGGCGTGTTGCTTCGCCATCGACTTCGGCCATGACGATGCGATCTTCTGCCTTGGAAAAGTCATTTAGCGCGGACAACCTTTCGCTGAGTTGATCACCAAAGATAAAGACGAGATGTCGCACGCTTTCCGATTTGCGAAGACTTGTATTTGCCATTTTTCCAGTTATTGCTTGTGCAGAGTCGACATGCCACCATCGACATGCAACACTTGGCCGGTCATCCAGGCGCTTTCCGACGAAAGCAGGAAAAGAGCTGCGGCGGCAAGATCGTCGGCAGTTCCCACTCTACCCAATGGATACCTGGCAGCCATCGCTTCTCGCTTGGCATCGCTGCTTAGGAATTTTGCAGCCAGCCGCGTATCGGTTAATGCTGGGGCGACGCAATTGACACGAATCGATGGAGCCAGCTCCGCAGCCCAAGTGCGGGTGAGCGCTTCCAGTGCACCCTTGGCCGCGGCAATTGACGAGTGCATGGGCAGCCCCTGAGCCACGGCAACGGTACTAAAAAATACGCAGCTTGCCGCAGGCGACTTTTTGAGTGGCAGAAGCGCCAACTGCAAACACTTGACTGCCCCCAAAACATTCAATTCAAAGTCTGACCGCAGTGTGTCCAGGGCCACACCGCGAAGTGGCCCAAGCTGAATCGAACCGGGACAATAGACAAATCCATCCAACACTTCTGGCAAATGATTCGCCGAGAGCTCGTCACCTAGTACATCCGCAGCAATCCACTGAACTTCGCTCCCCAACTCCGCCAAACTCCCTTGAGTTCGCGACACCACCGTGACCTTAGCTCCGTTGGTAATCCAACGCCGCGTGATGGCTAGCCCAATTCCGTGGCTACCGCCAATGACCAAAAGCTGCTTTGCTTGCATGTTTACCTCAAGGGTGCGTGGACACGGGCATTTTAGGGCGACGACAAGTCCCAGTGACGTGGCTGTGGCGTTCCACCATCCGCAAAGTGCTTACATGCTAAGCAAACCCGCTCAACCAACAGGCAGCTCCGCCATTCCGCCGGTTTTCGAGTTTTCGAGCGCCGCCAGACGATGTCCCAACAAATGACATCTATGGACTGATAATCCACATTAAACGACAAAAACACCACCGTATGCGACTTGGCACGCCCTTTGCCAACGTAGCACTGGAGTTCCTTGGTAAAAATTTCGACGCAGCAAATGAAAGCAAGACTTGAATGAATATCCGTACGATGAGTATTCCGTATGCAATTCCTGCCAACCGCCCGACGTATCTCGCGGAATGGAAACCGCTCGTGGTCGAGACGTTTCAGCGAATGCTCTGTAACCCTTGGACGCTGCTGATTTGCAAGTTGGTGATTGGAGTGGTATCCGCTTATGACATCTTCCTGACGGTGAAGTATGTAGAATTTCTTCCAACGATGGAGCTCAATCCGATTGGCCGTTGGCTCATGATGCTGGACAGAGAAACGTCTTGCCACCTGAGTCAGATTGCGGCGTTTATTGCTTCCAAATTTGTTGGCAATTTCGTCGCTCTGAGCGTAATTGAGCTACTCGCCAACTGGAAGCCGAAAATCTCGAGCGCCGTCGCACTTTCGGTCGCAGCTTTGCAACTGCTACTACTGTACTTTCTAATTTTTGGCGAAACGCGTTGATCGAGCCATTTAGCTCAATCATGTGCTCGATTGTTTAAGGCGGTGTGAGATTGGAGATGCGTTTGCGGGCGTCGCTTTCGCTCAAGAATTCGATCTCATTTTGCAGATCTTCTGACATAGCTTCATATCTCTTACTCAGTTCCTCGACTGTGGCGGTTTGGGTAACAGTCTTACTTGGCTCAACGACATGCAAAAGCCATAGACCAAGAACGTCGCGATGTTGACGTTGATCGAGCCCAGCCAAGAGGTCAACTGCTGTGTCGGATAACGCATCTTCAAGCTTTAACAAGTCGTCGTCAGTAATGAACGAGTCAGCCTCCTCTTTGTAGACTTCTAGAACCACTTGCGTATCAGGGTCGCGCAACGATGAGCGACTGAAGATTTCCCACTTTGCCTGTAAGTCATAGATCCAGCTCCGAATGGCGGCGCGATCTTCCACTGTGAGTTTCTTGGCGTAAGCCATGGCCATCTCACGGTGTACCAAAGCGCTGACCTTTTCTGCGCGCTCGTCGAGGCTCTTTTCGTCTTGCAGTCGCAATCTTTCGGTCGTCCCGATGCGTTCTAGAATGGCCGAGTAGGCGGAGAGCACAGCCAGATATTGTTCGGCCGAGTATTGTGACGATCCTTCGGTCAGCAGTTTTGCGATCGCCTGATATTGCTCGCGGCGGCTAGGTGGCTCCATCTCCAACAACTTCTGATTGGTCGCCAGTCGCAACTTTCGATTTTGTGGAAGCTCTTTTAGCCACTGCAGTCGTTTTTCATGTTCCGAAGGTAACGGTGAAACTTCGCTATTGTCTGCCTTGCCGTTGATCGACTCGACGAGGTTTTCGATGGTCATCAATTTTTCAAGCCATGCGACCGACTCCACTTGTGACAATTTCGGATAGTGATCGAGAATGGGCAAATCATTTAAGACTTGCTGGGTCTGCGTTGCCGCTCGCAGTTTGGCCATCCAGGTCCCGCCGCCAAACATCAAAGCCGCGCCCAGTGCCAGCCACATCCAACGATTGGAGGTCAACCATGCGTGCCAAGGACTTTTCTCCTTTTTCACGGCCAACGCCACCATGGCGATCGTGGTTTGAGTTAAGTCGCGTTGGGGTTGAACATCCGGCAAGTCGCCGAGCAGGTCCCAAGTAATGCGCAGCTTGTCCAACCGTTCGCGCAGCACCGGATCGCTGGCCAACGTTTGATCCACCAAACCCACTTCATCATTGGGCAGCTCGCCGTCGAGATATGCGACGAGCATCTCGTCATCTACTTCGTTTGTCGGTCGGCTTGTCATACATCCTGCTCCGCTTCCGTGCCGGGGATGATCCCCTCGTCCAAGTAAGGTTCCAAAAGTAACTTGAGATTGACTCGTGCGCGACTCAGCAACGACTTCACTGCTTGTACGCTCAAATCCATCGTGTCGGCAATCTCTTGGTAACTAAGCCCTTCGAACTTGCAAAGGATCAGGGCGGTGCGTTGTCTCTCATTGAGTGCTTCGACCGCTGTGCGCACCATGTCAGCACGTTCAGCTTTATCGAGCTTACGGACCGGCATCATCCCGGTCGATGCAACCGCCATTTGATCCAAAGAGAAAATGGCAGAGTTTTGGTTTTCGGAAGAGGTGATCTGTACTTCCCGCTTCCGATGGCGATCGCGGAGCGCGTTGCTGGCCACGTTGTGGGCTATATGGAAAATCCAAGTCGAAAACTTGGCGGTTGGCTGATAGCTGGCTCGAGCGCGCCAAACGCGAAGAAACACGTCCTGCACCAAGTCTTCAGCCGCCGAATTCGAGCCAACCATATGCTTCAAAACCCGCAATAGTCGAAGTTGATAACCCTGTACTAACTGTTGAAAAGCCATGGCGTCATCGTCCCGGACGCGCAACATCAGTTGCGCATCGGGATCGCTTTCGGCTGCTGCAATGCCAGTTTCGATGTTGTCGTTCAACCGGGTCCCTTTGCCTACCGCATGATGTGGACACCTCGTCATTCGAGTGACCACCCCCCCGTAGAAACATAACTTCGCATCGATTGCCAAGCCCACGCGTCAGGGTGGACGAAGTCTTCCGACAGCGAAAGCATCCATACCCACTCCCCAGAACTATGGAGAGTTTGGGAGGAGTCAAGGTATTGGGGAAACGTAAGTTTACGTTGCGGTTTCAGGGGAGGCTAGCGGTTGCATCAGGGGCGAATCGCGGATCGACGGCTGAAAAAGGTCCTACAAACGTGTAAAAACTGGGCGGCAATACAATTTGATACGCCATTTTGGGCTACATGGTTAGTTCAAACCCCTTAAGCTATACTTTGTTTCGCTTGTAGTATTGTTGGGTGGGGAAAACACTCGCCTGTTGACGCCACGTCGACTTGAGCCATCGTCAGCTCGCTAGAACCGTCTCGAAACAATTTTCCGATTACTGCTTATCGCCTGGTCCATGAAAGCAATTGCCACCGTTGTTCGCGGCTCAGCCTCCGAGAAGAAGTACGACCTCGACGCATCCCAGCCAATACGCATCGGACGTGGCAATGGCTGTCAAATCCATCTATCAGACCCACTGAGTTCTCGCACGCATGCGATCATCAGTTACGAGTCGGGCTGCTGGGTCGCCTCCGATGCCGACAGCCGCAACGGGACGCTGGTCAATGACAAAAAGATCGTGCAAGTCGAACTCATGCACGGCGACCGAATCCAAATTGGTTCAACCGAGCTTCTCTTTGAACTACCCGACGATCAGGAGGATACCGCCCCCAGCGGCCAGACACTGGTTCTCGAAGCGGCCATCTCACGCGAAGCGAGCGGCGTGGCGATGAGTCAAATGATCAACCGCCAACGCGGTCAAGATATGCTCGATCTGTATCAACTGAGCCTCTGTCTCATGCGCTGCAATTCTCCAGACGAAGTCGCTGCGACTGGTTTGGAGATGTTGCGCGTGCGCACTCAATCGACGGCCGTAGGCTTTCTCTGGATCGATGACCAAGGCGAGTTGAAACCTCAGTTGATTGTTCCTCAAAGTTTTAGCGACCGCCTGCGACTCCACAAGAAACTGACCGACCGAGTTAGTCGAGAGGGTCGAGCGATCTGGGTCAAGGATCAAATTACAGGTCCCGGTCGCGAAACGGTTTTTGCAGACGCGATTTGCGTTCCACTGGTGAGTGACTCGGCTGTGATGGGTGCAATTCACCTGTATCGCGAGAAAGGCAAGTTCGAACAGGAGCATTTCGATTTCGCAATTTCCGCCGGGAACATGCTGGCCGTAGCGCTCGAAAGTAGTCGCGCTCAAGCAAGCCTTTCCGCTGAACATCAACGACTCGTGCAACGTTCAGCCGATTTTTCGGAACTCATTGGCGAATCCCCCGGTATGGTCCGACTGAAAGACCGCATTGGTCGTGTGGCCAAAGCCAGTGGCTGTGCGCTGATCCGCGGTGAAAGCGGAGTTGGAAAAGAGTTGGTATCGCGCGCCATCCACCGCCTGAGCCCACGCCACGACCGACCACTGTTGTGCGTCAACTGCGCCGCCATTCCGCAAGAATTGATGGAAAGCCATCTGTTTGGACATAAGAAGGGCGCCTTCACCGGGGCGGACAAGGACCACGCCGGCTGGTTCCAGCAAGCGCACACCGGCACACTCTTCTTGGACGAAGTCGGCGAATTGAACCTTGAAGGCCAAGCCAAACTGTTGCGCATACTCGAAGGTCATCCGTTCATGCCAGTTGGGGGAACACAGGAAGTTACGGTCGATGTACGAGTTATCGCCGCGACCAATCGCGATCTGCGAGAATTTGTACGCGACAAGAAATTCCGCGAAGACCTGTACTACCGCCTCAGCGTCTTTGAACTTCAAGTTCCCCCGTTGCGGGAGCGGGGGAAAGACATTGATATCCTGACCAGTCACTTTCTTGGACACTTTCGCAATCAACATGGTCGCCCCAATCTTCAGTTTTCCACAGCCGCTCGTAAGATGATGCGAGAATACAGTTGGCCGGGAAACGTACGCCAACTTCGCAACGTCATCGATAGCTCAGTGGTGTTGGCGGCTGGCCACGAAATCGTGCCAAGTGACCTGTCGCTCCGCGACGTAGGTACTGACCAACTCGACACTTTGCGCATCGACCTGTGGGAAGAACGACTCATCCGCGAAGCGCTCAATCGAACAGACAACAACATGATTGAAGCCACCAAATTGCTTGGTGTGAGCCGCGCGACCCTCTACCGCAAGCTCGAACAGTACAATATCGAACGTTAGAACGCATTCCAGGAAAAAAGCGACAAATCGGTCGCAGTCCACCCCATCCCTTTGCTTGAATTCCCAACCTCACACAGGAACCCTCCCATGTCGACTTTGGTCAATCGACGATCCTTCGTCAGCGCCTGCTCCGCAACATTAGTGGCCACCCAACTCGTCCGCTCGACGCAAGCGGCGCTGACGTTGGCCGCATCGCCCGCGCTCAACTCGGCTGCGGACGCTCCCCGCTTGCAGCTTGGAATCCAACTCTATTCGCTCCGCGGCTATGACGTGGGGACAGCCCTTCAACATGCAGCAAAGATCGGATTTCAGCAGGTTGAGTTCTACAGTGGCATGTTGCCACTCGATTCGAGTCCCGAACAACTTGAGGCGATGAAAAAGCAAGTTGCCGATTTGGGTATGACCATTTCTGCGCACGGAGTTAACGGCTTTGGCAACGATCAAGCGGCCAATCGCAAGACTTTTGAGTTCGCGAAATCACTGGGCATCAAGAACATCTCCGCCGACCCCGACCCGGTTTCGTTTGAACAACTCGATGAGCTAGTGAAGGAATTTGATATCCGCGTTGCCATCCATAATCATGGACCTGGCCACCGTTACAACAAAGTCGTCGACGTGTTGCGGGCAATCGAAAATCATGACGAACGCATCGGCGCCTGCGCGGATCTGGGCCATTTCATCCGTTCGGGTGAAAACGCGACTGAAGTGGTGCGACTGTTGAAAGGCCGACTGTATGGAATCCACCTTAAGGACTTTGCGGAAATGAAGGCACAGTCGAAAGGTGTTATCCTGGGCAAAGGTCACTTGGATGTTCAAGGTGTCATCGATGCTCTAATTGCGGTAGACTTCCCCATCGATGGTGCTTTGTCGCTCGAATACGAAGAAAATCCGGATGACCCGATCGCAGAGATAGCGGAATGCCATCAGATCGCAGCGGCAGCGATCGACAAAGCGCTTAACGCGCGAAAGTAAAGGTAACCAGATTGTAGAACAATTGTGAGAATTCTCGGCGAACGCCGGTATCTCGCGCGACAAAAATCCGCGAATTGACCGCATTTTTCCTACTCCTACTCGTGCTTTTCTTGAGTAGTTTGGGGACGCTTTTTAGGTGTTTGTGTTCGCTTATGGGCGCGCGCGATCTGGTGCATTTTGAATGATTTTCAAAAAGCTTCGCGGCGTTGTTGACTCGGTTCTGATCTTCGTCAGCGATCA